>JBBRME010000006.1:0-47252 GCA_038230995.1 Gemmatales bacterium
GAGTCGAGTTGTAAATCTTACCGGCTAGCAATTCCAGATGCCAGTCCATCCTTTTTGTCACTTGCACTTCGTCATTCTATCTGCGGTCGTCGTGTCCACGGGATGTGTGTACCCCCCGCTGGACGCGCGCCGTTCGGCTGGACGAACGAATGCTAGTGCAACTTCAGCGTCAATACCCATAAAAGAGAGCAACCCGCCGGGGGAGGCGGGTTGTCGGGGGGATGAATCTTGAAGGGGGGACTGACCTGTTGGGGGAAGGGGTGCGAAGGCGTTTTGGGGGTCGCCTTCGTGTTGGAGGTTCTGGGGGAGAACCACCAACGTTGTCTCATCATCATCCGGAAGTCAAGATTCTTGGGGGGATGAAACATGGCCTTGGGGGAAGGTTCTGTTTCGTCTTGGCTTCCGATGAAATGAATATTGCACCTGCCGTGCCAAACTTCAAAATCGTGGTGCCGGGCAAGAAAACCCTCGAATCAAGGCCAGTTTCAGCCATCTTTCGGCAACTGTTGCAAGATTGCAGTCGAACTGACCGGGACAATTTACAAGTGGGAAGTGGGAAGTGGGAAAGCGGAAGGAACAAAACGACGCAGGCTTGGTTTTGGTGAACGGCACAACGTAAGTGTGCCGGTGGTTACTCTTATCAAGCACTCTTCATGCCTTCGTAAAGGACATAACGAAACAAGCAAGCCCAGCCAGCCATGAGACACATGAACCACACAAGGTGAATCCAGTTTAATCTCAGGCCGACAAACGCAATGAATGAGACGAAAAGAAAGTACAACCATGGCAGAATAAGACTGCCGGTTGACATCAACTCATCGAACGTGAGCATGCTCATGGCGCGAAGTCCACACAACGCAAACACCGGGTAAAGCACCACAGCCAGTATCAGCACCCAGACATGGCGATGTGAGCGAGGTTCATTCATGGTGGTAGCTGAGTTCAGCATGAATCGATGTTCAAGAGGACGAGGTAGTGGACAGCGAAGCACCACATCAACATTCCGAGAGCAAACAGAATCCGCACCCAATGAGGATGTTGGTATTTGACGACCGAGAGTGTACTGAAGCCCGCGAAGTAAAGCGCACCAACGATGTACGCCTGGTAGACACCCCCCATCACGGAGTTGAAGAGTTCCATGGGATGAGTCAGCCAACCGACCGAGGCAATTACTACCGGGAAAAAGAACCAAGAGAAGAATAGCACGATCATCCCGACACCGTACGGGCTAAGTTTGCTTGGTTTGTTCATCGACAGCCCTCTTCTGATCAACCATTCGTCCAACCGACCAACTTCTTTTGACGAACATCACAACTCACAGCAACTCCTAGAAGCTATTTCAAAGGGGGACAGGCACCTCGAAGACTCGGAGCCAGTCCCCCTTTTGAAATAGCTTCTACAGTAACATCATCTCTTGGAGAATCGGATCGTGCGAGAAGTGCCTTGCCCGCAGTGCGGAGAGTATCTGGGTGTGCCTGCGGAGTTCGAGCGCGGGCCGATTCGCTGCGGATCGTGCAGCCGGGTGATTCAAGCCCAGGAACACAGTCCACAGCAGAATCCTGCTCCACAATCGCAAGCAGATTCACGACGAGGTGATGACGACGATGCTTCTTCACGCAACACCCGGCTGGATGACGACGGGCAACCGAAACCACGTCGATCACGTGCGCGAAACGATGAACTGCCACCGAATCGCCCACGCCGGAATCGCAGCCTCCTGGTCGTCCTTGGCTTTTTAACCGTCTTTGGTTTGGTGTGTTGTGGCTGTGGTGGCGTGCTGGTTTGGCAAGTCTTCAAGCCTGAATGGTCGCCGTATACCACGCCGGAATTCACGGTGACCTTCCCAAAGCCGCCTACCTATTCCGACACCACTTACACAACTGGCGAAGGCAAAACCGAGAAATTCCAGCAGTACCTGTGTCAATTACTGATTCAGCAGCAGGCCTTCGTGGTCATGCACACGCCGTTGCCCAAAGGTACTGGCAAGGTTTGGCGTGAGGCCCAGATGAACGCCTTAATCGATGAACTGAAGAAGGGCGGGCAATTTGGCTTCCAGGAGACATCCCGCACGAGCATGGTGATTTCCGGTCAACAAGGGTTGCAAGTCGAAGGGACGGGTCAGCAACCCCAGATGGAGCGGGCAGCAATGGTGATTCGCTTGGTCGCTGTTGAAAGCCGGATGTATTTACTCGTGGTCGTTGGGAATGATCGTGGCAAGATGGCCGCGAACATGCAGCGATTCTTCGATTCATTCACCTTGACCCCAACTGCTCCGAAGGAGTAGCCGCGTGCGCTACGCTGTTGTTGCCTTGGTTGTGCTGGCTGTGCTTGCAGCTGTTGCGATGCTTGTGTTTCTTCCGGTGTTGCAACCTGCGGTGGTGCCGCAACAAGTTCCGCTGGAAGCTCCACCTGGGTATGTGTGTTTACGCACGGCCAAAGCACCCAATATTGATGGGAACATCAACGATGATTGCTGGACAGCTGCACCGTGGAGCGGGGAGTTTCAAGATATCGAAGGCAGCATTCGCCCGAAGCCAACCCATCGGACTCGCTTCAAGATGCTGTGGGACGACCAAGGTTTTTATCTCGCCGCCGAGATCATCGAACCGCATGTTTGGGCCACCATCACGCAGCGTGATGCAGTCATGTTCTACGACAACGATTTTGAAGTCTTCTTCAGCCCGGATGACGACACACACGCGTACGCCGAGATCGAACTCAACGCCCTGAATACGTTGTGGGATTTGCTGCTAACGAAGCCATACATCGAAGGTGGCCTGGCCTTCAACGATTGGAACATCACGGGCTTTCAATCGGCCGTGAAAGTCCAAGGTACTTTGAACGACCCCAGCGATATTGACACGGGCTGGACGATTGAGATGTTCTGGCCATGGAAGAATCTGCAAGAGTTGAACAACAAAACGGTGCCACCACAGAATGGCTCACGGTATCGCATGAACATGAGCCGGGTGGAGTGGGACACGACGATTGAAAACGGCAAATACGTCAAGGTACCTAAGAAGCCGGAACATAATTGGGTGTGGGCACCCACTGGTGTCATCGACATTCATCGCCCGCACCGCTGGGGTTATGTCGTGTTCACGGATGATCCGAAGCAAGCAAGCCCTGTTGATCCAGCATGGTCTACGGTTGATCAGCTTTACGATGTGCGACATCGGCAAGCCAAATACCTCAAGAAGCATGGCAACTATGCTTCGACATTAGCTGAACTGGGTCTATCGGATGATGCCAACGGCCCGGCAATGCAATCGTGGCCGTTCGGTGTCGTGGTCTCATCGGTTTTCGGCGGAAAAACTTATACCGTGCGTCCGGATGGTTTCCTGCAGGTGAAGTAAAAACGCTTGATCGACCCACGAGTACGGCGTTGTGTTGTCTCGTACCATAACCAAACTGTTTCACTCAAACCCGGAGTGCCGGTGATGCTGCACCGCTCTGCGACACTTTTGACCCTGAGCTTGGGAATCCTCACGATGAGTATCACCGAAGCCGCCGACAAACGCCCCATGCAGATCGACGATCTGTTCAAACTGAAGCGGGTGGCCGATCCGCAGATCAGCCCGGATGGCAAAAATGTGGTCTATCAGATCACTTCGGTCGATCTGGAAGCCAACAAAAGCAGCACGGCACTGTGGCTGGCCGCCACCGATGGCAAGACTCCGCCCAAACAACTGACGAACCCCAACGGCAAGAAGGACGCCCACCCGCGTTGGAGCCCGGATGGGCAGACCCTGCTATTCGAATCGAACCGCAGCGGAACGTTCCAGCTCTACACCATCGCACCGTTTGGCGGTGGCGAAGCCACCAAGATCACCAGCATCAGCACCGGTGCAGGCACCGGCACCTGGGCACCGGACGGCAAAGCGATTGCGTTCGTGAGCAATGTTTCGCCGGAGTTCAGCGAACTGCCGTTTGCCGAGGCGGACAAGAAGAACGCGGAGAAGGACAAGGCCGTCGAAGACAACCCCGTGAAGGCCAAGACCTTCACCAAACTCTTCTACCGCCATTGGGATAGCTACGTTGAAGATAAACGTGGGCATCTGTTCGTCATCACGGCTGGTGCAACAGCATGGAGCGAACCCCGCAACGTGACCCCCGGCGACCGCGACGCTTATCCAAACAGCAGCACCTTCAGCGTGGGTGACGACTTCACCTTCACGCCGGACAGCAAGCACCTCGTGTTTGCAGCCTCACCGACGGAGAACGAAGCATGGAGCACGAACTACGACCTCTGCCGCGTGAGCATCAACAACAAATCAACGAAGTGGGAGACACTGACCGGGACGAACAAAGCCGCCGACAACAGCCCGCGTTTCAGCCCCGATGGCAACAAACTCGCGTGGCGAAGTCAGAAACGCGCGGGGTACGAAGCGGATAAATGGGAGATTGTTGTAGCTGCATGTAAGCCAGACGGCACTTTATCAGCTAAAGCCGAGAACATTAGTGAGTGGATGCAATCTCCGGATGATCTTTCTGTAAATGAGTTCATCTGGACACCAGATGGCGCGTTCAAGTTTATCAGTGATTGCAAAGGCCGACAAATCCTTTGCCAGTTATGGCTAGACCATTCGATGGGTAAGTTTAATCTGAGCGATAGCAGCATACTTAGTGTGACTATGGCTGGAAACGCTATGGTTTATCTAGAAGCTTCACTAAGTGCACCAGCTGAAGTACATGTTAAGATAGGTGGTATGGATCGAGAGCCTTTTAATCTCAGCAAAGCCAACGACTTACTACTCGCCACCATCGAACGTAACAAGCCCGAATCGGTGAAGGTCAAAGTCGAAGACGGCGACATGCAGATGTGGCTGTTGAAGCCGCCGGGGTTCGACCCGAAGAAGAAATACCCGGTGGTCTATCTCATTCATGGTGGGCCGCAGGGTGCATGGGAAGATGGCTGGAGCTTCCGCTGGAACCCGCAACTTTGGGCCGCACAGGGCTACGTGATTGCCATGCCGAACCCACGTGGATCAACCGGCTTCGGCCAGAAGTTCGTCGATGAGATCAGTGGCGACTGGGGTGGCAAGTGCTACCGCGACCTCGTGGCTGGGTTGGATGTGGTGGAGAAACTGCCGTATGTGGACAAAGATCGCATCGGCAGTGCCGGGGCCAGCTTCGGCGGGTACATGCAGAACTGGTTCGCGGTCAACGACATCAGCAAGCGGTTCAAGTGCCTCATCACGCATTGCAGCGTCTGGAACTTTGAGAGCATGTGGGGCACCACCGACGAACTCTGGTTCGACGAATGGGAACACCAAGGCCTACCGTGGGAGAAGCCCGGCAAATACGCTGAGTTCAGCCCGCACAAGAAGGCCAACAAGCTGGGCGAGTACAAGACACCGATGCTGGTGATCCACAACGACTACGACTTCCGCTGCCCGATTGGTCAGGGACATGAATTGTTCACGGCGTTGCAACGGCAGAAGGTGCCAAGCAAGTTCGTGAACTTCCCCGATGAAGGCCACTGGGTGCTGAAGCCGAAGAACAGCGTGCACTGGCATAAGGAAGTGTTCGCTTGGCTCACGAAGTACGTGCCAGCGGGCGGGAAGTAGCATTTCTTGGTCAACCGGCGAGACAAAGCGCCGGTTGATGACGGTTTCGTGGATGATGTGCCGCTGGAATAATCGGCACGCTGTGGGTCGAATAACTGTTGCTATTCGTTCTTTTCTTACAACTCCCCGGAACTTCTCGACGATCATATCTTCATCGACTTTGCAGCGATGAGGAGCCTGCCTGATGTCCGGCACACGTGTCAAGAAAGCCCGAAGTCCACTGTTTCGGGCCCTAGGTGCTGCCGAGCCACCAGAAGTAGTGGAAGTTGATGGCGAGATCTATGATCGCGTTGAGATTTATAAGCACGACTCTTGGGCAGCCACTGCTCGGTACGCGTCACACCGAGGTGTGATCATCTGCAAGTTTAATCGGGTGCAGCCAGTCCTGTTTTTCCCAATGAGTTGGCTTGGTCGTCGGCTTGCTGCTCGCGAACGACATGCCTTGGAACGCCTCGCAGATTTGCCAACCATCCCGGACTCGATGGGTGATGTCCGTGTTGATGGCAAAATCATGCCTAACGCTGTTGCCAGGCGTTATGTTTCTGGCCATCCCCTCATGCGTAAAGAGTTTGTATCGCCCCGTTTCTTTCAAACGTTGAAAGAGACCCTTGCCGTGATGCACGACCGTGGCATGGCCTACGTTGACCTGCACAAACGCGAAAACATCATCGTTGGTGATGACGGCCAGCCTTACCTCATAGATTTCCAAATCTGCCTGGATTCGACGACCCGTACTGTGCGGGGCTGGGCCTTCATGCCCGCGATACTCGACGTGCTCTGCCAGGCCGATCGTTACCACCTCACTAAGCATGTATTACATCACGCCCAAGTGAATGAAGAGCAAGCCTTGGCCCAATTGGATGCCTGTCGTCCGTGGTGGATTTCTGCCCATCGACGGGTCGCCGTACCATTTCGCGAACTTCGGCGAAAGTTGTTGGTGGCCATCGGTATCCGAAAAGGCAAGGGACGGGCTGAATCGGAGCACTTTGCCGAAGACGCTGTTCGCCGTGAGGTCGAAATGCGAATGACTCGTATGGCTGCTTAGCACAGCAAAGTCAGCGGTATACACGGATGGCCCTTGAATCTGATCTCGCGAGAAACACAACAACCACCTCGATGAATTCACCCGCTCAACTCGCTCGCATCATTGGCCCGTGGACGGCGACGGCCGTGTTGGTCGGGTGCGTCATCGGCACGGGGGTATTCAAGAAGGCGAGCGCCGTGGCTGGGGTGCTGCCGGAGTCTGGTATCGCGCTGAGTGTGTGGTTGGTGGTCGGGCTGTTGACGTTGTGTGGAGCGTTGGCCCTCGCGGAAGTCGCGGCGTTGTTTCCAACGTCGGGCGGGAACATCGTGTTCCTGCAAAAGGCCTATGGGCGGTTGTTCGGCTTCCTGTGGGCGTGGGTCGAGTTCTGGTTCCTGCGCTGTGCCAGTATCGCGGCGTTGTCGGTCATCTTTTCGGAATCGCTCAACGATGTACTGCGGTTGCTATTACGGCAAGATGTCGAAGTGCTGGGCTTCTGGGCACGGCAGGCTGCGTCGGGCTTGCTGGTGTTTGGCCTTGGGGTACTAGCAGCCAGAGGCACACAGTTGGGAGCACGCTTTCAACTCATCGTTACGACGGTGAAGGTCGGGGCAATCATTCTCATCGCTTTACTGCCGGTATTGGCACTATTCCTGACACTCGGTGGTGACACCTTGCCAAGTGCCTCACGCTTCGCCCCGATGTGGCCGAGCGATTGGGGTACGCTCAACCTCGCGGCCTATGCCACGGCGATGGTGGCCGTCATGTGGCCGTACAACGGGTGGACCAACGTGGCCCCGCTGGCCGGGGAGATCAAAGACCCGCAACGGAATGTACCGCGTGTGTTCATTGGCGGGTTGTTGTTGCTCACGGTGCTTTATGTGTCGGTAAATATCTCATACTACTTTGCCGTGCCGGGTATCGAGATGAAGGACATCAAGGGTAGCCCGGTGTCCACCGAAGTGTGCCGACGGCTGATCGGCCCGGCGGGGTTGTTGTTGGCCAGTGCGGCGTTGATGCTCAGCGTCTTCGGCAGTGTTGGTGGCAACCTACTGGTTGGCCCGCGTTCGCTATTCGCTTTGGCGAATGAAAAGATGGCCCCGGCACGCCTCGGGCAGATTCATGCCAAGTATCAGACACCAATGTGGGCTACCTTCGTGATGATGTTGACGACCATTGCTATGATCTTCGGCGTGGCCCTGTACACCGGGGCAGATGGTTCTGCACTCAAGTCCAGCTTCGATTTACTCACCGACTTCGTGGTGTTCGGCGCGACACTTTTAGAAACCCTCGCAGTGGCTACGATCTACGTCTTCCGGGTGACCCACCGCGATGCGGCGCGACCGTACCGCTGCCCTGGTTATCCGGTTGTGCCCGCGTTGTACATCCTGGTGATGCTACTCGTGCTGGGGAACATGCTGATGACGGCCGAGAGCCGGGATACGGCCATAACCGGGTTGGCCTTCATTGCAGCTGGGGTCGGGGTCTTTCTCCTATTCTTTCGTAGAAAACAGATCATGTCGTGAGTTCCCCCGACACAGCGTGTAGGAACCACCACGACATTTATTTCATCTGATGGTGGAGATCTCCGTGAAAAATTTACTCATCCTCATCGCGGTGCTGGCCCTCGCGGGTGGCATCGGCTACGTCGTCTTCTTCCGTTGGGGCGATGCCAACCGTGCGGCCAAGGGCTTCAAGAAAGCCGATTCACCGCAGGTTTGCGCAGAGATGTTCCGCAAGGCCATCAAAGAGCGCGAGTATGAAATCGCTTCGGACTACGTCACGGCGGCGTATGCAGAGCAACTCAAGAAAGTCCACGAAGAAGCCAAGAGCCTTGGTGAATCCATTGACAATCTCGAATCACAGATCAACAGTCGGGGCCTGATGCGAGACGAGATGCAACTCGTATTGTTCAGCCTTGATCCGTTCCCCAAGAACATTGAGATGGTGACTTCGGATGAAACGACCAGTACGCCAAAGGCCACGATGACCATCACTTTGCCCAAGGTCGGAAACAGTCAGGCAAACAACGGGCTGTGGAACATCCGCAATGATATCCTGCTGGGTCTTGTGCCAACACTTGGCCGAGATCGCACCCTTCGCTCGAACAAGATCATGTTCAACATGAAGAAGGAAGGCGAGGTGTGGAAGCTCGACATCCCTGTCGACAGCACGCTGCAATCCAGCGTGACAGTGTTGAAGGATAAGTACAAGAACTTTGTGAACCCCATCGACGACGTGAAGGGCAACTTAAAGATCGACGCCACAACGAAAGAGAACGTGAGTTCGGAACTGAAGCGGTTGCTGGAGCAAGCGTCGAAGGAGTGAGTGCTCAATTCTTCACCTGTCCCCCGTTTACGGGGAGAGGTTGTTACCCTGGAATCAGATCATGCTTTCTGACCCGCCGCCTCGTTAAAACCTGTTGAGCCGATATGCCTCGGCGGGCACGTGCGTTGGCTCGTCGTTCAACATCTCGCGTACCAAGCGGGCTGTGCCGGTGGCCATGCTCAGGCCCAACATACCGTGGCCTGCGGCCAGCATCACATTCGGGAACTTCGGCACACGGTCAATGATCGGTAGCCCGTCGTACACCATCGGTCGCCAGCCCCACCACTCATCCGTGGCTTGGGCTGGGTCGCCGGGGCTCGTCAGGTAGAACTCGGCGGCATCGGTCAGCAGTTTCAACCGACTTCGATTCATGGTCTCGTCGTACCCGCCGAACTCCATGGTGCTACCGATGCGTAATCCACTCTCGAATGGACTCACCGCCACGCGGTGTTCTTCAAAGATCATCGGGTAGGTGGGGCAGGGGGTTGGCCGCGGCATCGTCAGGCTGTACCCCTTACCGGGGATGATCGGCACCTTGATGCCAAGTTGCCGGGTCAGCTTGGGTGTCCAGGCACCCATGGCCAGCACAAAGCGATCCGCAGTGTGGACGGACTCGCCGCAGCGAACGCCTGAGATCTTTCCGGCAGCATCACGTTCGAAGCCCGTCATGCTGGTGTTCTCGTGGATCGTCACACCGAGTGCCACGATCTTTGCACGGAGTTGTTGCATCAGCACTTCAGGTCGAAGTTGGGCATCGCCGGTGTAGAGGTAGCCGCCGCTGGCCGCACCGGGTTTGAGTGTCGGTTCCAGCTTGGCGAGTTCATCGCGGTCGAGGCGAGTGGCCAAGGTGTTGAACGATTTCGTCAGCAGGTCGTCGGCTTCGTGATAATGCTCAAAGGCTTTCAAGGTGTGGAACACGAACATCAGGCCGTGTGTGTCCCACTCAACCTGGAAGCCCTCGCGCGCCAGCAGTTCGTCGTACAACCGGCGAGACGAGTTCAGCAAGCTGTGTAACGGTGTTGCCGTGGCCAGCATGTCGGCAGTGTTGCACTTGCGGGCGAAGCCGAGGAACCAGCCCATGTTGGCCAGCACGGTTGACCAACGTACTTTCAGTGGCGAGTTTTTGGCGAGCAAGGTTTTGAGTGTCGAGCCAATCGCACCGGGTGTGGCCATCGGTAACACGTGGCTCGGGCAGATGTATCCGCAGTTGCCTTTGGAACACGCCCCACCGAGTGTGCCCCGGTCGAGTAGCGTCACCTTCCAACCGGCACGGGCCAGTTCATAGGCCGTCATGGTGCCAACGACACCCGCACCAACAATCACCGCAGAACGCATGGTCAAATCCAAACTTTGAGGATCGCTTTGAGTTCGTCCGGCATCTTCTCGGCCAGCGTGCGCCGCACCTCTTGAGTATGGTAGCGCGTGCTGAAGTGCCCGGCGATAATGAGTTCATTTTTGAAGCGCGGGATGCGCTCAATGAAGTCGTCCAGGTGCATGTGGCCGAACTTGTGGATCTTGTCTCTGCGGTGGTTCGGGCGGATAAAGCTCATTTCAGTCAGCAGAATCTTGGCTTCGAAAGCTGCCGGGCAGTTGTCGAGGCCAGCAGGTGATGTGTCGCCAGTGTAGGCGACAAGCGGGGTACGAACTTCACGGGTCACGGCTACGCCACTGAACTTCAAATCACGAATCTTGTCACCCGGAAGGCCGACGTACTCTTCCTTCAACTTGAAGCGGCGATCCCACACCACGTAGCCCCGGCTGGGCACGGTATGCACGGTATCCCACGCCGTCACCACATGTTCCCGGCTGATCTCCACCTCGGCACCGGCTTCCAGCCCCACCAGTTCGCACGTCTGCCTACCGCGATCCAAACGCTGCATCACCTGCAACAACCGGTGCACATCATCCACGTTTTCTGCTGGCAGATAGATCACTGGTGGTTCCATCTTCATCATCCGTCGCCGAGCCACATACACCGGAAGCGCGGCCACGTGGTCGAGGTGAGTGTGGCTCAAGAACCAGTTCCCCGTACCCATGAAATCCCAAGGGTGGGCACCGAGGTCAAAGCCGAGCTTAAGCTCAGGAATTCGCCAGTAGCTCTGCACCGCGGCGCGGCTCCACCCTTCAATCGTCATTCCACCGTGGACATGCGATAGATACGGTGCATTCTCCACCGGCCGTTCGGACGACATCTCACCAACTCCGTTCATCCTGAAGTGTGAAGGATACAACCCAAGCGACACGGGGAACACCCGGAAGGCTCACGCCGTTAGCCGCTGGGTCTTTTGGGTGCATCCAGATTTTCGCGTGACCGAACCTCATCAAATGACAAAAGTTGAGCCCGCTTGCGTCAGCGGCAGGAGTTCATTGAAAAAGACTTCTGCCGCTGACGCAAGCAGGCTCAACGTGGCGCATCAACATTTCTCATTGAAGGCCGCTTGCGTTGCTGTGAAGAAATCCGCACAATCTCCACTTACACTCTCCGTTGGTTTCATTTTTACGCTGTAGGAGCTTCATGAAAACGCTGTTGTGGAAACGTGTCCTTGGCTTGGGTCTTGTGGCTGGGCTGGCCACGGGTGTGGTCATAGCCGAGGCGCCCAAGGTGGAAACGAAGGCCGAAGTGGCCGCGGTCAGTCCGTCGTCGATCGACGACAAAATCATCGAGGAGATCACCAAGAACTCCAAGTTGATGAAGAACTTGCAGTATCTGTGCGATGTCATCGGCCCACGGGTGACCGGCTCAGCGAAGCTGGAAAAGGCGAACAACTGGGCCGCCGACAGGATGAAGGAATATGGCCTCGAAGACGTGAAACTTGAACCATACGAGATTCCAGTTGGCTGGGAGCGAGGCACCGCCAGCATGACCTTGGTCGAGCCGAACCCCGGTAAACAGATGATCGTGGCCAGTGCCGCGTGGGTGCCTGGCACCAAAGGCAAGATCACTGGACCAGTCGTGTTCATCGATGCCAAAACCAAAGAAGATCTGGATAAGTACAAGGGCAAATTGAAGGATGCGATCATCCTTCGGTCGCCACCGGCTGAGATCAAACCAATCACCGACTTGAGCTACCTCAACCCGGCACAGCGCCCACCGCAGCCTGCAACGACACCGATGACAGGCACGGAACCCAAGAAAGAGGAACCCAAGAAAGAGGAACCCAAGAAAGAAGAGCCCAAAAAGGACGACACGAAGAAGGAAGAGCCAAAGAAGGACGCACCAGTTCAACCACCAGCGGGTGGCGGCGGTGGTCGTGGCCCGGGCTTCGGCGAAATGATGGCACTGCAACGAGCCATGGGCGACTTCCTTCGTGCTGAAGGTGCTGCGGTCATGCTCCGCGACTCCGCCAAGCCTCACGGCTTGCTCACGATGACTGGCAGCTGGCCAAGCACCAACCCGATGGGCGGCGGTGATCGCGGGGCAGCCCCGGAACCGATGCCTAGCCTGTTTATCACGCACGAACACTACCGGATGCTGTACCGCCTTGCCACTATGAAGGATGGCACGGCCCCGAAGGTGGAAGTCGAGATCACCAACAAGTTCGTACCCGGCCCGATCACCGTCTACAACACGGTCGGTGAGATCAAAGGCAGTGAGAAGCCAGACGAAATCGTTGTCATCGGCGCACACATTGATTCGTGGGACTTGGGAACCGGGGCCACCGACAACGGTACCGGTACTTGTACAGTCCTGGAATGCGCCCGCACACTTGGGGCACTCGCCAAAGCCGGTATCAAGCCAAAACGCACCATCCGCTTCGTGCTGTTCAGTGGTGAAGAGCAAGGCCTCCACGGCAGCAAGGCCTACGTGAAGAAGCACAAGGACGAGATGGAAAAAACGAGTTGCGCGTTGGTACACGACACCGGCACCGGTGCGGTGTACGGCTTCGGCATGCAAGGTCGTGAAGCGGTGAAGAAGGTTCTGGAACCAGAACTTGAATCACTGAAGAAAGTGCCGGGCTTCAAAGGCCTGAGCCTGCGAAGCATCAGTGGCACGGATCACCAGTCATTTGAAGCCGTCGGCGTCCCCGGATTTGCCTGCGATCAGGACATGGATGAATATCGTCTGACGCACCACACGCAAACCGACACCTATGACCATGCCAAGGAAGAAAACCTCGTGCAAGGTGCAAAGGTGATGGCGATCACCGCGCTGCGAGTGGCCAACATGAAAGACATGCTGCCACGCGACAAGCCTGCCCGCCCAATGGGTGGCGGTCGCGGCCCTGGCGGTGGTACACCACCTGTTGAAGAGAAGAAGGCTGAAGAGAAGAAGCCACCGGTTCAATAAGTTTCGGGGAGTTCACCACGCAGCCGCTTCTCGAAAAACGATTGCGTGATACCCTCCGGTCGGCTATCGCCGCCCGGAGGTTTTCGTTCGGACAGATCAGGCAAGTCGGCCGGGTAGCCCATCAGTTTTTGGTAGAGGTTCGGGTTTATCTTTTCCGCCATATCAACGATTTCGAAGATCATTCGACGATACGCTACCATGTCAGCATCATTGAGGTTGATGAGTTCTATCAGTCGCTTCGCGGAACTCGACTCTCCAACAAATTCGCCTAGGTCATTCAACTGGATCGTATCTGCAAGCAGGAACTCGAGAGGGTTTGGTACTTGCCGGCTTCGCTTTGATGAATTGCATGTAGAACAGCAGTAAATGAGGTTGTCATATTCTTGATTTCCGTTCATCGCAATCGGTATCAAGTGGTCGATATGAAAAACCGTCCTGCCTTGTGTCCATGATTCTCGCATGCGGCAGTAGACACATCGAAATGAGAACTCGTCCCTAAGCCAATCGCGGCAGCTTGAATATGATTCGTATCCAACAGGGCCGTGCCTGCGGACATGTGGAGTATCCGGATAGCTAAAAGGATTCATGAAGCGGATTGGATTGCTTCCATCACAAGTTGCTGATGAAGTTTCCGAGTCTGTTCGATGGGTAACGGAGCTACCTTCCGCACATGGTAGCTCAATTCACTTTGCAGCTGGTGGAGTTCACGGATTTCTTCAAGTGTCAGTCCGCGGCCATCATGTTTTTTGTCGATGAGATCGCAGCGTCGATCATTCTTTGCATCCGACCATGGCTCGTCGGCTTTCGTCAGTTCGTACTTGGGGATGATGTACGCAACAACCTTACCGTCCATCTCGAGTGCGGTTCCTTCCCGTTCCGTGACACACAGAGCAAGAGCGTCACGGAATGCCTTCGGCAGCTCTTCCAGATTGAGTCGTTGCATACATCACTTCCTGCTGACTTCACAAACAAGTCTTAGCTCAATTCACTTCGAGCATGATGCAGCTCACGTTATCGCGACTGCCGGAATCCAATGCGAGTTGACCCAACCCCTCAGCACTCGCCTGCATTTCGGTTTGGCCTTCGAGGAACGTCAACATCCCATCGTCTGAAACCACACCCGTCAGGCCGTCGGTACAAAGAATGTAGCGGTCTTTAGCCTGCAATGGGATCACGGCCACATCCGGACCATCGCCAACTTCCTTGCTGCCGAGGTACTTCCAAAGTACGTTCTTGAAGCGGTGTTCTTTTGCTTCCGCTGGAGAAATGGTATTAGCCTCGACCAAAGCCTGAGCGAGCGAGTGATCCACGGTCAGTTGCGTAATTTTCTTGCCGCGAACTTGATAGCACCGGCTGTCGCCAACGCCTGCTATGAACAAATCACCGCCTCGCCGCCAGACGCTGAGCACTACCGTTGTGCCCATGTTTGTCATGTCTTTATCGAGGGCACCCATCGCCATGATTTCGTCGTTGGCTTGCACGATGGCCCGGCGGATGACCTGCTTCACGGCATCGGCGTTCAAATTCGGCGTGAGGTGTTTGCGAAGTTCGCGTGGAATAATCTCAATGGCCTTCTTACTGGCGATTTCGCCGGCAGCTTGTCCACCCATACCGTCGGCAACAACGGTAACAATCAAGTCCGGGAACGTCTTCACATCCACGGCATCTTCGTTGTTCTCTCGGTAGTTACCAAGCAGACTACATTTGCCGATATTCAGCGTGAAAGACATGGTTTGGTAACCCTTCCTGTCGGACTTCGCGACGACTGACAATGAGCACGCACACGTGATGTTCACCGTCATCAGCAAAACTCGTTACGTTAAGCTTACAACGATGCCACGTCAGATGCAACTTCTGGAAAAATCAGCGTGAGTTTTGCTTGTGGATTTGCTGGCATGATCCGACCTACGATTCAAACGTGATCTGCGGCAGACGGCTACGAAACAGGATAGTTATCGAGAGCCTCACGACACATCAGGTCGAACCGAATGCATCCGGACAAGACTGCGCAACAGGACCATAGCCATTTCTCAGATTCAGAAATATCATCGATTATCAGAATGGCTTGGGAAGATTGCACGCCATTTGAAGCGATTGAGATGCAGTTTGGCCTCAACGAATCGGGCGTGGTTCGTCTGATGCGTACTGAGATGAAGGCGAGTTCGTTCCGAATGTGGCGGAAGCGAATGTGCGCTCGCGCGACTAAGCATCAGGCGATGCGAAATGCAAACAGGCATGAACGAAGCATCAACCAACAGGTTGAAGAGCAACGAGCTGTCGAAGGCTGAACGTGTCGTAGGGGAGGTTTTTTCGCGTCAAGCGCCCTAGCCAAAACCAAAGACCCCTGCTAACTTGCTGTATTCTTGGAATCTACCGACGACGTCGAGGGGTTGGACAGTGGCCGTTCGCATTCGCATGAAACAGATGGGTCGTACGCACCGCCACTACTACCGTATTGTGGCAATTGATCATCGTCAGCCACGTGATGGCAAGGTGATCGAAGAACTCGGCAGCTACGATCCGCACTTGGCGGACAAGGAAAGCCGCGTTCAATTCAACGCTGGCCGTGTGAAATACTGGATGAGCGTTGGGGCCATGCCCAGCGAACACTGTGCTGCAGTCTTCAAAAAATACATGACGAAGTTCGAAGTGGTTGAAGCTAAGGAAGCGGCCGACAAAGCAGCAGCACCTGTGGCCTAAGCCATGCCCCGCCTCCGCTTCGACATCCTGACGCTGTTCCCGGAAATGTTCGCCGGGTACACCGCAGCAAGTTTGTTGAAGCATGCAATCCAAGCTGGCATTGTTGAGGTTCATACGTGGAACATTCGCGACTGGAGCAAAGACAAACACCAGCGGGTTGATGATCGACCATACGGCGGTGGCCCAGGTATGGTGCTGATGCCGGAGCCTATTGTGGACTGTGTCGAGGCCGTGCAGGCCAAAGATAGCACCCCAGGCAAACTGGTCATGATGACCCCCGCTGGCCGACGACTCTCGCAGCCAGTGGTGGGTGAGCTTGCCGAAAACACAAGGTTGCTCATCTTGTGCGGGCGGTATGAAGGATTTGATGATCGAATCCGGCAGGTGCTTAATCCCGTCGAAGTCTCCATTGGAGATTTCATCTGCAACGGGGGCGAAGTTCCTGCGATGGTTTTGATCGACACGACGATTCGCTTGATCCCCGGTGTTCTGGGTGATGAAGCCTCGGCAGTCGATGAAAGCCACAGTGTGCCGGGACGATTGGAATACCCGCAGTTCACTCGACCAAGAGTGTATCGTGGTTTAGAAGTGCCAGAGGTTCTCGTTGGCGGTAATCATGCTGCGGTAGCCAAGTGGCGAGACGAACAGTCGAAGCAACGAAGTGGATCGAATTCCTGAACTCGAGCGGAACACGGACAACACGGTCATGCAAAGAAAACTCCTCCAAGCCGTTGAAGACAAGCACACCGAGAAGTCGGCCATCCCAAGCTTTCAAGTGGGCGACACAATCGTCGTCCATCAGAAGCTGCTCGACGGCCAGAAAGAACGCGTTCAGCTGTTCGAAGGCGATGTGCTGTCCCGTAGCGGTGCTGGCCTCAAGGAAATGATGCTCATCCGCCGCATCGTGCAGGGTGAAGGCGTTGAGAGAATCTTCCTGATTCACTCCCCACGCATCTCCAAGATTGAAGTGAAGAAGGCCGGTGCTGTGCGTCGTGCGAAGTTGTACTACATCCGCGACCGCGTGGGCAAGGCTGTCCGCATCAAGGCCGACACCAAACGCCAAATTGCACTCGATTCCGCGAACGCCGCAGCTTCATCCGCAGCCGCAGCCGTGAAGGCCGCCGCAGCGAAGGAACAAACCAGCACCACAGGCGAAAGCAAGCGAGCCGCCAAGCGGAAGGCCAAGGCCGAATCGACCAAGAAGTAGACAGTCCGAGTATTAAAAAAGGCCGCGATGCTCAGCATCGCGGCCTTTTTTGTTGGCTTCAGATCCTAGGCCGTTGACCTAGGCTATGCTGTCTCGGCCCTTTGGGCCTCTTGGATTTCAGGGCCAAAGGGCCGTGCCAGACGAGCCCAGGCCAGAGATTGTTTAGAACTCTTTACTCCCCAGCATGGCCAGGAGTTCTGCCGCTTTGTTGGCATCGGCAGTGTGGTCGAAGTGGGCGTAACCTACGAACTTGCCGTTCACCGCAGTCATCATCAGCGCGTGCAGGTTGATCCCTGCTTTCTCCCACTCCATCGTTACGCGTTGGCCTAACCCCGTTTTGTCGTCGCCTTCAAACCGCATGACGATCGGCTCCGGCAGTTCGCGAAAGCCGTGAGTCTTGCAGATGTCCATTTCGCTTTTCACTTGCCGTGGGGCCACCACCAGCAAGCCGTGTGCTGGCTTAAGGTCTCCCCGTTCGCTGTGCACGTATTCGAGATGCACACCGGCATCTGCGAGGAGTTTAAGCTTGTCGGCTGTGCCGCCTGGGCGGTCATCGACATTGGATTGGAAGACGTGAACTCGGTACATTTTGTACATGATCGATTCCTGATCCGGGCGACTTCGGTGAAGGAAGGAAGAGGGCGTCGCCTCATGTGCGATCTTACCGAAGTCGAGTGGATCGCGTTACAAAAAAGTTGACTTCAATCGTAAGCCAGTCCGGTGAGTTTAAGGAATGTCGCATGGAAGTCGAACTCGCGAGTGCGGAGAGTAGCCACTTGATTGGTAGTCACGTAATGGGCGAGTTTGGCGCGGTCGGCGTCGTTGTTCATCTGCACTGTCATACGCTCACCGGTGGTGAGCACGACGTCGGCGATCTTCTCGGTGTGTGCGGTCTTCAGGTTGATCGGTGAATCGAGCGCCACAAGTTTTCCCTTGCAGACGATACCCACGCGGTCGCAGATCTGCTCCACTTCACCCATGTCGTGCGTGGTGAGGACGACCGTGGCACCGTCGGCTACACGCTGCCGAAGGATGCGATGCACGACCTCTGCCGAGTGGATGTCGAGGTTGGCCGTGGGTTCGTCGAGATACATGACCTGTGGATTGTGCAGCAAGGCCCGTGCGAGCAGGAGTTTCTTCCGCATACCCAGGCTGTAGCCTTTCACCGGCACATTCCCGGCATCACCAAGCTCAACCATCTTCAAGCATTCGTCGACTCGCAATCGGGGCACGGCATACAAGTCGGCGAAGAACTCAAGGTTGCGTCGGCCTGTGAACTCATCGAAGTGATTGTCGCGATCGGGCACGTAACCGAAGAGTGGCTTGATCTTTTGCCAATCCTTCACCACGTCGTGCCCGCATACCTGCACACGGCCCTCTGAGGGGGCACGCTGGCCGATCAGCACGCGGATGGTGGTGCTTTTGCCCGCCCCGTTTGGGCCAAGCAAACCAAAGAGTTCACCGGGACGGATGTCGAGAGACAATCCCGCCACGGCCTCAAAGCGGCCGTAGCGAACAACGAGATTCTCGATTTGGATGGTTGGTGTCACGAGACAAGTGTAGATGAAGAATCCGATGAAAGAGTCAGATTGGCCCCTTCATTACGAACAGGCGGATCAGCAGGGCGACGATCCCGGCCAACACGAACCCAAGCATCCAGCGGACGAGAACTTGCTCCCCACGTATCTGTGCGTTGTTCTTCTCGAACTTGGCATCCAGTGACAAAATGTCTTGGCTCAATTTGAACTGACTCTGCGCGATCTCGCTCCGCAAATCTTTACCCTGTTGCGCAATCTCCTGCCTCAAGTCTTTGCCAAGTTGTTCCAGATCCTGCTTTGTCGCTAGTTCCTTGATGTTGATCTGCATGAATTCAGACAAGACTGTGGCTTCAGCCTCGGCCTGCTTGTCCGGTACGCCAGCAGCCTTCAGAGCATTGGCAAACTTCAAGGTGTCAAACGTCGTCACAGCCATCGGGCAGGCTCCCTTTTCACCGACAGTATACACTCAGCACCATCATCGGCACGCTGGTTGTCTGCCTACTTCGCAAAGAGGAAGTTGCAGATGTCGCCGTCCTGCATGACGTACTCCTTGCCTTCGGTGCGGAGCTTGCCAGCAGCACGGATCTCTTTTTCCGTCTTGTACTTTTCCAAATCGTTCACGGAATAGATTTCCGCGCGGATGTATCCCTTCTCGAAGTCGGTGTGGATCACCCCGGCGGCTTGCGGGCCAGTAGCCCCAACGGGCACCGTCCAAGCCCGTACTTCTTTCTCTCCAGCGGTGAAGTAGCTTTGCAGGCCCAGCACCTTGTAGGCCTCGCGGGCCAGGGCTGCGAGTGCAGGTTCCACCAACCCCACGCCCTGGAGCATTTCCAGCCGTTCGGATTCGTCCAAGTCCACCAACTCGGCTTCGAGCTTTGCACAAATTGGCACCACGCTCGCTCCAACCTTGCTTGCGAACTCACGCACTTTCTGTACCAGTGGCCCCTGCCCGGTGAGGTCGGATTCATCCACGTTGGCTACGTACAGCACCGGCTTGGCCGTGAGGAAACCGTAGCTGTTGATCGCGAGCTTTTCGTCCGCATTCAGTTTGAGTTTGCGCAGCGGTTGCTCAGCGGCGAGTTGATCCGAGCACTTCTTCAGTACATCCGCGCGGATCTTGGCATCCTTGTCGCCGATCTTGGCAGCTCGGTCTGCTTTCTTGAGCCCGGCGTCGCAGGTCTCGACGTCGGCCAGCATCAGTTCGATTTCCACAGTCTCAATGTCCGAAACCGGATCAATCGTGCCAGCCACGTGGATCACGTCCGGATCGCTGAAGCAACGCACCACTTGCAGAATCGCATCGACTTCACGGATGTGGCTGAGGAACTTGTTGCCAAGGCCTTCGCCCTCGCTGGCCCCCTTCACGATGCCCGCGATGTCCACCAACTTCAGCACCGCAGGCACCACCTTTTTGGGTGGGATGTACGTGCAGATGAGCGGCAGGCGCGGATCGGGGATGCTCACGATCCCTTCGTTCGGCTCGATGGTGCAGAACGGGTAGTTCGCCGCCTGAGCACCCTTACTCATGGTGAGTGCGTTGAAGAGTGTGCTTTTGCCAATGTTGGGCAGCCCGACGATCCCAGCTTTCATGTGATGAAGTCCACACCCGTTGAGGAATTGCAAGGCGACATCTTAGGGCGGTGGCGCGGGTGTGTCTGTAGCAACTGGCGGTGTGTTCGCTGTGGTTTTGGGCTTCTGAAGCCGCTCATTGCGCTGCTTCAGCTCCTTCCAATCCACGGTGTGGCGTGTGGCCCAACTGAGTAAACTGACTGGGACCACAAGGAACACAAGCAGTAATGACCCAGCCAATGCTGATTCCTTCCATCGCCCACGGATGCGGGCCAAACCCAACGCAATAACGAAACCGGAGATGCCCCCGCCGATGATGCACCAAAGGTTGATGTGCGGGTAGAAGCTGACCATGATGTTCATGATGGCCACGATCAGGATCTTGTGAATCCAACCCAAGGCCACCGACTTGGGCACCAGAGCCAAGTTCCGCACCAGCCACGCCAACGTTGCGATGGTGATGCCCCAGATACTGCCGGACGCGCCAGCGAGTAATACGTCTGCCGTGGCCCCTGCTTCGCGTGCTTGGGGTTCAATGGTCAGGCTCAACATCGCACCAATCAAGCCAGACAAGAAGTAGATCAATGTGAAACGCCAACGGCCCCACACGCCCTCGGCAAAGATGCCCAGCAGGGCTAGGATCACCAAGTGGGCGAACAGATGAAACAACCCGACATGCACGAAGCCGAAGGTGAGGAATCGCCACCAGTCCCCGGCCAGCAGCGACCCGCCGGACAACGCCCCCAACCGCGGTAGAATCCAACTCAGAACCGGATCGGAATTGCCAAGCAAGTACTCCACCAACCCGCCAATGCGATAGGCCTGCACGGCACCCACGATGAACCAAACCACCTGCGCCACCATCAACACTGGAGTGATGTATGGTGCCGGTGGATGCAACAATCGCTCGCGGGCCACAGCCACGGTGTCGCTCTCGGCTGGCGCAGTGGCTGCCGAAATATTTACGGTTCCCGGCTTCGGACTTGGTGAAGTGAACCCCTGCAGAAACGACTCGCCTTCTGCTGTTAATCGAAAACCTTGCCCAAGCCCCTTGGCCCAGTCGCACACTTCGAGGTAGCCTTCCCGGCAGAGCTGCCAAACAAGTGCGTCGGGATTGTCAATCGTTGAAGGGAAGTCTGCTGGTGGGTGGCTTGGATAGAACGCCAGAGAAGGGCGTGCGCCGATCCAGCGAAGAAGTTCGCGAGTGGGTTGCGCTAGAGAATCCGACGAGGTTGGAGAGTCGTCGCCGAGCATTTGGACATCATGGCACGAACCAGCTGTCGCGTCTACAAGCCGAACTTCACGAGACTCTGCGAATATGGGTATTCTGTTCCGGTTATTAGCGATCCGTGACTTTTTCGCCCCCGCACTCAAGGAAACGCAGCTGGCAAAGCAGCACACTGGCCGTGTGCTCGGCTCGTGATTGACCGTCGGTCAGCGAGTTATGGGCCGAGCCGACGAGGTAGGTCACGCGGAAGTTACGGTCAAAGTGCTTGGTATTGGCATCGTCGAACTGACACTGGCGAACATACGAGAAAGCCTTGCTGCACGCTGAGCGATACCGTTGGAACCGCGTGGCATCCGGGATTTGCGTACACAGCGTGATGGCTGCCGAGAGAGCTTGACCGGCTTCTGCCGTTTGAAGGTTCGGCTCTTCGCCACGGCTCGGTTTCAAGCCACCCACCCAGCGGAGTTGCTTAGCTTCACTGATGGTGTACTGTCGTTCGCAGAGGTCGTCGGCCAGTTCCATGGCGAAGGTATTGGCCGCGTCAGACTTCACCCGCAGGGCATAGTCCACCACGGCAGGCAGCAGGGCACAGGCCAGGGTGGCAGACTTCGCTTTGGTAAACACAGCCCGGTAGTAAGTAACTCCACGAGCGAGGGCATCGCGTTTCCACGCGTCCGGCGAAACGCTATCGCTGACCATCAGGGCCTGGAAGCAGACGCCCGCTACGAGTTCGGCCTTCTCACCGGTGCAACCGGCCTGCACGCTGCCATCTTCCCGCAGCGTGGTATACAAAAACCGGGCCAGCTTGTTGGCTTCCATCAGCAGTTTGGCTTCAGGGTTGGGCAGTTCGCAGATTGCCATGCAGAGGTAAGATGCGAGCAGTGCCCGTTGACCATCTTCCACAACAATACTTGGCACCAGCATCGTCGCATCTTTTGCATCGACCTTGCACGTTGACAGCAGTGTCAGGCACAACTGGCTGGCCGCCGCCGTGAGTTTTTCGTCGCCACTGAACTTGGCATACCGGGCCATGGCCAGGCACGCTTGCGCCTGGGCCACGTCCGACCCTTGCAGTTCACGTTGCAGCGTTGCATCGAGCGCAGCCACCACCCGGCCATCGACCTTGCTCATGCGACCGAGCCAGCCTGCCGCCTCGCGACAGGAGTCCAGTGCGGTCATCGCCTCGGCGGATTGCCCGGCCGTTTTAAAGCGGTCGATGGGGAAGGCCTTCGCCACCACGGCACTGGTCGGCGTTACTTTGTCGAGCGGTTTGCCTGTCACGCTGGGGGGCAGGAGGCCTGGCGTTGGCTGAGCAATTGTTGAACCTACAACATAGATCAACGCACTACTTGCAATGAACATCTTCAACGTCATGGCTACGCCTCCCTGCACAACGCCCGCAGTTCAACGGATTTTGCTGAATGATGCAAGGTGAAGTGGGGCCACCTGAAGAAGTACAGGTACCTGAAAGCCGATGATTGATGTGCGGAACATTCTGTAAGTTAGTACATCATGTCTGATGTCACTCGACTGCTCGAAGCTGCTCAGGCCGGTGACCGTCAGGCCGCTGCTGCGATCCTGCCACTGGTGTACGACGAGTTGCGGAATCTCGCTGCGGCGAGAATCGCCAACGAAGCCCCCGGCCACACTCTGGATGCCACGGCATTAGTTCACGAGGCTTATCTTCGGCTCATCGGCGATCAACAGTTCGATGGCCGCGGACATTTCTTTGCTGCCGCGGCTGAGGCCATGCGGCGTATCTTGGTGAACCATGCACGAGACCGAAAGCGGCTCAAGCGGGGTGGTCACCGAAAAAGGGTCGAACTCAGCACGCTGACGGATTTGGCAGCGTTTACCGACGATGACCTTGTTGATCTCGACAGTGCGATTGAGGAACTCTCGAAGAGTTATCCACTGGCTGCTGAACTGGTGAAGCTCAGGTTCTTCACTGGGATGACACTCGGCGACGCAGCAAATGCCCTCGACTTGTCTCGACGGACAGCGGACCGCTACTGGGGCTTTGCTCGTGCGTGGCTGGCGGACACCCTCGACAAGAAGTAGTTTTCAAACTTCTTGGCGGATTTGTTGGCGCACTTGAGGTCGAAACGGTGCATGGAATGCAGACACCATCTTGGCAGGTAAACGATGTCCGATGCAAAACCCGGTTTGATGACCATTGTTGGTGAAGCACTCGAATTGACCGATCCGACGGAACGGCTCGCTTATCTCGACCGTGTTTGCGGTGAAGATGCTGCCCTGCGTGAACGCGTGCTGGAACTGCTCTCGGCACACGCCAAGGCCGGTAGCTTTCTCGAACCGGGCATCGCCGAGCCACCTGTATCAACCGATTCCACCGTCGCGTTTGATCCGTTTTTAGTTACTGGCACCTTCGACAGCACCAATCGTGCACCGGAAGTGGAGTCTGTTGCTGCACGCAACCGCAACTTGGGCACGGTGATTGCTGGTCGCTACACACTGGTCGACGTGATTGGCGAAGGTGGCATGGGGTCGGTCTACTTGGCTCAGCAGAGCGAACCGGTCAAGCGACAGGTGGCGATCAAGCTCATCAAGACGGGCATGGACTCCAAGAGCGTCCTGGCCCGTTTCGACGCCGAGCGGCAAGCACTGGCGTTGATGGATCACCCGAACATCGCCCGCATCTACGACGGGGGTGTGACTGACCGTGGCCAACCCTACTTCGTCATGGAACTGGTGAAGGGTGTCCCACTCACCGAGTATTGCGATCTGAATCGCCTGACGGTCGATGCCCGGTTGCAACTCTTCGTCGGGGTGTGTCAGGCCGTTCAGCACGCACACCAAAAGGGGATCATCCACCGAGACCTTAAACCCGGCAACGTGATCGTCACGGAAGTCGATGGTCGGCCGACGCCCAAGGTCATCGACTTCGGCGTAGCCAAAGCCACCGAACAGAAACTGACAGACCAAAGCTTCTCGGACAGCGGCGCCATTGTTGGCACGCCAACATACATGTCGCCCGAGCAAGCCGACCCGACGTCCATGGATACCGACACCCGCACCGACGTGTACGCCCTCGGGGTGATGCTGTACGAACTGCTGACCGGTTCACCGCCGATCGACAGCAAGCAGTTCAAACGGGGGGCGATCCTGGAGATGCTGCGGATGGTGCGGGAGGTCGAGCCACCAAGGCCGAGCACGAAGCTGAGCACCGCTGATGCGTTGCCCAACATCGCCGCGAACCGGAACATTGATCCGGCCAAGCTATCGAAGTTGCTTCAAGGGGACTTGGATTGGGTGGTGATGAAAGCAATCGAGAAGGATCGCAACCGGCGGTACGACACTGCCAATGGTTTTGCCCGCGACGTCCAGCGGTACCTGGCGAATGAGGCGGTTGATGCCCGACCCCCAAGCCGGGGTTACCGGCTGAAGAAATTTGTACGACGGAATCGTGTACAAGTTGGTGCTGCCGTCTTAGTGGCATTGGCGCTTGTGGGTGGCATGATCGGCACGGGTGTTGGATTGATCGAGGCCCGGCGGCAGGCAGAAGTAGCGGACGGCGCGCGAGCGAATGCGGTGGCCGCTGCCGACGCCGAGAGGAAGGCGAAGGAAGAGGCGGAAGCCAACCTGGGCTACGCCAGCAAGGCGAACGACATCCTGGCCGAAGTGTTCGTCGGCCTCGACCCGAAGGCCAACTACCCCACCCTCGCCGAGTTCCGCGCCGCACTGAAGGCAAACCTGAGCAAGGCCGCTACCGCATTGGATGAAGCAGACGTGGGCGACCCGTTGGTGTCGGCCGGGTTGCAGGAGAAGCTCGGTCTCTCACTACTTGCGCTCGGAGATGCGGCTGCTGCCCGCCTGCGGTTTGAGAGGGCTTTAGCCCTCCGCACCGAGAAACTCGGGCCGGACCACCCGGATACCATGAAAGCGGGTAGCTCTCTGGCTTTTGCCCGACAGACTCTTGAAGGCCCAAAGGCCACGCTCTCGCTCTTTGAGGACCAACTCACACGACGGACAGCCATACTAGGCCCGGATCACCCAGACACACTGATGGCGATGAACAACCTCGGGACTGCCTGCGAACGTGCCGGTCAGTTAAAGCGGGCCTTAGAACTGTTCGAGAAGGTCTATGCCCGCCTATCGGCGATCCGCGGGCCGACTCACAAAGAGACATTAATCAGCCTGAACAACTTGGCCGGCACCCACTCAGGACTCGGGGCGTACGAGAAGGCGAGTGGCCTCCACCGCCAGGTGTACGAGGCGTCGTTGATCGTCAACGGGGCCGACCACCCCGACACCATACGGGCGTTACAGAATCAGGGTGTTTCCAACGTATTGGCGGGCAAAGTCGAGTTGGCAGTTCCACTGTTGGAACAGGCGTTGAGTGCGCGGCGGAAGGTGCTGGGCGAGAACCACCCCGACACCCTTTCGTCGATGACCGATCTCGGATACGGCTACCACTTACAAAAGAAATACGATCTCGCCCTGCCGATGTTGGAAGAGGCACTTCGACGGCGTGAAGCCGTTCTGGGCAAGGACCACCGCGACACCCTTTCCGGCATGAACAACCTCGCCCTTGCTTACGCGGGGGACGGGCTGCCGGACAAGGCATTGTCGCTCTACGAACGGGCCGCCGAGCGGATGGCAGCAACCCTCGGCGTGGACCACCCGGACACTTTGAAAGCTCAATCCAATCTGGCAACCGCCTACCGGGAGAGCGGCCGACCAGAAAAGGCGATCGCGCTACTCGAACTGGTGCTCGAGCGAGAGATCGTCAAGCTCGGTCAGGACCACCCTTCGGTGATGAGCACGATGGGCGGGCTAGCCAACGCGTATAAGGTGGCCGGTCAGCACGACAAGGCGATTCGCATGTACCTCAAGGTGCTTGACCGGCGGAAGGCCATTCTGGGCATGTCGCACCCGGACACCGTGGGGGCCATCGGTAACCTCGGCACGGGATACATGGCAGCAGGACGGTACGCAGAAGCCGTGGCCACTCTTGAAGAGTTCATCGCCGCCTACCGTAAACTGCTGACGCCCGAGCGAGTGGCGAACCTGCTCGCCCAAGTAGGGCCGAACATGGCGACCTGCGGGCGGGCCGATCTCGCCGAGGCGTACCTCCGCGAGGCCCTAGAGATCCGACAGAAAGCCAATCCGGATGCCTGGTCGACCGCCAACAGTCGCTCGTTACTCGGTGGGGTGTTGCTCAGCCAGAAGAAGTACGCCGACGCCGAGCCACTCCTGCTGAAGGGCTACGAAGGCATGAAGGCAACGGAGAAGGACATCCCCCGGACGGCGGCGACTCGACTTCCCGAAGCCCTCGACCGGTTGATCGAACTTTACACCGCCATTAAGAAGCCAGACGAGATGAAGAAGTACTACGACCTGCGCGCAAAATACCCGACTTCCAAGGTAGTCACCCCGCCACCGGAAAAGAAGTGAAGACGATGAACTCGCGGCTCCGTTCTCCTTTCTCACTGGTTCCTCATGGGCTGATCCATCACAATGATCCTGCCCTTACAACTTGGAGTTGAATCAATGCTTCGTCGAATCCTCTTCGGCCTCTTGGCCCTGTCCTTGATCACTGCCGTCTCGCGTGCCGACACTACCAAAGGCGACATCACGTTGAAGTCGCTCTCGACCATCGGCTTCGGGCCGAAGGGCGTGCTGTTCATTGGCGATAGCGAAGCCGGTTGCGTGTATGCCGTCAACACACCCGCCGACAAAGTGAGCACCTCGAAGTCAATGAAGCTCGAGAATGTCGGCCAGACTTTCGGCGACCTGCTGGGCGTCAAGTCGGAAGACGTGGTGGTGATGGATCTCAAAATCAATCCTGAAACCAGCCAGGTTTATGTGGCTGTCACCCGCAAGTCCTCCCCGGCTGCCGCAACCATCCTCAAGCTGACCGGCGACAACAAGTTCGAAGAAATGAAGCTCAAAGGCGTTGAGTACAGCAAGTACACGCTGCCAAACGCCAGCGAGAAGAAGCGATCCGATTCGATCACCTGCATGGCCTACGCCGAAGGCACGCTGTACATCGCTGGTCTGTCGAACGAAGAGTTCGCCAGCACGCTCCGCTCGGTGACCTACCCGTTCGTGAAGGACACCACCAAGGGTGCCGCGATCGAGATCTACCACGCGGCCCACAACGCCCTGGAAACCCGCTCGCCGATCCAAACCTTCACCCCGTACACCATCGGCAAAACGGGCTACATCCTGGCCTCGTACACCTGCACGCCACTGGTGCGCATCCCGCTGACCCAACTGAAAGACGGCCAGAAGATCCAGGGCGACACCGTAGCCGAATTGGGCAACATGAACCGCCCGCTCGACATTGTGACCTACACGAAGGACAAGAAGGCCTACGCCCTCATGGCCAACGACCGCCGTGGCGTGATGAAGATTTCCATCGACGGTCTTGAGACGGCAGGCACTCTTGCCCAAGCAGTCAAAGGTGGCGGCACAGCTGGTGTGGTTTTCGAGACGATCAAGGAACTGCAAGGCACCCAGCAACTCGATAAGCTCGATGACGCCACCGCCGTGGTGCTGATGATGGACAAGGACAAAAAGCTGACCCTGTCGACCGTGGTGCTACCATAGTCGGTACTGCACCAGTCGGAGTTTTCTCGTGGAGTTGCCTCGCCCTGACTGGTACGAAACAACAATTGCCGAGTTGCTGAATCAACGCGACATCCCGGAGCCGATGCTGACATCGGTCTTCCGGGACATTCTGTCGGGCAAGGTCGATGATGTTTTGGTTGGCTCACTTCTCACCGCGTTGCGAATCAAAGGCGAAAGTGCATCCGAAATTGTGACGGCTGCGGCATGCATGCGAGAATCCATGCACCGGCTAGTGCCGGTTCGCGGGCCAACCCTGGACACCTGTGGCACCGGTGGCGACGACCTCGGCACGTTCAACATCAGTACCGCCGCTGCCTTTGTTGCCGCCGGGGCAGGGGTGCCGGTGGTGAAGCACGGCAACCGTGCCGTGTCCAGTCGGTCGGGCAGTGCCGATGTGCTGCGTGAACTTGGCGTGCCGATTGAAGCCGGGATGGAATGGGCACAGAGTTGCCTGAATCTCTTCAACTTTGCCTTCTGCTATGCTCCGCACTTTCACACTGGCATGGCGAACGTGTCGAAGGTCCGTCGCAAGCTCGGCATCCGCACCATCTTCAACCTGCTTGGCCCGTTGGTAAACCCGGCCAGTGCTGAGTACCAGCTCATCGGCATCGGCCACGCCGGGTATCTCGATACTCTTGCTGCCGCGGCTACCGCCATGAACACCCGCCGCACCATCCTGGTGTGTGGCTTCGACGGACTGGACGAAGTGACTTTGGCTACACCCACGATGGTTCGCATCGTGGAGAACGGCCAGTACTACAACGACGAGTGGGATGCCTCGGACTTCGGGCTGGAACCGGTGCGGAACGCCGACATCCAAGCCAATACACCGGCGGAAAGTGCGACGATCATCAACTCTGTGTTGAACGGCGAACGTGGCCCAGCAGAACGCATTGTGTTGGCCAACGCCGCCGCCGGGTTGTTCGCCGCCGACCGCGTGAAGAACCTACGCGCTGGGGTGGAGTTGGCCGAAGAATCGATCCGCAGCGGTGCCGCGAGAAGAGTGTTGGAGCAGTTGCGGGGTGAGTAGATGTTCCTAGGCCGCTGGCCTAGGCTAGCCTGTCACGGGCCTTTGGCCCTGAAATCTCTAAGGCCCAAAAGGCCGAGACAAGATAGCCTGCAACGGCCCAGGTAGCTTCTTTCGTCGCCTCAGTTCTTCCCTAGCAACGGCCTTAACAACCGGTTGCCGAAGGGCAGTACGCCGTAGTAGTCGTCCTTGAACTTCGGGTTGTAATGGTGCTCATGATGCTCGTCCGCCATGCGGGTGAACTCCTTACTGCGGATGGCCCAGCGCAGCCACCGGGGAGTGGACACGACCCGTGCGGTGGCCGACATATGGTAGAAGCGGTGGAGGATTTGGGTGAACACCGCGCACCCCGGCATGATGGCAGCGGGGATTCCTGCGGCTGGCCCCAGCACAACCCATAGCAGTGCGGCGATGTACGGCTGCGGGGTCACGAAGTACACAAGCAGGTAATGCAGTATGCACTCGAGGCCACGGATCGTGATGCCATGCTGTGTACACTTCAGCCCATAGCTCACGTTCCACGATGGCTGGTATCGTTCTTCGAGTTGGCGGTGAGATTCTGCGGGCACCACTTCGCCACTTTCAAGTTCATCACGATGGAAGTGTGCGTGGCGGTGGTGGGCCTTCAGGTGGTGGACAAAGTGCGGGTACAGCAGCCAGCGAAGCGGGCCGCGATGCACGATCTTCCACTTTCCGTGCCAGATGTTGCGGTGAATGAGGAAGTCGGCGTGGACGGTTGCGGCGTACCCGACGACTGCGCCAATGAGAATCAGTGCGACCACCATCATGTGCTGCGACTTCCGGGTGCCGAACGACCAAACCGGGCAGCCGGAGCCGCCGAGTGGACAATGTAGCATGGAATGCGTGCAAAGACGTGGTGATGGAACAACTCGAGGCGAATGAAGAATTTACCACAGAGACACGAAGTCACAGAGAAAGCAGAGTATGAAATGTGTTGAATTCAAACTCTCTGCTCTCTTCTGTTTTCTCTGTGCCTCCGAGTCTCCGTGGTTAATTTCTTCGAGACTTCCAACCTTCATTGTCCTTCTTGATTTTTCGTAGCCGGAACAAACAGCCTTCTGTCTTAAAGGATTGCTTCGCAGACCAATGACTCGGATTTTCACTTCGCGCGTGAAGTGTAGTCGAACGGGTAGGGCCGCAATTGAGTCTTGCAACGGTACAAATGCACTGTTCGAAATGGCACACCGTTGCGGGTCATGGCGAACTCCGCGTGCAGCGTCATCTGCTCAAAAAAAGAGCCAAACTCGGCGATCAATTGCTTCTCGTCGTGTTGGTCGACGACCAAAAGATATCCGGTGCGGCCAACATATTCCTGTGGCTGGCTCCAGAAGGCGAACCCACGGGCATCGAATGTGTGGTAACACGTGACCGGCACACGGTTCCGCAGGGCGAAGGAAAGTTGTGCGGAGTCGTCCCACCGGTTGGTAGCCAGGAATATGTTCGGATCATCCAGAATCCCAAGGTCTTCAAGTTCCCGCACAACAGAAGTCCAACCGCTGTAGGCACGCGTTTCGTCGGTCACCTGAGCTGGCAATGGAATCACCCCGGTGGTCACCTGGACAAGGATGACGGCCAATATCACAAATTCACCCAAAACCCAACTGATGGCCAATGGACGCCGGAGCCTCAGGCCCGCCCACCGCGCTCCGGCAAGCGGAAAAAGTGGGAGGTACCCAAGCAACGGCCAGTGCGGCAGCACTTTCCCAGTCGTGCAGGAACCGGCAAGAAAGAAGCCCAGCGGAACCAACGCAAGGCACACCATCAGGCGCTGATGGAGCAGCAGCGAGCGGAACCGCAGCACGCTTCGCGCGAGTTCGAGTGATAGCCAGAACCAAATCCAAGGGGTCAGGAACAACAACGAACCTACGAGCCACACGAGTGGGCCGCCATGCACCAGCGGCGACCCACCACCGCCCATCCGCCCGCCCTGGAATTTGAAGCTGGCCCACTCGTGTGTGGCATTCCACCAGATCACGGGGCTGAACAGAACGAAGCCAACGAGAACGGCCAGGTATGGGCCGGGTTGCCACAACAACCGGCGGAAACCGGGCGTCAGTAATGCGAAAAGAACTACCCCGCCTGGTACCAGCACCCCGTGATACTTGCTCAACATGGCCCCACCGAACCCGACACCGACGATGAGCCACCGGCCGAGTTGTCGGCCAGGACTTGGCGAGAGGATTGCTTCGCTTGCCTGCCACCAGGTCAGCACCGAGAAAAAGAAGAGTGGGGAGTCGGGTAGCGCGAAGGGGCCGCCGAAAGCAGTGAGATAGTGGCTGACACTGAATCCCAGCACCGCCCACACCCCGGCACGATCGCCGAAAAATCGGCTTGTCCAGCGGTACAGGCACCAACTCGTTGCTGTACAAAGCAGCACGAAACCAAGCCGCAGTGAGAACGGGTGAACCCAGCCACCGCAAAGCGCAATACCAGCCTTTGCCACGAGCATCGTCATCGGCGGATGGTCGAAAAAGCTCACGTCCGGATGGACGGTGTACAGCCAGTGGTACGCTTCATCCGTGCTCACCGGCAGTGCCGCCGCCCAGAGAAGCCGCAGTGCCGTTGCAACTGCGATGAGCAGAACTGCGGCCATGCGGGGCGACTGGGGCATGAATTGAACCGATGTGGAATCGTCACCATACCAATTGACAAGAGAACCGGCTATCTAGCGATGTGACGTCCGATCCTGAGTGAACGCCTCGTGCCAAAATCCGCTCGTTTACCCACCCCTTCATCAAGCCTTCATGATCTTCCGTAGACGAAACAGACAGCCCTGCTACGATGTAGGATTGCTTCGGAGACCGAACCGGAGCATCAATCGTAGGCTCTTATTTTCAGCGTTTCGGCATGTTGCCAAGCGCCAGCGCACCTGAGGGCTCGCTGTCTTCACCCCATACCCTGCCATTGATGCAGGGCGGACGACCGATGCTCGATAACGTACGCAACATTGGGATCATGGCTCACGTGGATGCTGGGAAAACCACCACGACGGAGCGCATCCTGTACTACAGCGGCACGAAGCACAAAGTGGGCGACGTGGACGATGGCGACACGACCACGGACTTCGACCCGCTCGAGCGTCAGAAGGGGATCACCATCAACTCGGCAGCCGTGTCGATTGACTGGCAGGACCATGAAGGCAACGACATGGCCATCAACATCATCGATACACCCGGTCACGTGGACTTCACGGCCGAAGTGGAACGGTCGCTGCGCGTCCTCGACGGTGCGATCGGTGTTTTCTGTGCCAAGGGTGGCGTGGAAGTGCAGAGCGAAACCGTTTGGCGTCAGGCCACCAAGTACAAGGTGCCCCGGTTGGCCTACGTGAACAAGCTCGACCGCATGGGCGCGGACTTCTGGTCCTGCGTCGAACAGATGAAGCGGAAGCTGCACGCCAACCCGGTGGTGGTGACCATCCCTGCCGGACAGGACAGCGCGCTGGAAGGCATCATTGACTTGATCCGCATGAAACTCATCACGCGGAACATGGAAGACAAGTCGCACCGCGAGTTCTACACGAACGACATTCCTGAGAAGTACCTCGCCGAAGCGATCAAGCGCCGGGCCGAGATGCTTGATGGCGTGTCGATTGCGTCCGACGAGATCATGGAAGCGGTGCTGGAAGAACGCGAAGTGACGGTGCCACAGATTCTGGCCGGGCTGCGTAAGGGGACGCTGGAAAACCTCTTCACGCCGGTTCACTGCGGCTCGTCGAAGATGTTCCACGGTGTGCAGCAACTGCTCGACCTCGTGGTCGATTGTTTGCCGAACCCGACGCAACGTCCGCCGATTGTGGCGAATCACCCCAAGACCAAGGAAGTGGTCATTCGTCGGCCTGATCCAAGCGACCCAATGAGCGCCCTGGCGTTCAAGACGGTGGCCGAGACCAACGGCGACTTGGTGTACATCCGCGTGTACTCGGGCGAAATGCGGCCCGGCGAGGTTTACATCAACACCACCAACGGCAAGAAGGAACGGATTGCCCGCTTCTACCGGATGATGGGCGATAAGCGCATCAGCCTGGAAAAGGCCGGCCCCGGTGACATCGTGGCCGCCATGGGTCTGTCGGAAACCTACACCGGCAACACCCTGAGCGACCCGGATAGTCCGGTGGCCCTCGAAGCCATCCAGTTCCCGAAGCCAGTGATCGCGCAGAGCCTGCAGTTCAGCAAGCTGCTTGACGCAGGTAAAGTCGGCGAAGCACTGAACCGCCTGGTGCGGGATGATCCGACTTTGAAAACCCACACCGACGACGAAACGAAGGAAACGATCCTCAGCGGGATGGGCGAACTTCACTTGGAAATCAGCATCGAGAAGCTGAAGCGGGCCATCGGCATCAAGCAGGAAGATCAAGAATCTGTACGCCTTGGTAAGCCACGTGTGGCCTACCGCCAGAGCCTCGCACGCATGGTGGACTTCGAGTACAAGTTCCAGAAGCAAACCGGTGGTCGCGGTAAGTTCGCCGTGATCAGCGTGAAGTACCAACCGCTGACACCGGAGATGGTCGACGAACGCGTCAAGGAGATCGAGGAACTGAACGATCCGAAGATCAAGCCGGACGTGAACAACGTGTACTTCAAGAACAGCATTACGCAGGGTTCCATCGATAAGCAGTACATTCCGAGCGTGGAAGAAGGCCTTCGGGAAGAAGCGAAGAAGGGGTTCAAGTACCCGTTCCCATTCGTGGACCTCGAGTTCGAACTCCACTTCGGCAAAATGCACGACGTGGACTCCTCGCAGGATGCCTTCTACCTGTGTGCACGGGAATCGTTCCGTGAAGCCCAGACCAAGGCCGGCATCCAGTTGCTGGAACCGATCATGAAGGTCGTCGTGGTTTGTCCGAAGGACTACCAAGGCTCCATCACCGGGAACATCAGCAGCAAGCGTGGCGTGATCGAAGACACGACCGAAGACAAGGGTGCAGCCCAGATCATGGCCAAGGTGCCGCTGGCGAACCTCGTGGGTTACACGAGTGACCTGCGTTCCGCAACCAAGGGCCAGGCGAGCTTTAGCATGGAGTTCAGCCACTACGCCCCGGTGGCGGTGGAACTGGCCGACCTGCCGAAGTTCGACAAGAAGTAAAATGCTGAGTGTGCAGTAAATATCGAAACCCTGTAGGAGTCATCCTGCAGGGTTTTTTTCGGGAGGTGTCGAATGCCTGCCAGAAACATCGACCACGACGTCGTTCGTGAAGCACTGGTCGCTGATGGCTGGACAATTACGGCCGACCCTCTCACTCTTCGAGTAGGAGAGCGTAGTTTGCACATTGACTTGGGTGCCGAGCGTTCGCCGATCGCTGCAGAGCGTGCTGGTGAGTTGATAGCAGTAGAGATCCAAAGCTTTAGTAGTCCGTCGCCTGTAGCGGACTTACAGCAGGCCCTCGGCCAATTCACTATGTATCGTAGCATCCTAGGTCGGCGACAGCCCGGTCGAACCCTCTTCCTTGCTGTCCCGAGGGTGGTGTATGATGGTATCTTGAGTGAACCGCTCGGCGAGGAAGTACTGGCCGACGCAGCGATACCACTCATCCTGTACGACTTGGACGGGCGGGAGGGGTTGCGATGGATAAGGTGACGCGCTACCGAGAGACAGTCCGTCGGGTGTTACGAGAATATGTTGACTGGGTTCTGTCTTCCCCATCGGCAAAGGACGTGCGGTACGAGGTCGTGTTCGACCCTGTACTCGACCACTTCCAAGTTGTGTACTCCGGATGGGAAGGGCAACGGCACATTCATGGGTCGCCCTACCATCTCGATATCATCGACGGCAAAATCTGGATCCAGTACGACGGCACAGACCGACCGATTGCCAACGAGTTGCTGGAGGCGGGTGTACCACGGGAAGACATTGTCCTTGGCGATCGTTCCCCGAGTCGGCGCGCTTTAACTGGTTTTGCAATTGGATGAGTACTGTTCCCCTAAACTCATCTCATGCCGGAAACGCTCTCGGGTATCGTTGAACGCATCACGTTCCACAATCTGGACAACGGCTACTGCGTGCTGAAGGTGCAGGCTCGTGGGCATCGGGATCTCGTCACCATCGTTGGCAACATCCCGCAGTGCATCGCTGGGGAGTTCATCGAAGCCAATGGCGAATGGATGACCGACAAGACTCACGGCCCGCAGTTCAAAGCCGCTGAACTCCGCACCACCCCGCCGCAGACTCCCGCCGGGCTGGTGAAGTACTTGAGTTCCGGCTTTGTGAAGGGCATCGGCCCGACCTATGCCAAGAAGATCGTGGACACCTTCGGTGAGAAGACGCTGGACGTGTTGGAGAAGTCGCCCGCGCAACTCAAGCAGATCAAAGGCCTTGGCCCCAAGCGCATCGAGCAAATCCGCGAGAGCTGGAAGCAGAACGCCGGTGTCCACAAGATCATGAGCTTTCTGCACAGCTATGGCCTCGGTACTGCCCGTGCTGTGCGCATCTACAAGCTCTACGGCGAGAACGCCGTCGAGGTGGTGCGACAAGATCCGTATCGCCTGAGTGCCGACATCTGGGGCGTGGGCTTTCGCACAGCGGATGAGTTAGCCCTGAAACTCGGGTTGCCAAAAGACTCCCCCAAACGGGCCAAGGCTGTGCTTCGCCATGTGCTGCAAGAAGGGGCCATGAACGGCCATGTTGGCTTGCCACCGGATGTGCTGTTCGAGCAGGCGATGGCGCTCAGTCAGATTCCTGATGAGGGGCTTCGTGCCGCGTCTGACGAGTTGCGAACCACGGAAGAAATCATCCTGGATCGCATCACCGGGGCCGAAGAAGCGTTGATGTATCTCAAGCCGTATTACAACTCGGAAGTGGGCGTTGCGAAGTATCTGAAGCAACTGCAAGTTGGCCCACATCCGCTGCCAGCATTGGATGCAACCGCAGCACTCCAGTGGGTCGAAGGGCAGATGAAAATCACCTTTGCCACCCGACAGCGTGAAGCGGTGGAGATGGCCATTACCCAGAAAGTGTCGATCCTCACCGGTGGGCCGGGCACCGGTAAGACCACCATTGTCCGGGCGATTCTGGACATTGCTGCCGCGAAGCGGTTGCGGCTTTCGCTGTGTGCCCCAACCGGGCGGGCCGCCAAGCGACTCAGTGAATCGACTGGTCGCGATGCCAGCACCATCCACCGGTTGCTGGAGTACGATCCGGGGCAGGGCGGCTTCAAACGGAACAAGGAGAATCCGCTCGATACCGACCTCGTAGTGGTCGACGAATGCTCGATGCTGGATGTGTCGCTGGGTCATCATTTGTTGAAAGCGTTGCCACCGTGGTGCTCGTTGTTGTTGGTGGGTGACCGCGATCAACTGCCGAGTGTTGGGGCTGGGCGCTTGCTGGGCGATGCCATTGAATCGGGGGTGATCCCTGTAGTTCACCTCAATGAAGTTCACCGGCAGGCCAGTGGCAGTTGGATCATCCGTGCGGCGCACTCCGTGAACCGGGGCGAAGAACCGGAGAGTGCCCCAGCAGGTGGCACTGGCGACTTCTACATCATCGAAGCCGATGAACCCGGCACCATCATTGAACGCATCATCACGATGGTGAAGGATCGCATCCCCGCGAAGTTCGGCCTCGATGCCAAACGCGATGTGCAGGTGCTCAGCCCGATGAACAAGAGCGAACTGGGCGTAGCCAACCTGAACCAACAACTGCAAGAGGCGCTGAATCCATCAGTCGACAAGAAGCACGAAATCACCCGCTACGGCATCACCTACCGCAATGGCGACAAAGTGATTCAAACGCAGAACAACTACCAGCGTGAAGTGTTCAATGGCGACATCGGCTTGGTGTCGAGTGTCGATCAAATTGATCAAGTGCTGAGCGTGGTCTTCGACGGTCGGGAAGTGAACTACGACTTCGCGGAGCTGGATGAACTTCAACTGGCGTACTGCACCAGCATCCACAAAAGCCAGGGAAGCGAGTACCCGGCCGTCGTCATCCCCGTTCACACACAGCACTTCGTGATGCTGCAACGGAACCTGCTTTACACCGGCCTCACCCGCGGTCGCAAACTGGTGGTGTTGGTGGGCAGCAAGAAGGCCCTGTGGCTGAGCGTGAACAAGACGGATCAACGCCACCGCTGGAGCCTGCTGGCGGCTCGGTTAAAGTCAGTAGCAACCCCCGCACATGCTCCAGCACCATCGGGTGGTTCATCATGAACGAGTGCAGGGCGGGCACGAGGATCGGTTCTGTTTGTTCATTCAACTTCGTCTCTGAAACCGAAACGACGCTATCGTTGAGGTCGTCGCCAAACGGGCTGAGCTTACCACGCGGCCCGGCGGTGCCAGCGAAGATCGTCACATCACACGGTGCTGTCGTGATCTGTTGGTAGGCTTGAGCTGAACTAAGAAACTCCCCGCAACTGCCTGCAAACATGCGGAACCACCAGCGACGCATGAACCACTTTGCCAGCCTGGGTGGTTGATTCGGCGGACCCATCATGACGATATGCTTCAACGATGTGAGTTGGGTTTGCGCCATCGCCAATCGAGTGAGGATGCCACCAAGTGAATGAGCCAGCACCACCGTTGGCTGCAGTTGTTCGAGATGCAATTTCAAGCGAGCCACGATCTTTGGCAGCGGCTCAAACGTCGAGGAATAACCAAAGAAACTGGGGCGGTACCCGCTCTGCCGAACGACTCTTGCAAGTCGTGTCAGTGAAAAGGGAGTACGCCCCAAGCCATGAATCAAAAGGACTCGTTGCATCGAGTTACCCCGGCAAAAGATCCTTCACCATCTCTTTCTCGGCGATCAACTCGTCCAGGGTTTTCTTGAACATGGCCTGGCCGTAGGCGTCGTGCTTCAACCCTTCCACGACGGTCCAGTTGTTATCCTTGGTGGTCACGGGGTAGCCGAACACCAACCCCTTGGGCACGCCATACTCGCCGTTTGACACCACCGCTGCACTCGTCCACTCGCCGGGCTTGGTGCCATGCACAAATGCCTTGACGTGATCAATCGCCCCGTTGGCCGCACTGAACGAAGACGATACGCCGGTTTGGTCGATGATGAACTTGCCGCGTTCCTGTGTGGCTGGCACAAAGGTGCCTTCGAGCCAGGCACGATCGGTGATGACTTCGGTGGCCAGCTTGCCGCCGATCTTCGTGTTGGTGAAATCCGGGAACTGCGTGCTACTGTGGTTACCCCAGATCGTCATGTTGGTGACGGTTTCGTTCAACACCCCGGCCTTGATGGCCAAGGCACTGACCGCCCGGTTATGGTCCAATCGCGTCATGGCATGCCAGCGATCCGCAGGCACATCCTTGCCGTTCTCGTAGGCCACCAGAGCGTTGGTGTTGCAGGGGTTACCGACGATCAGGATACGGACATCGCTTGCCGCGTTCTTGGCGATGGACTGCCCCTGACCCACGAAGATCTTGCCGTTCTTCTTCAGTAAGTCGCTGCGTTGTTCGCCCGGCCCACGCGGTGCGGCACCCACAAGCAACGCCCAGTTCGCACCTGCGAACGCTTTGTTGGGGTCATCAGTGACGATGACGTCTTGCAGGGTGGAGAACCCGCAGTCGATCAGTTCATACCCGACGCCTTGCAAGGTGGGCATCGCCTTGGGGGCCACGCTAATGGGCACTTCCAGCAATTGCAGGATCACCTTCACGTTTGGCCCGAACACTTCGCCGGACGCCAACCGAAGCACAAGGCTATTGGCCACTCGACCAGCAGCACCCGTCACCGCTACACGCACAACCTGACTCATCGCAACACCTGGTGGAAAGGACACGTGCTGTTATGTTACAGGGCAGCAACATTGGGCCAACAATTGCAATCGGAGTGAATCTTCCTACAGCAATCATTTCACGCAACACGCCCGGATTTCACATGAACATCACCCAGCCGTACTTGTACTTCGACGACCTAGAAGTTGGTCAGGTTTATCAGTCTGCGGCTCGCACCGTGACGCAGGCTGACATCGTGACGTTCGCCGGGTTCAGTGGAGATTTCAACCCGATTCACATTGATCATGAGTACGCCGCAAAGACGGCCTTCCGCAAACCCATCGCCCACGGCTTCGCCATCTTCAGCATCGCTAGCGGCCTAAGTATCCACGCACCGATGACCAAAACGGTGGCCCTGTTAGGCGTGCGTGAGTGGAAGTTCAGTAACCCGGTGTTCATTGGCGACACCATCCATGTGCTGAGCACGGTGTTAGAGAAAACGGTGAAGGGGATCGGCAAGCGTGGCGAGATCGTCTGGCAGCGCCAGTTGATGAATCAGGAAGGTAAGATCGTGCAGGAAGGCATCATGATGACGATCGTGGAAGCGAAGCCGAAGGGATCATCATGATTCGTGTAGAGTGCCTGGGTTGCGGACAGAAGTATCAGGCACCAGATGCAGCAGCAGGGCACACGCTTGCCTGCAAGAAATGCTCCACCAAGATTGCGGTGCCCAAGCCTGAGATCGACCCGGCAGACATTTTGCTGGGGTTAGATGAACCAAGTGAAACTCCAGAAGCACAAGCCAAGCCTAAAACCAAACGCGAACCGGTTGTGGTCGAAGACAGCTACACATTCGCTGATCCGGACGCTCCACCCGTACCACGCAAACAAGTTCAAGTTTCCTACAGCGCTCCACAAAAGAAGATCGATGTCTCGACTCTGCCTCCATTGAGTGCGGACGAGGCACCCTTCTGGCGAAGACACTTGCACTGGTTGCTGGTGCTGGCGATGGTGCCGTTGTGTTTGTCTCTGATCTTCGATAACCACAACAGCACTCTTGAAGACCGACTCCTCGAAACATTGAAGCAACTCAGCCCGGCGGAACAGGCTGCTTTTGGTGCGAAACTCCCCAGCGATCCTGACCTTGAAGACGTGATCAAAGCGTTACCAGAAAAGAAGTTCAAAGGTGCGTGGTTACCCTACGACACCGGCCTGCACTGGCTCCTGGCCCTGGGTGCCACGGTGCTGTACTTCGTGTTCTTCCTGTTCCTGGCATCGGACGGGTCAGCGAAGTTCTGGCATGTGCTGTTGTCCGGGATTGCTACCGGCACCATTGGCGTATTGCTCCTGCTGCTCTTGCAAGCGATTGCTACCAACTTTGGCGGCAGGTTCATCATTGGACGTGGCATTGGAGCAATCATTTCGCTGATCCTCACGTTCATTGCGTTCTCTTACAACGCGGCAGCCAATACCGAAAACGGCTTTCTGCTCAGCTTCTTCGGCTACACCTTCGGCGTGGGCTTATGCGAAGAGTTGGTCAAGCTGTTACCGCTGTTGATGTTCTGGAAAATCGCAGATCCGGACAGCGACAGCAAAGCCTGGCGTGGGCTGCTGATTTGGGGTTTGGCGTCCGGTGCGGGCTTCGGCATCTGCGAAGGGATCATGTACTCGCACCGCTACTACAACGGCATGAGCAGCGCTAACATCTACTTCGTGCGGTTCTTGTCCTGTGTGGCACTTCACGCGGTCTGGTCGGGTTCCGTTGGCCTCACGATGTACCTGAAGCAAAACAAATTCTTTGAGATCGATCACTGGATTCAGTGGGTTGGACTGGCCCTGACCGTGATTGCCGTGCCCATGATCCTGCACGGCCTTTATGACACCTGCCTGAAGAAGGATTACAACATCGCAGCGATAGCCGTGGCCATTGCAAGCTTCGGTTGGCTGGCGTTCTTGAGCAGTCGGCTCTACCGCACCGATGATGCCGAAGCGACCAAAGCCATGTTGAAGGAGTACAAGCGCCGCCGCAAGGCGATGAAGGCATGAGAGTCAAATCAACGGCGGATAACCAAGGGCGCGGCGGATCGTGCTGATCTGCCCGACGTGCAACATCGTGTGCAAGCCCATGAATAAGGTCGCCTCACCTTTATCCGAAAACCACGGGCGGATCGCTTCTGTTGGCTGCATGAAAACGCTCGGATCCACCGTCGGCAGACACGCAATCAGTGCGTCACGGTGTGAGTCGAAGATGGCGATGATTTCACTCGGCACACCAAGACTCTCTTGAGCCACGGCTGCGGCACCCGTGGTTTTGAACTTCACCTCGAAGCCTTCCGGTAGAGCTGGTAGTTCGGCGATGCCGAGCCACTTCAACTGCCGACGGTCAACGAGTGCCAGGTGGCCCAGCATCCAAGCGATGCTGTTCAACCCTGGTAGGGGTTGGGCCTGCAATTCTTCCGGTTTCAAATCGTCGATCATCCGGTGCAGAAACAACTTGGAAGCGCGAAGTGAAAAGGCCATGGCTTCGGCAGGGGCTTGAAACACAGGGAGTCTCCGGGGAGGTGTTGGCATTCGCTGCGGCTTGCAGCACTGCTCCTCACTAAGCTATTGGAATCTCTCTGACGGTATGTGCCATGAACGCGGCAGAACTCGATGCAATGCTCCGGCAGTTCCTTGTGGACAACAAGCTCAGCAAAGCCGAACAGGATGCCCTGACGGCGTGGGTGGGCAAGAACATCAAAAGCGATCACGACCGGGCTTTAGCCCGCAGTCGGGTGTTTGCCTCGGCTCGTCAAGCCATCAACGATCCAATCGCGCAGCAGGTGCTCTTGTTCGTCGAAGACGTGCTACGGGCCGTGGTGCCCATGAATCCACCGGTGCAATCAACTGCGGCGGATGAGGTTTTCTTCAGCCCTGGCGATGGTTGTCTCGGGTGCATCGTTCGGCGGATTCGTGCGGCCCGCAAAACGATCGATATCTGCGTCTTCACGATCACCGATAATCGCATCAGCGATGCCATTCTCGACGCTCATCATCGTGGCGTGAAGATTCGGATTGTCACTGATAACGACAAAGCGTTCGACGAAGGCTCGGACATCTTTCGCTTCCGTGAAGCCAAAATTCCGGTGGTTGTGGACGAAACGCCCTATCACATGCACCACAAATTTGCGATCTTTGATGGCGTGCGACTTGTGAACGGCAGCTACAACTGGACACGCGGTGCTGCCGACATGAACCAGGAAAACGTGGTGGACAGCGGCGACCCCGTTGTGATTGCTCGCTTCCAAGGCGAGTTCGATCAACTGTGGGCCAAGCTGGCAAGATAGTCAACGATTGTTAGCCGGACGCGCCAGCGACGGCATGATGTTTTGCAATTGGTGCTAACAAGGATACTGCACATGCCCCGCCTCGCCCTTTTGCTACTGCTTGCGTTGCCCCTTGGCGTTCTGGCTCAGGCCAAGCCGGAGTACATGAAGAAACCGAGTCGTGCCAGCACAGCCGTTGCCACGCTCACCAGTGCCGGGTTGCCCACCCTGGCGGGCACGTGGTACTACGCCGGGCCATTCGACAACACCAACAAAACCGGCTTCGACACCAAGTTCGCCCCGGAAGTGAAGTTCGATCTGAAGGACAACTTCAGCGGGAAGGGCGGGGCACAATTCGGTTGGGCGGAGTACAAAAACTTCAAGCTTGGTGAAGTACTCAACCTCAAGCCGTTGTGCCCGAAGAACGAGAACGACAGCACCATCTACATCGCCCATCAGTTTGAAGCCAATGCCGATGTGAAGTTACCAGTCTCGCTTGGTTCGGATGACACCATCACGGTCTGGCTCAATGGCAAGGAACTGTTGAAGGAAGCCCACGAACGCGCTGCCGCGCCGGATCAGGACTTTACGACTTTGCCCATCACCAAGGGCAAGAACACGCTGTTACTGAAGATCACCCAACTGCAAGGGGGTTGGGAAGTGTTCGTGTGCCCCGGCTTACCGGAGACACTCAGCAAAGAGATCCGTGCTCAGTACGCCAAGGATTACCCCGTCAAGGCTTCGACTTCCGCAGCACCCATCAACTTGGGCGCTGAAGCACAGTTCTACGGCATCACCACCTTTGCGACCCCGAAGGAATGCATCTTGGAAGTGGGGGGCTTGGCCTTCCGGCCGGATGGCAAGTTGCTGGCCTGTACCCGCCGTGGCGAAGTGTGGTTGGTGGATGATCCTTCAACAGCAACGCCGAGCGAGAGCCAGTTCAGCAAGTACGCCGGTGGCCTGCATGAAGCCCTCGGCCTGTGGGTGCAAGACAACAAGACGGTTTATGTGGTGCAGCGCCCGGAACTGAGCATCTTGAAGGACAACACCGGCTCAAACAAAGCCGATGAGTTCCTGACCCTGTGCGATAAATGGGGTGTCAGTGGCGACTACCACGAGTACGCCTTCGGCCCAGCGCGTGATAAAGATGGCAACTTCTTCATCACGCTGAACGTCGGCTTCGGTGGTGGGCACCAAGCCAAGGCTCCATGGCGGGGCTGGTGCGTGAAAGTGGATGGCAAGACCGGGGCGATGGAACCGTGGGCCTACGGGTTGCGTTCGCCCAATGGCATCAACTTCAACCCAGATGGCGATCTGTTTTATGCCGACAACCAAGGCGAGTGGGTGGCCACGAACAAGCTGCACCACATTCAAAAAGGCAAGTTCTTCGGTCATCAAGCCGGGTTGAAGTGGGTGAAGGAATCGCCGTTTGCAGACAAGGTGAGCGACAAAGTGGCCAGCGGCATGATGTACGACGGCCAAGCTGCACCGGGCAAAGCCGGGCCGAAAGGGATGCCGGAACTGTCGCCGCCGTGCATCTGGTTCCCGTATGGCCGCATGGGCAAGAGCGTCAGCGAACCGATCTGGGACACCACCGGTGGCAAGTTCGGGCCGTTCAGTGGTCAGTGCTTCGTCGGTGATCAGAACACGGCTGAGGTGATGCGGGTGGCCATGGAGAAAGTGAACGATGTTTATCAGGGGGCGTGCTTCCCGTTCCGTCGGGGGATGCAGTGCGGCGTGAACCGCCTGTGCTTCGGCCCGGATGGTGCGCTCTATGTCGGCGAAACTCGACGCGGCTGGGGCTCGTTGGGTGGCAAGGACTACGGCCTGCAACGGATCAGCTTCAGTGGCAAAACGCCGCTGGAGGTACATCACATTTCACTCACCAAGCAAGGCTTCGATGTGGTGTTCACGAAGCCGATGGACCCAGCACTGGTGAAGCCAGAATTGGTTGGGATGAAGAGCTACACGTACATCTACGCCAGCCCCTATGGTTGCCCGGAGACCGACACCCGGCCTGAAAAAGTGACCTCGGCAAAATTGAGTGCCGACGGCAAGACTCTGTCGATCGCCGGGCCGGAACTGGCCAGGGGCCGTGTCTACGACTTCAACTTTGTTGGAGTAAAATCCAAAGATGGTGAAGCACTCCTGCACGCCGATGCATACTACACCTTAAATGAACTTGTGAAGTAACCCCCCTCCCGACCTGTAGAGAGACTTCCATGCGTTTGCTGACTGCGTTGCTGTTGGGGATGTTGCTACTGACACCGACGTTTGCCCGTGAAGATGAAGAACCGAACCCGAAGAAGCCAACAAAGAAAGTGATCGTCGATGACGACGTCATCGGTGGTGGGCATACGGCGCCGGATTTGGTGCGTGCAGCCGCCCAAGCCACTAACCCAGTGCTGAAGAAATACTTCCAGAGCCTCTCGGTCGTGTGCGACCGTGTGGGTGTGGATGGCAAAGCGTACCGCGTGGTGCTGCTGCCCCTGGTGTGGGGTAAGGACAAATTCCCTGCGGACGGCTTCGGTATCGCACCGCTGGATGAGACAAACAAAACTGGCGAATCACTGTCGATCCAGATCAAAGATGTGCGCGGACTGGTGCATTACGAAGCCTACGCTCTGCTGGAAACCAACACGCTCCTCAACGGCACGTTGCCACAAGGTTTGAAGAAGACTGATTTGCTCAATGCCGCTGAGCGTGCCCTCACAGCGGTTCTCTTCGCTCATGAAAGTGCCATCGAGACGAACAAACGCCGAGGCAAAAGCTGGGAACAGTTCAAGACCGATCTTGTAAACAAGTTGCTTGATACTCGCCTCGATCTCGTCAAACAAGCGGTGGATGCGAAGGACTGGCCGCAGGTGAATGAACTCGTCGCCAAGTTCTCTGAACGGTACCGCTCGAATGAAAAGGTGATGCAGGTGTTGCTCGGTTCACGCCTCGGTGAAGCCGTGGAGCTATCGAAGTCTGAAAAAATAGCCGACCTGGAACGTGCCCGCGACGCCTTGGCCGACTACGAGAGCAAATTCCCCAACCACAACAACGCAGCAGCCAAGCTTGTCAAAGCGGCCCTGGCAGAGAAGTCCAAGAAATTGCTTGAAGAAGTTCAGTCTCAACAAGAACGAGACCCGATGGCGGCTAAGAACCTCCTTCGCAGTATTGAGTCGCTTGACCCGAATAATCCCCGCTTACGTGATTTGCAGAAGGAACTCAAAGCTGGGTTCGACGTACTGATTGTGGGCGTCAAGCGCATGCCACGGTTGATGAGCCCAGCCACCGCACGTGAAGACAGTGAGCGGCTGGCTGTGGAACTGATGTTCGAGGGGCTGCTCGAAGCCATGCCCGATGTGCAAACCGGCACGACGTATCGCCCAGTGTTGGCGAGTGTTAAGCCGCGTGTTGGTACTCTCAGCCGGGATGTGACCCTCGCTGGCAACGTCGAGTGGGGCAAGACCCTTGGCGGTGCCTTCAATTCAACGGATGTGATCGAAACCATCCGCATGATGAAGGAGCGTCGCCAAGCCCAAAGTTGCGAAGCGGCCGACTGGCTTCTGCCAGCGGATTTGTACCCAAACGAAGCCGGTCGACTCCGCATCAACTTGGAAAAGGGCCACCCAGACCCACGTGAACTACTCACCTTCAAAGTGTTGCCCGGCAAGTACCTGGCCAGCAAAAACAAACTGGTGGACGACGACAGTGGCGGTGATTCGTTCGCTCGCAATCCCTTCGGCACCGGCCCGTATAAACTGGCTGAAAACTACAAGTCCCCGGAGGGTGCTGACTACCCCAAGGAAGTGGTATTCATCCCGAACACGAACTACTGGCGTCGGCCTGGCAAGATCGGCCAACCGTCGATCAAGGAGATTCGCTTCGTCGATACCAGCGTGCTCACGGATCCGGTCAGTGAACTCAAAGGTGACCGGATTCAGGTGTACTTCGACATTCCCACGTCGCTCCTGGAGCGCTACCAAGCCCAAACCAAGGCAACGATCGTTACACCTACCACCAATCGCCGAATTCATTACCTGGCGATCAATCACAACACACCAGCCCTCCAAAGTGTGGATATTCGGCGTGGCTTGAGCCTGGCGATTGATCGAGAGTCAGTTTTGAATGATGTCTACCGTGGTGGCCGCAAAGATTTCCACAAGGCACTGGGCGGGCCTTTCCCAGCAGGTACCTGGCAGGAACGCTCGAAGGACGGCAGCACGCCCAAGCCGCTGTTCAACCTCGACTTGGCCACCGTGAAATTGAAGTCGTCCGACAGCTTGCAGCGGCTCAGCTTGCTGTACCCGAACGACGACCAACAAGCCAAAGTGGCCTGCGAACGGATGGCCGCGCAGGTTGCTGCCTGCGGAAAAATTGAACTTGCCCCCACGCCGGTGTCGCCGTTGGAATTGCGGGATCGCGTGGAACGCCTTGGCAAGTATGAACTGGCTTACATGACCTACGACTACCCGGACATCTGGCACGCACACGCTCTGGCCTCGTTCCTTGACCCGACGGCCACTGGCCCCGGTGGACGGAACTTCCTCAACTACCTGGTCAAGTCCACCAACCCAACCAAGGCAGACGACTCACTTGGCTTGTTGCTTCAAGAAGTGCGTTTGCACCGCGACACGCAAGGCAAACTCAAGACGCTCTCTCACGAAGTTCACGAACGGTTTGTAGAAGCGATGCCATTTATCCCGCTCTGGCAGATTGACCGGCACATTGCCTTTAGCACGAATTTGAAGCCATACGTCGATGGGCAAACAGCTGCGCTTCCCCTGGCCCAGATCGACGCGGCCAAGTTCTTCCACAACGTGAGCCGTTGGCGGATGGAATACGGGAAGTAGGGAACAACTGATGGGTTGGTGTGGTGTTGAAAACCCTGAGAGCGGTTCCCGAATAGGTTGATTGTTTTTGTTAGCTGGAAGCGCAAGCGACGGCCGACAACTGAGAGCGGCTTTCGAATAGGTTGATTGTTTTTGTTAGCTGGAAGCGCAAGCGACGGACGATAACTGAGAGCGATTTCCGCACTGCTGTGGCATGGTCCTCAACCAATGTAGCCCGCAGCGCGAGCAAGGGCCAAGCCACTCATCTGTAGAAGTCAGCTGCCCTTGCTCGCGCGGCGGGCTAACAAGGATTCTACAGAGATAGAGCATCGCGGGAACCGCTCTCGTGAATCACTGTACGAAAAGAAAATCATCAAATC
>JBBRME010000007.1:0-45729 GCA_038230995.1 Gemmatales bacterium
AGTGAGCTCCCCACTGGCCTTCAGACGCTCAACGATGGCCGGAGTGTTGGGTTTCCAACTCTTCTGTGCTGACACAATATCCGGGTGCTGGCGAAGGAGTTCCACAATGCTGCGTTCGTCATCGGTGGCCTCCGCAGGCAGGGCAATCCCCCCACGCATGTTCTTGCCACTGGCCATGAGGTGCCCGCGCTGTTCCAAGCTGGTGACGATGGCCAGGAAGAGCCGGTTCTTACCGCCACGCAGGTACGCCAGTTCGTAGTCGCCGAGAACTTCCTTAGATGTGGGTGCTTGCTTCTTGTAGATCGAACTGAAGGCAAGCACACTCCACACGATTAACACGATGAGCGTGGGGATGTAAAAACCAAGATACTCCGAACCATTCACGGAGTTCGGATTCAGCACGGCCTGACAACCGAGCAGGCACGCGATCACAACACCAAAGCCGATGGCCGCAGTCTGCATCAAACGGTGCTTCGGCACAATCAGGTTCTGCTTCCAGTTGACGCGCCGCCACGCAAGGTCAACGCCAAAGCGCTGGGCCGAACTCGGCCAAATGTCCGCCGGTGGTGCTTTACCGAACAGGCGGGTGTAACTTTCGCGGGTGCGGCTGTACCAGTCGTCGTACTTGTCGTTTTCTTCTTCTCCGCCCTTGGTTGGGCCGTGGTGCAGCGGCTTGCCGAGGATGGCACAGAACTCGTGCCAGTAGTTCCGTGTGTAGGCCAGGTGCAGGTGCCACGCTTGATCGACGTCTTCACTTGGCGTAACGGGATGCCCAGCTTCCACGGCTAAGAATGCGAAGCGTTTGTACTCCCGCACCACCCGCTCGGCATACGGCACACTCCAGCCGTTCTCGCGGCACAACCGCTGCACAAACGTCAGTGTCGCCCCCGGTGGATCGATCGAGAATTGATCGAGAGCTTGCATCCGCTGCTGATGATGATCGTCCAACATGGCCACAGCCTCTTGGGAATGACACTGTGATTACGCTTGAGAGTGTCGCTTCTTGGCGATGCATTGTGAAGGACGGAAGAACTCGACGCAATTCAATTCATGTCGTGTCTAAGATACTTGTGTTGTTCAAACTTAGGTCATCCATGAAATATCTGCTCCCGCTGCTCCTGCTGGTACTGCTCGCCGTCGGGGCGTATTTCCTCATCAACAAAAAGGCATCACCCGTGATACCCGCACCCGATGTCACACCAACGGCACCAACGACACCAACAACCGCAACACCAGATTCACCTGCCAAGCCAACCACGGAACTGGCCACCTTCGGCGGTGGCTGTTTCTGGTGTACCGAAGCTGTGATACAGCCGCTCAAGGGTGTCGAAGAAGTGGTGTCCGGCTACATGGGTGGGAAGACCTTAAATCCGACCTACGAGGATATCTGCACTGGTCGCACCGGCCACGCCGAAGTGATTCAAGTGACCTACGACCCGGCCGTAATCTCGTATGCCAAGTTGCTGCAAGTGTTCTGGCAGACCCACGATCCCACCACGTTGAACCGCCAAGGTAACGACGAAGGCACGCAGTACCGCTCCGTGATCTTCTACCACAGTAAGGAGCAAAAGGCCGAGGCCGAGAAGTACAAGGAAAAGCTGGACACATCCAAGGTGTTCGACGACCCGATCGTCACGGAGATCACCGCGGCCGAGAAGTTCTACCCAGCCGAGAAGTACCATCAGAACTACTACCGCTTGAACTCGGACAAAGGCTACTGCCGAGCGGTGATCGGGCCAAAGCTGAAGAAGCTGAAAGAACTCTTCGCTGATCAACTGAAGTAAGTTTGATGTCGATCTCGGCGAGATCGACCTACACAAACGTACCCTGACTTCGCCGAAGTCAGGACTCTGAAGTCGATCTCGGCGAGATCGAACTACCTTCAAACACGATTCCATCCATGATCGACCTGCGCAGCGATACCGTCACCAAACCAACACCCGAGATGCTGGCCGCGATGTTCGCCGCCCCAGTGGGCGATGATGTGTACGCCGAAGATCCTTCCATCAACGCGCTGGAAGCCGAGGTAGCCGCGTACTTCGGCAAAGAGGCCGGGTTGTTCGTGCCTAGTGGCACCATGAGCAACCAGATTGCCGTGCGAGTGCATTGTGCGCCTGGGCACGAGTTGTACTGCGACCACAACAGTCACGTGATTTTGTGGGAAGGTGGTGGCCCGGCAGCACTCAGTGGAGTGACGGTGCGACCCATCGTTGGCGACTCCGGGCGGATCTCGCGCAGTCAACTCGAAGCCCTGCACCGGCCTGATGACATCCACAGCCCGATGGGTCGGCTGGTGTGGTTGGAGAACACGCACAACCGTGGCGGCGGCTCGATTCATTCGCTGGAAGAAGTTCGCTCGATCACCGCATGGGCACGGGAACAGAACTTGCGGACTCACCTCGACGGTGCCCGGTTGTGGAACGCCATCGTGGCCACCGGCGTGCCGGGGCCAACTTGGGGGAAAGAGTTTGACTCGGTGAGTGTCTGCTTTAGCAAGGGGCTGGGCGCACCGGTCGGCTCGGCACTTCTCGGTTCAGCAGAGTTCATCAAGCAAGCCCGGCGCATCCGCAAGCTCTTCGGCGGGGCGATGCGGCAAGCGGGATTCCTCGCAGCAGCTTGCTCGTACGCCATGAAACATCACATCACGCGGTTGGCCGACGACCACGCCAACGCCAAGTTGATTGCCGAGGCCGTGCGCCCGCTGCCGGGAATCCAGCTGGTGCCCGAGACGGTGGAATCGAACCTCGTGTGGTTTGAAGTCGATGCGCAACACCACGGCCCACCACAGACAATCGCAGCCAAGTTGAAGGAACGCGGCGTGTTGATGTCGGCCTTGGGCAGCAAGACCGTGCGCGCCGTCACACATTTGAACGTCACCCGAGAACAGTGCGAAACTGCAGCCGCAGCACTGCGTGAAGTACTCCGGTGAGGGTGTTCCATCGCCAAGCTGGAAACGTGGCGGATCGTCCTCCTTCCCCATTTCGCCCGGCCACCAAGCGAAACCGTACTATGATGAACGAATCTCACAGCCCGCAGGGTCGTGTTGGTGTCCATAAGCCATAAAATTCGACATGCTCATCTGACCGACGTCGGGATTCGGCGAAGCCACAACCAGGATGCCTGTTCGGCCCAACCCGCTTCCGACGAGAAGCAGTTCCGCGCCATCGGCCATGTGTTTGTGGTTGCAGATGGCATGGGTGGCCATGCGGTCGGCGAGAAGGCCTCCGCCAAGGCTGTACGCGATATTCCGCTCACCTTCACCAAGCACGTCGCCACCGAAGGCCCAGAAGCGGCCATCCGTCGGGCCTTCAGCGAGGCCAACGCGGGCATCTATCAGATCGGCACGGCGAATCCGGAATTCAAAGGCTTGGGCACCACGGGTATCTGCTTGTTCCTTCGGGAAGAAGGCGCCTGGATCGGCCACGTCGGCGACAGCCGCGTGTATCGCATTCGAGAAGGCAAAGTCGATCAACTCACCTTCGATCACTCCTGGGTCTGGGAAATGGCCAAGCGACAGGGGATCGATCCGGAAGAACTGGGCGACTTCAAACGCAACGTCATCATCCGCAGCCTAGGGCCGGAAGCCGACGTGGAGATTGACGTCGAAGGCCCGCACGCCATTGAACCGGGTGACAGCTTCTTACTTTGTTCGGATGGCCTCACCAACCACGTGAAGACGGACGAAATCGGTGCGGTGGTCAACGTCTTCCCGCCGCTGGATGCCTGCGCGATTTTGATCGAGTTGGCCAACCTGCGTGGCGGGTCGGACAACAGTACCTGCCTCATCGCGCAGATTCCACGGAACGATGGTACTTCGTCTCCCGAAGGTCAACCGGTGAAGCGTGGGGGCATGAAACCGCTCTTCGAATGGTGGAGCAAAAAAGTCACTTGGCCGCTCACCATGCTGTCCTTGGGTACCGCGTTGGTGGGGTTGTCCATCTACATGAAGGTATCGAACTTCGATGGGTTCATCTTCACGTTCTGCATCGCAACCATCATGACGCTGGGCGGCCTTGGCACCTTGGCCATCAAGTTGCGGAAAAACGCAGGCCCGGACGCAGCCGCTGATGGCATTGCAAAGCGCGTGTTGAACGTTTACAAGACGCTGCTGTTCGACATTGATCAAGCGATGTGTCAGCGCTTCGAGATGCAAGAACGCCAGGCAAACGAAGAACTCACCCGTCGTCAATTGACCATCGACCAAGTCGCGTACGACAAGCTCGTTGCGACCGCGACAGCCAAGTTCCAAGCTGCTGACTGGGTTGCCGCGTTCCGCGCCCGCTGTCAGGCTCTACGCATGGTGGCCTCGGTGCTCAACAAGAATCAGCAGCGCAACGAAGAGTTCAAACCCAACTGGACAACCCCGCAACGAGCGTAACCGGGTTGGCTAGAGGCGATCCAGTTCAGCTTTACAGCTTCCCGTCCAAGCCCAGTTGATGGAAGTAGTGCGGCACCTTGTCCTGGTTCTCCAGTAGCCAGTCGATACTCGGTTCGTTGTTCATCGCCTTGCGGATCACCTTGAAGGTAGCCTCGCGGTTGATGTCGAACAACGCCGCGTGATCCACCTCGCCTTCGGGCACATCCAGAATGCTGGGGTCGAGCCAGACGCTGTAGATGATGCCCAGGTCGTTGGCCTTGTCCTTGGGGATCTCCCCGGCCCGCACGGCATCCAGCACCCCGTGGGCGATGCCCGCCTGCACCGTGCCCATGAGGATGCCGGTGTACCGGCTGCTGGCCACGGTCACTTTGCTGACCATGAGCGTAGCCGGGCGAACCTGCACATCGGAATTCAGGATGGCGAACACCCGCGTGTGGCCCTTGACCTGATCGCCCAGCAGGTTGGCGAAGGCGGTGCCGAACGGCCCATCGAACTCGCCGATGATGACTTCGGGTTCTGCACACAGGTAGTCTTTGTCGCCTTCAACGAGCGCTTCACCAGTGCGAAGCAGGATACGGTTGGACATGGGGGTGGTTCCGGTGGGTCAGTTCTTGTTGAGAGAATCTATGAGCCAGCAACCACGGAAGCATGCCGACCGAGATGAAGAAAACGACTTCCACATCATCCCCTACGCAGCCATCGACTTGATCCATTCGGCCATGCGTTGCTTTATCGGGGTGGATGAGCAGCTTCGTCAAGTAAGATCATTTAGCATAAAAAGCCGACAATACTTCTTGACCTCATGCTGTTCTGTCGGATACTCTTTCACGCACTGTTCAACAAGGGCTTGCACATGTTTGGATTCAAGCAGATTAATCGGAAGACCCCCCCCCATTTTGACCAGTAAGCTGGGGGTCGAGATGCTGGAGACTCGGGAAGTACCCGCCGTCTGGGATCCGCTCAACGGATCGAAAGATTCGACAGTTGCTGAGAACTGGCTCGCAACAACCAGTGTGAGTACACGATTTTCGCCCGGTGTCTACAGTCCGTCGACGAGTGAAGATCTCATCTTCGGCGCAACCATCGACGCTTACCAGACTCACAACCCGCTCTACGGCCAACCCGGCCAAGGCATGTGGATTATTGTGCCCGAGCGTTACGTGACTGCCGACTGTGACCTCAAGCAATTGGGCAGCTCTGGCGGCAACCCATACGGCCCGCCACCGCCGCCCACCAGTCCGCCGGCGGTAGCGAACTACTATGGTGTGCGCTTGTTGGAACCTTACACCGGCACCGTGAAGCTGCTGCAAAGTGCGAACATCACGCAACTGGACATCGCTAACGGAAAACTTAACCAGGCCGACCCACTGACGATGAACCCCGCTGTGCCGCTGCAAGCGAGCGCAGGCAAAATTACCGTCGATCAGCGGATGGGCTGGACAGGGGGATCGATCAACGTCGGCGGCATGGCTGGATTCCTGGACATTAGCGCAGGCGCATCTGCGCGGGTAGAACCAGCTGGTGGCGGAACAGTTTACACTGGCAACACAATCTCACTTATTGGCAGTCAACAAACACAGACTTACAGCACTTTGACACATTTAAGTGGCACGATTGAAATTGGTCTTGACCAGCGGGTTGATGTCGGTGTGTATTCTAAATACATAATGACAAGATCTAGTGTACTCCTATCGCCACAGGCACCGCCAGGTTTACCTCCCGCAGTACCGACACCTGCGAAGCTATTATTTGTTGGAGTGACAATGGTTGGGCAAAATGCAAAGATGAATGTTAGAGGTTCTTTGGAAGTCAAGAGAGCGACTGAAGGAACTGATCTACAGCTTGGAGAAACTATTGAGGGTTGGATAGTAAATAGAGGCAGCGTGTCACTCGATCCATACACGGCCTTAGTAACAGCAGGGAAGGGTAGCGATACAGTAGCTTATAAACAAGACGGTTCGATTAGTGAACCACAAACTATCTTGGGTGAAGGTAGCCAACTTGCTAGCACGACAAATGATATCGTTTTTGCAGGTGGTGAACTATTAGTAACGAACGATGAATACAATAAGAATAGTAAAATCATCGTACCAGACTTAAAAAGCGTCAAGCTTATTGATTCTACACAAGTCAAAATATCAGCATTTTCCGCAACTACTGAAGTTGGCACCTTAAATATAGTCGGCAATCTCTTTTGGGGAAACGCTGTTTTTCATAGCTACTTTGAATTATCTAACAATACGGCTATTGCCGACTCAATCATTGTTACCAAGAAAGTTACTTTCGCAGACAAGCCAGTTGTCAAGGTCTACTGGAGTGACACAAGACTGGTTGGAATTGGTGTTAAGTGGATGTATATGCATGCTGAAGAAGGTACTACGAATGCTCAGGGAACGATGCCTAGTTTGGAAATCGGAGGATTGTGGAGCAATGGAACTAACAGCAATAATTATACATTCAAAAAGCACGTTAACAATGATGGTACAATATATGAAATTGAACGATTATCGTGATACTGTTGCTATATAAATCACTAAACATAGCATCGAGAATTTATCATGCACAAAACAAAATGTAAATCCTTACTATACTCAGTCTGCATCTGCATGTTATCCGTGACATCGGCGGCTGATAAGAACTTACCGGTTAAGCCATTTGCTGCTTTTGATCCGGCTGATCGTAGGACATATGATCATTCTGGACAACGTCACGACTGCATAGTTGTTGGAAAATCAGCTACATCTGTAAGTCTTATTAAACTAGACTACGATGCGGATACAGCTGATTCTCAGATATATCACTTCGTAACAGAGCTAAAGAGCGATAAGCTAAATGATAGTTTTGATGATAGCGAAGCATATGCATTCGAAGATATCAAAATAGGTGACCATTTGCGAATAGTTTCTTCGTTATACAATGACGAGTCGTATATTATTAAGTTTTCTATTCTTCGCAGACCTGGCAGCCTTATCCCACCAAGTCGCAATTTGCCTTGGGATCGCGCACCATATTTTGAGCGAAAGAATATACTAAATAGCTACTATATCGATGGCGTTAAAGTTCGAGAGTATGATCTAAGACGACATGGCAATCTGATTGAATCCATACGAGTATATGGAAAGCGACCAGGTGATGACAAAAAATTGGCTGAATTAAAGATAAGCACCGAGGAAGAGCTAAAAGCGGCAATCGACATCGTTGACAAGAAGATTGTTTTTAATTTAAAACAAGAAGAAAAGAGAATGCGACAACAGCAGAAATTCAACAAGTAAGTATAATAGCCATACATAATTTATCTGTTACATCTTGCTTTCACCTTCATTCTACTGCAGCATGTATAAGCCGCCGACTGAGAAGAAGTAGGCGGCTTCGCCTAGCCGCTACGCCCCCATTGACTTGACCCATTCGTCCATCCGTTGCTTCATCTGGTCGGGGGTCAGGTCTTCGATGTGCGTGGCAATCGTCCACTTGTGGCCGAACGGGCAGTGTACGGAGCCGCAGCGGTCGCCGTAAAACTGATCGGACACGGGCATCAGCACGGTCGCCCCGTGTTCCACGGCCTTGGCGAACACGGCATCGCAATCCTCCACGTACATCATGCAACCCGCTGGCGTGCCACCCAGGGTGTGCGGGCTTTTGTTCCCCCAATCGGGGTTCTCTTCACCCATCATGACGAACGAATCGCCGATCTTGAGTTCAACGTGGGCCACGCTGCCATCGGGCATGTCCAGCCGGACGCCTTGCACGGCACCGAACACGGCCGTGTAGTAGTCGATGGCCTTTTGCACCCCCACAACGGTGAGATAAGGGGTGAGCGTGTGGTAACCAGCGGGAACGGCGGAAACAGCCATGACGAACTCCATGATGTGGTGAATGAGCACATGAATAGTGTACCCATGAACACTACATCGGTTCTCTCACTCCGTGTCGAGTGCTTTGTTTTTGTTCTGTTGAAGGGGACGGCAAAACAACTCGCGCCACTCGCCCGGATCAGATCAACCGGAAGAGTTCACGTTCTTGCTGCTACTAAGCAATGTCCCAGCAAGGATTTCATCTGTCAACGTAATACGGCATCCCTCGGCACAATTCCGCTACCAGATGTAAATCGAGTGCTACAGTTCGCCAGCTTGGAAACAGCTTAGGCTGTAACGACTCCCAGAATGTGGTGTGGGTTTTGACTTCTAAGAGCAATTTCCGAACTCGAATGCAGCCGTTCGTACCCGAGGCTGGCGCCAGCCCATTGCCGGGGTACAAACTGCTGCGGTTGCGCGGGCGTGGGGGCTTTGCCACAGTTTGGGAATCGACGACACCAGATGGTGCCATCACAGCGCTGAAGTTTCTATCGTCGCACAATTCCAACTCGACCATCCACGAGTTGCGGGCACTGCGCACCTTCACCACGATGCGGCATGAGAACTGGTTGGCCATCGAAAAAGTGTGGTCGATACCAGGCCAGATTGTGATTGAAATGGAACTGGCCGAGGCCAGTTTGCTTGATGTGATGATGTTGTATGCCGACGAATATGGTAAGCCGATTGATGCCAAGAAACTGCTGATGTATATGTGCGATGTGGCGGAGGGGTTGGACTTCTTGAATAAGCGTCATCATAAAGTGGATGGCCGCACCGTGGGTTACCAACACGGCGATGTGAAACCGAATAACATTCTGCTCGTGAACGATACTGCCAAGCTCGCCGACTATGGCATGGCCACCCCTACCTTGGGTACCAAGACGCCATGCCACCGGCATGGCACCATTGAATACGTGGCCCCGGAGATCATCCAGGGATACGCCACGGATAGCAGCGATCAGTTCAGCCTCGCCGTGTCTTACTATTTGCTTCGCACGTCGCGTTTTCCGTTCCCGCCGCCGCCCAAGGAGCATGAGTTGGGGCGAAGTTTCATTCGCCCGGGGCCGGATCTTTCACTGGTCGATGGCGATGAACGTGCGGCCTTGGCCAAAGCGTTGTCGGTGATCCCGCAGAACCGATTCAACACATGTACCGCGTTTGTTACGGCCTTGGCCAGGTCGCTCTCGCTTTGCAAGACCACGTAGACCGATCGGGAAAACTCACGTTACTTTCGGATCACGATGTCAATGCCGGGGCTGGTGTTACCAACCGCTTCCTTGCGTTCGTCGTCGGTGCCAATCTGCCAGGTGAACTTCGCTGGTAGCTCTGCCCGGATCAACGTCTTCGCTGGCAGCACCACGCTCTGGCCATCCACCGTCAACAGCACATCGCGGGCCGACTTGTTGATGAAGCCAATCATCCGCTTTGCAGCGGGTGAGGATGGTGCCGCACCATCGACCGGGAACACATCGAACCGGCTTTCGCGTTCCGCAGCCAACGGGCTGGCCTTCGAGATGCTCGTCTTGTTTGCTTCCACTTGCTTGGCTGGCTCGCCCATCGGCAGGGGAATTTCGAAGCTCGGCAGGTTGAGATCGCCATTGCCTTTTGTGGGAGGCACTTCCAGCTTGGGTGTGTCTTGTGGCTTGATGGTTTTGGGAATCGGCAGAGCCGTGGAGTCGATGTTTGGCAGGCTCTCCGGCGATTTCGGTGCCGGGGTGACGGGCAGCGACGGTGGAGTGAAATCGAACGACGGCAGATCCAACTTCTTCGGATCTTCGGGCTTGGTCACGGGCTTGCTGGGGAGATCCAACGCCGGGATCTTCTCTTCCTTCATTGGTTCTTTTACTTTGTTGGCTGCAGGCTTCACCATCGGCGAGGCCTCCGCTTCGCGTGGCTTGCTGAACTCCAACGGCGGATCGACTTTCACGCTCTTCTTTTCTTCCGGCTTCTTCTCGTCCGGCTTTTTTGGCACGGCCATGCGTTCGGGCACAATCATCGGCTGAGCAGGTGCAACCGTTGCTACGGCGGGTGGGCAATCGCTACCTGCGTTAACGTAGGAATAGATCGGCGTTGGCTGGGCCACCATGACACTGCGGTAATACACCACGGGGCTGCATGGGTAGTACACCACAGGGGCACACGGGGCCTGAGCCGTGCTGCCAGAGGGCAGCAGAACGAGCGCCGAGGCGCAGGGGACCAACAGTTGTTTCAACACAGGGTGCGACTCCATTCGGGCTTGGCCGGCGATCCCTCGCGGACATGTTTGGCCAAGATGTAGCAATTGGAACGAATCGCCGGGTGAATTTCAAGCCGGAACTGAGGGAAATGTTCAAGTGACGAACGCTGAAAGGACGGAATAGCAGCTTCATCACAGGGACACCAAGGCACGAGCGGAAGGCGGGATGTCAGTCCAAGGAATCGATTCCTGCTTGTATTGATCTCTCTCTGCGTGGTCTACTTCGTCGCGATGAAATAGTTTTTGTCCTGATCATTCCGTACTTCGTCTGCTTGCTTGGCTTCCAGCGAAGCGATACGTTATCGACAGCTCTTTCAAAAAGTTGTCGGCATGGCCCTCACACTCGAAAAGTACATTGCTGACTATCTGCCCACGCGGAATCTGCCTTGGCCTACCATGCCCAAGGTTGTGGCACCGAAGGCTCGCCCGGCCCTACATCGGATGGGTATTAAAGCCATCCTCTGGAACGTGTACGGCACGCTGTTAGCCATCCCGACCGGGGAACTTCAGTTTGAAGCCGATATCGAATTCGTGACGGACGCAGCACTCGACAAGACGATCCAAGAGTTCAAAATGTGGAACTCGATGAGCCGGAAGCCCGGCGCACCGAGTGCGTACATGAAGGAACTCTTCCGCAAGGCGTACGACTTAGTTCGCCTGACCAGCGGCGGTGAACCAAGGGCCGAGTTGATCTGGGACGACATCGTCAAGAAGTTGATGACCAAAGAGTTCACTTACGATGCAGCGATCTACGGCTCGCAAAGCGAACTAACCGAGAAGATTGCCTACTTCTACCATGCCAGCATACAGGGTGTCGGCTGCTACACCGGTGCGGCGGATACCCTGCGGATGTGTGCAGAACGAGGGCTGAAACAGGGCATCCTGGCCGATGGCCAGTGCTTTACCGCCCCGCAACTCCGCAAGACGTTGAAGGAACAAGACCCCGGCTTCGAGTTGGCCACGGCAATCCCTTCGAACCTGATCACGTTGAGCCATCAGCACAAGGTTAAGAAGCCAAGTGAGGAGCTGTTCAAAACGGCTGTGGCTTCGCTCCGATCCAAGGGCGTGCAACCCGGCGAGACATTACATGTTGGCAGCCACCTGATGCGGGACATTGCCCCGGCCAAGAAACTGGGGATGAAGACGGCCCTCTTCGCCGGTGACAAAGCCAGCCTTGTGGCTACTACGGCGCAAATGCAGGAGACGGCCACCCGGCCCGATGTCATGTTGACGGAGTTGCCGCAAGTACTGGAACTGTTAGCGTAAGAGGGTGATGCTGGATTTTCTTGGGAGGGCGAGGCTCCTGCCGAGCCGAAGTTGCGGCTCACCGGGAGGTTCGCCCTCCCAAATCAAGAAAGAGCCCGGCTCATCGGGAGTTTCGCCCTCCCGAAACTAGCGCATCCAAGGTGCTGATCATTCACCAGGAGTTGTTGAAGGACAATTATGGCTGCTGAATACAACGTCCACGAAATTGACCCCACATCGCTCGACCTTACCAAACGCCTTGCGGACATTGACACCATCCGCAAGCACATTCCGCATCGCCATGAGTTTGAAATGCTCACGGCCATCACGGAACTGGATCCCGCACACCATCGCATTATCGGCATCAAGGATTGCACCGATGCCGACTTCTGGGTGCGTGGGCACCTGCCAGGTTTTCCACTGATGCCCGGCGTGCTGATGTGCGAGGCCGCAGCACAAATGTGCGCCTTCTACGGCTCGTATCAAAAGGTCATTACCACGACATTGATGGGGTTGGGTGGAATCGAGATGGCCAAGTTCCGCCGCATGGTGCGACCCGGAGACCGGCTGGTGTTGATCGGCCATGGCCTGCGGGTGGATCGCCGTTTGATGCGCTTCCATGTGCGTGGCTATGTTGGTAGCGAGATGGCCTTTGAAGCCGTCGTCGTTGGTGTTCCGTTGAAGGCAGCGGGGTAGTTCTTGCGAGCCGCGAACGAAGCGCAGCGAGAGAGAGCGTGGTTTGGTTTGAGGCGAGCCGGTGATATGAATCACCGGATTCTCGATTGAAGAAAAATCCGGGCACTGACGTACCCGGCTCGCCAGGAACGTCAAAAACACTCCACAGGATCACCGTGCGTAAACCACGAAAACTCACGTTCGAAGCCCTCGCCCCGTTTCAGGTCTTTCTGCCGCAGGCCAACCCGTGGCTGCGCCCCGAAGAACGCACTGCGCCGATTGTGCCTATCGACTGGGCCGCAATGTACGGCAACACCAACCCGGTGGAAGTGGAGGTCGGCTTCGGCAAGGGGATGTATCTCGTGAGTGCAGGGACTGCTCAACCAGGGGTGAATTACTTCGGTATCGAGATCGTGCGGAAGTATCAACTGTACGCCACCGCGCGGGTTGCCGTGCGCGAGCTGAATAACGTGCGGACATGTTGTGCTGATGCCAAGTTGGTGCTGTCCAATCACATCGTGCCCGGCAGCGTGCGTACCGTGCATGTGTTCTTCCCTGATCCGTGGTGGAAGAACCGGCACAAGAAGCGGTTGCTGATGACCGACGAGTTCGCCACCAGCATTGCCCGCGTGCTCCCCGTGGATGGCACGTTCCACTTTGTGACGGATGTGAAAGATTATTTCGAGATGGTGACCGCCATGCTCGCCGAGCTGCCGTTGTTCCGGTTGCTACCACCGCCGATGGAAAATACACCCACTCACGAGATGGACTACCTCACCAACTTCGAGCGTAAATTCCGGCAGGAGGGCCGACCGATCTACCGCAGCCTCTACGCCAAGGTTTGATTCTGCGTTCTCACAATTCCGCTGCAAGCATTTGCCTACTCTATCGGGTAGACTTTGCTTGTGAATTCTCTCTCGTTGGAGCCGATGTAATGGGTCGTCGTTTACTCTCTCTCGTTGTGTGTTTGTTCTTTGCGGGGCTAAGTTTCGCCGCACCGCCCAAACTCAGTCTGCTTTTTCTTGGCGACAACGCCGGTCACAAACCAATAGCTCGTTTCCAACAACTCGAACCCGTGCTGGCCGAGCGCGGCATTACGCTGAAGTACACGACCTCGCTCGACGACATTACGCTGGACAATTTGAACAAGTACGACGGCCTCATGATCTTCGCCAATCAGGATCGTGGCAAGCCGGAGCACGTCAAAGCCATCCGCGATTACGTGGCCAGCGGCAAGGGGTTCATCCCGTTGCACTGTGCCAGCTTCTGCTTCACGAATGATGCAGATTACATCGAGCTGGTGGGCGCGCAATTCCGCAGCCACACCACCGGTGTGTTCCGCACCACGCAAATGAAGGTGGAGCATCCGATCCTAAAGAACTTCGACAGCTTCGAGAGTTGGGATGAGACCTACGTTCATCACAAGCACAACACGAAGGATCGCACGGTGCTGGAAGTCCGCACCGATGGCGACCTGCAAGAACCGTGGACATGGGTCCGCAACCACGGCAAGGGCCGAGTGTTCTACACCGCTTGGGGGCACGACCAGCGCACCTGGAGCCATCAAGGTTTCCACGCACTCGTGGAGCGTGGTACACGTTGGGCCTGCGGGCAGGACATCGCCGAGCTACCGGCGTACATCGACGCACCGAAGATGACCAAGCCGACCGGCGACAAGAAAGACTTCGAATACGTCGAAGCCAAGGTGCCGAACTATCCACCTAGTAAACAGTGGGGCGTTCAAGCCAAGCCGAACAACAGCATGCAGAAGCCGTTGACGCCGGAAAAGAGCGTCAAGCACTACAGCGTGCCGGAAGGCTTCGAGATGAAGCTGTTCGCATCCGATGAGCAGTTCGCCGGTGGCAAGCCGATCGCCATGGCCTGGGATGAGCGCGGGCGATTGTGGGCCGCCGTGACAGTGGACTACCCCAATGAGATGCAACAGCCCGGCGAAGGCCGGGACAAAATCGTGATCCTCGAAGACACCGACGGCGACGGTAAGGCCGACAAGGTCACGGTGTTCGCCGAGAAGCTCAGCATCCCCACCAGCCTGCTCTGCGTACACGGTGGCGTGATCGTGCATCAAGCCCCGCACACGCTGTTCTTAAAGGACACCGACGGCGATGGCAAAGCCGACCTCCGTCAGCAACTGTTCACCGGATGGAACACCAACGACACCCACGCCGGGCCGAGCAACCTGAAATACGGTTTCGATAACTGGATCTACGGCAGCGTGGGCTACGCTGGGTTCGTGGGTACCATCGGTGGCGAGCGACTCAACTTCCGCCAAGGGTACTACCGCTTCAAGCTGGAAAATAACGATGGCAAACTCTCCGTCACCAAGATGGAGTTCCTCCGCAGCACCAGCAACAACACGTGGGGGTTGACCTTCAACGAAGATGGCGAACTGTTCGGCAGCACCGCTAACGGCTGCGCTTTGGTGCAAATGCCAATCCCGAACCGCTACTACGAAAAAGTCAAAGGCATGAGCGCCAGCGTGCTGCCACCAATTGTCCTCGATAACAAGTTCCACCCGATTACCGATCAGGTTCGACAAGTCGATTATCACGGCGGCTTCACCGCTGCCTCGCATTGTGCCATCTACACCGCACGAACGTACCCCGAGGAATACTGGAACCGTACGGCCTTCGTCAGCGAGCCAACCGGGCACCTCACCGCGACGTTCGTGTTGCAACCCAACGGCACCGAGTACGTAGCCCGCTACGGCTGGAACCTCGTGGCCGGGCAGGATGAATGGATCTCCCCGATCGATGCCCAGGTTGGCCCCGATGGCCACATGTGGATTCTCGACTGGTACAACTTCATCGTGCAGCACAACCCCACGCCGCAAGGCTTCAAGACGGGCAAAGGTGCTGCATATGAAACAGAATTGCGCGATAAGAAGCACGGGCGTATCTACCGCCTCGTGTACACCAAGGCGAAGGAAGCCAAGACGCTGAACCTGGCCGGGGCCAAGAACGAAACGCTCGTCGATACCCTCAAAAACGACAACTTGTTTTGGCGGCTGACCGCCCAGCGGTTGCTGGTCGAGAAGGGTGAACAGTTTGTCAACCTGCAAAAAGTTGATGCGAAAGCTACGCCGAAAGTGGAAGTGACCGGAAGTTCCAAACAGCGACTCAAAGCACTCCTTGCTCTTGCAGATGGGGCGATGAACGGATCGGCGCTCCTGTCCGCACTTCACGACGACAAGAACTTCACCGACAAGAACCTGACAGATGCGCTCACCATCGCCACCTGTGTTCAGTTGGAAGCCGTCGTTGCAGAGTCGAGCAAACGGTCCTACACCGTTTTGCTGAGTCCACAAGCACAGGCCATCGTGCAACGGGCCGCACAAGGCTACGCTGCCAACGGCGATGCCAAGACGATTGGCAAGCTCATGGAAGCCATCGTGGCGGACAAGGACGTCACCATGAAGACGAGTGTGGTGCAGGGTCTCGCTGCGGGTTGGCCTGCCAACAAACAAGTGACCCTCACCGAAGGTGAGTCGAAAGCCTTTGCAGGCCTGCTTGCCACCACTGAGGGTACGAACCGCGGCAAGCTCCTGCGGTTGGCCGGCACATGGGGCGTGAAGGGGTTGGAGAAGCAACTGGCCGATGTGGCCAAGGGTTATCTCACCACCGTGCAGGACAGCAAGCTGAGCGAAGCTGTGCGGATCGATGCGGCGAAACAAGCCATCGAACTCGCCCCAGCGGATGACGCCACCGCACAGGCCCTCGTGCAACTAGTCAACAACAAGGCGAGCCTCAACTTCAACACCGGGTTGCTGGACGCCCTCAGCATCAGCAAGAGCAAGACCCTTGGAACCGACTTGGTGGCCAAGATCAGTGACATGCCGCTGTCACTACGTTCCGCAGCACTGCGGTTGGTGCTGGCCCGCCCCGAAGCGACAACCACGTTCCTGGATGCCGTGGAAAAGGGAACCCTGCGATTCGACCTGTTGGCCCTCGATCAGAAGACCGCACTGGCCGCCCACCCGAACGCCAAGATCGCCGAGCGAGCAAAGAAGCTCCTCGCCGCCGGTGGTGGTCTGCCGGATGCCAACCGCCAGAAAGTGATCGACGATTATCACGAGATTCTCAAGGTCGATGGCAACGTGGCCAACGGTAAGAAACTGTTCACCCAACACTGTGCCAAGTGCCACAAGCATGGCAGTGAAGGGGCACAGATCGGGCCTGAACTCACCGGCTTTGCCGTGCATCCCAAGGAAGAAATTCTGATCCATGTACTGGATCCAAGCCGCAGCGTGGAAGGCAACTACAAGGCCTACACGGTGAACCTGCTGGACGGTGCTGTGCTCACTGGCCTGCTCAGCAGCGAGACGAAGACCACCGTGGAAATCCTGGATGCCGAGAACAAACGGCACCCGATCCAGCGCGATGACATCGACGTGATGAAGGAATCGCCGAAGTCGCTGATGCCCGAAGGCTTCGAGAAGGATCTGACCAAACCGCTGATGACCGACCTGCTGGCCTTCCTCACGCAACGCGGCAAGTACCTGCCGATCCCGCTGGATAAAGCCGCAACCATCGTCACCACCCGGGGTATGTTCTTCAAAGCCAACGGCGAGATCGAACGGCTGGTGTTCAAAGACTGGACGCCGAAGGAGTTCAACGGTGTGCCGTTCGTGTTGGTCGATCCGCAAGGCGACAAGTTGAAGAACGCCATCATGCTGTACGGCAAGAACGGCGACACCCCACCGACGATGCCGAAGTCGGTGACGCTGCCATGTAATTCGCAGGCGAAGGCGATCCACTTCCTCAGTGGCGTGGGTGGTTGGAACTTCCCATCCACACCGAAGGGCAGCCTCACCATGACGGTGCGATTGCTTTACACCGACGGCAAAACCGAAGACCATGAGTGGAAGAACGGCATCCACTTCGCGGACTACATCAACAAAGTTGAAGTGCCCGAATCGAAGTTCGCGTTCTCCTTGCGTGGTCAGCAGATGCGTTACCTGAGCATCACGCCGAAACGCAAAGAGACCATCAAGCAGATTGAATTGATCAAAGGCACCGACGACTCCGCCCCCGTGGTGATGGCCGTGACGATCGAGGGGGAGTGAGCCATGAGAGACCAAGACCTTGAAAATGAAGCTGACTACATTGCCATCTCCGTGGATGGCAAGCTCGTGCATCAGGGCAAGCATGTGGGTGCGGCTTCCGTGGCCAAGCTCCTTGAGCAGCCAGAAGTTGTGGTTGTGCCGTTAGACCAAGCCAAAGATGGTGACATCGTTGGCATTGCCACAGGTGAGAACTATCAACCGGTGAACAACGGAACCTGATCGAGGCATTTCTGGTTCAAGTAGAACCCGTAAAGGTTTGTTGAAGAGTTGGATTGAGCATCGCAGTTCGCCTTGGGATGTCTATCGAATGAGTAAGTCCTATCTGCTCGTTCTGTGCTCATCCCGAGGCCGTTATGAATCGTCGAGTTCCACTTCGATCAGCGTTTACGCTCATCGAACTGCTTGTCGTCATCGCGATTATTGCCATCTTGATTGGTCTCCTGCTGCCAGCCGTGCAGAAGGTACGTGAAGCAGCGGCCCGCATGAGTTGCTCAAACAACTTGAAGCAACTCGGCCTCGCAGCAGCCAACTACGAAAACTCCTACCAGACGCTGCCACCGAGCTTGATCGTCAACATCGGTAATCCTCCAGGTGGTGCTGGCCAACCGGGGTATCCGTTCCCGGCCATCGTGCACAGTTGGGCACCGAACTTCCTGCCTTACATCGAGCAGGAAAACATCTATCGCCAGTACAACTTCAACTACCCATGGTTCGCCGTGATTCCGGGCGTGGTGGATAACCAAGCCCCGCTGCGAAATCAGATCAAGACCTTCCTCTGCCCGTCGACACCAAACGGTTCCAATCGCACCGTCACCGGCACGTTCAGGTTTGGTTCCACCTTCCCGTATCAAAACCTGGCCGTTACGGACTACGCTACCAACAGCAGCATCAACCCCGGGTCGATTACATTCTTCGGTTACCCGTCAAGTACCACTCAAGCATCACTCTACAGCGGGATGCGACCAAAATTGGAAGGTGCCGGGGTACCAATCCTAGGCGTACCTACGAGTCAACCAGCTACGTTTGTGGGCATCACGGATGGTTCGTCGAACACGATCTTGCTGTGCGAAAGCGCAGGCCGACCGTTCTACTACGTTGGCGGCAAGCTAGACTCATCCCGCGCGCTGAACGACGGCGGTTGGGGCCACCACGAAAACGACTACGGCCTCGATGGCGCCGTCTCGAAGACAAATACCAGCAGCCCCGGCAACTGTGTCATCAACTGCCACAACGATAACGAAACCTACGCGTTCCACACGGGTGGGGCCATGCACGGCTTCTGCGATGGCAGCGTTCGCTTCATCAGAGACTCCATTAGCCCACAGACCTATGCCGCACTCATCACGGCACAAGGCGGCTCGTTGACCGCAGCAGAAACCAGCCCGTCCACCGATTGATTCTTCCCGGAGTCGTTATGACGAAGTTCCTGCGTCTGTTCGCAGTGGTTGCCGCACTTGCGGCAACCACCTTGTTTGCTGGTTGTGGCGATACAAGCAAGCCCGCAGTCATGCAAGCGAAGGGTAAAGTGACCTTCAAAAAAACCACCTTGGCTGTGGGTGCGTTGGTGGTGTTTCACCCAGTGGATACTGGGCTAGAGAAACTCATCGGTGGTAAGCCGTTTGGTAAGGTGAAAGAGGACGGCACGTTCCAACTCACCAGTTACAGCGAAGGCGACGGTGCCCCGGAAGGCGAATACGGCGTGACCATCCAATGGGAAGGTAAGCCCAAAGAAGGCAAACTCTCGTTGGGTGGCGAGGGTGCCCCGGCAGGTCGCTCGATGATTAACGAAGCCAAGTACGGCAACCCGCAAAAACCCTTCACTAAAGTCACCGTGAAGAAGGGCGAGGCCAACGATTTCGCTTTCGACGTGGAGTAATGCTGAACGACCCGCTCATCGGCGGCGGGGACAATCTACGAGACACACCACCAACCTATTTCACCGCCGTCTGCTGCTGTGCCTGGTTCTGTTGCTTTGGTGGAATCAAGCCTGGGTGCCGAGAACTTCGACCGGGATATTCTATTCTTCAGCCACCGCGATCAGCCCGTCTTTTGCTGATGGTGTCGGGATTCTGTCCCCACCCGATGGTTCGATTGGGTTGCGGAGCGATGTCGGCCCTGTCGTTTGGTGACAACCCGGTGTCACTCGACTCCGCGTTGATCCCGTTGGGACGGCTTGTGTCCAGCATCACTTGTGCGGAGTGTGCCGCAAAGCTTTAACATCTCCATCAGCCGATGTAGCCCGCTGCGCCAGCAAGGGACTAACCACTCATTCGTTTTAGCCAGCGGCCCTTGCTGGCGCAGCGGGCTTTGAGAGATTGTTGCCAAGCGGGAGCATCGCGGAAACCGCTTGAGGGTTGCTGCAAGCCCGTAACCTCCGAAGTCTTCTCAACGCACAAGCCCATAACGCCGCACCGCATCAGGCCAACGGCCTGAAAACATGGCTCATCGCCACCGGAGAGAGCCAAACCTACACCGTCGGGCCAGAGAGTTCGGCTTTGACCTGGTGAAGAAGCCCAAGAGTGACAATGAAGCGTCAGCGAGCGACACACTGCTGTCAGTGTGAGGTCGAGTCGGGGATCAGCAGACCGAAGTTGTGTTGCATCTGCCAGTGGCGGGGTGGGAGTCCACGGCCTGCTTGTTGAATCGGAACGGAAGAAGTCACTGACACTCAACTGTCAGCGGAGGAAGTTCCTAGGGCGGCCTGCCTTGGCGGCACAGGTCTTTACACGCAGCGGAACCAAGCCCACACGGTGAAACCCAACGCGAGAGGCGAAGTCAGGACTACCCCCACGACCCGCTGAAAAAATTCCGACATATCGACGACGACCGCCTGCAGCGGGTCACGCAAGTAGCGAACGGTGTAGGTGTTCCCGACCCGAAGGAACGCCAGCCCGGTCCACCCACCATCGCAGACCAGTTCAACCGGACCAGTCCCGGTCTCGAACCGCACCACCGGATTCGTCTTTCGTACGTAAACCCGATCCTGATCAAGCCGAATCACTGTTCCGACTGCCGAATGACCGAATAGTGTTTTGGACACGTACTCGGCAAGGCCTGTCCATGCGCCAAGCGCGAGTATCATGAACACAACAGCACAGATGACCAATACTACTGTTAACATGTTGTAGCCTCCCGAAAAGCTCCCCACGTCAAGCGTATTCGCTCCGCGAGGATGCGGCTTTTGGCTTCCGTCTCCGAGCGCCCCAGCTCAACAGCGGCGGAAGGGACGAAGCGAGCTACGAATCTGGGAATGCCTACGTTCCCCGGCCATCTGATGCGCGTTGCTTGGCGGTTACTTCGTTGTTACCTGAACGGGCCCGTGGTCGTCACAGTGATCGCCGTGCGGGTGATGGAGGTGGCCATCGACCAAGTAGTCAATGTGGTCGCCGTGGGGCACCGGTTCGTGCCCGCAGCCAGCACCATGGACATGGCCCGGCTCGTGTCCGCCGCAATCGTGTTGCGGAGTGCAGTCAGCAGGGTTGGCGACGTTGACCGCCAGAATGTGCTCATCAACGTGCCCAACATGCGGATGATGCAGATGCCCATCATGGAGGTAATCGGTGTGGCCATCGTGTTCGATGGCCGTATGGCCACAGCCAGGGCCGTGAACGTGATCGTGGTCAGCATGCTCATGGCATGGGGGTGGAGTGATCTGGTCAGTCATACACGAATCTCCGGATGGCGGGTTGACCGGTTGATGAGGTGCCCGCAGATGGGCTATTCAGCCAACACGTCGCCGGGGGACGCACCAGCGGAACCACGAGTTGGCTGTAGGACAGAGTATAACCGAGTTTATCAAGCGGCCAACTGCTGTAACTACAGCTCATAAACAATTCGCTGCCGAACGGTCAAAGCAGAAATCAAGAACCTAAGAGCCGTCCGCTGCAGGGCCTGGTTTGGCGGGCCTACACTACCGATTGATATGGCTGTAGTAGGCGGGGCTCACCACCATCGCGACGGACAGCCCGTCCAACGCCTGACTCAGGCTGGCCCCGGTTTGCTCACTGTTCGCTGCCGGAGCGACGTATACGAGAGCGACCTTCTCGGTAAACGGCGGGATAGGCAGCCAGAACAAATCTGCTGGCGTTTCTGGGAACTCCCCACGCACCAATTGCTCGATCCCGAGGATACGACGGACTAAGTCGTGCGCAGACTGCCAGTCCTGCAACTGCTCGCCGATGGCCTTGAGCTCCGACTCACCCGATGACTCCTTCGGCACTACGACGGCGAAGGCGACCTCATCGCCCGCCGGTGCGGGATCGAGCCACCCGCTATAGGCACCGTTGTGCTGCTTCCCACCCGGGGTCGGATCGGGACACGGAAAGTCCTCGGCGGTATATGGCCCAGCGGGGTCTCGGGCGACAGCCTCGGGCGTGATGGGATCAGAATCGCGGAGGTTTCGGATGCCGAGGCACAGCGCGCCAACCCCGACCAGGATCGCGACCGCACCCTGCCAGTACATTTCGTGACCGCCAGCGATCATGGCGCAACCGCCGAAGATGCCCACGATCGCCAATTTGAAGTAAAGGAAAGTCACCGGCGTCGTGCCTCCGCCGCCGAACTACTTATTCGACAGAATCAATTCTGTCAATTTCGTACAGGCCAAACAAGTTTAGTCTGCCATACAAAGCAGGCTAACAAGCCATCGTTGCAGTGTCAACAACGTGGAATCACAGGGTATCAACAGCAGAACACGACATCAGCAAGCCGACGGGTTGAGCTCCGCTTGGCACACCGCTACATCAATCGCTCCAAGTGTTGCAGTTCAATCAGCGTGGGCCGGCCTCCTCGGCGTAGCTCACCACGAAGCACCGCGCCAACTCCGTAGTCAACACAGGGGACCGCGCGAACGAGAGCAGGTACTCGATCCGCAGTGCCCGGTTTCCGCCTCGGCTTCCATTGCGGCCAGCGCCAGCAGATCCTGGGCAACCGCGTCCGGGTAGCACCCCATCGGCGCTGAGCACGGTCGCGGCGACCGGAGGCCGGTACTGACGTATGAGGACCAACCGCCCGGAACGCTCCGTCAGCCCGTAGACGACCAGCAGGACGTTTCGCGCGTCGGCGAACGTCCAAGAGCCACCTGCGTACGGCACCGACCGCATCGAGAAGTAGCCGGTATCATTCTCCATCCGAGCCTCGAACCCGTTGCCACACTCTGCCAGTCGATCAATCATACGCACCCTAGCGATGATCCCCGAGCAACCGCAGCTGTCGCGGAGTGCATGCTGACAGCACATCGGTATTGAACCGCCAATTCAGAAACGGCGCGAAATGCTGCGCCATCTCCCGCCGACCGTAATGAACTTGCAGGAGATAGCGAACTTGATCGCTCGTGATGTTATCGCTGCCACTGTGCCAGAGGTCGCTGCGGAAGAACAGCACATCCCCTGCATCGCAGAGTACCGGTTGCGGCAATCGACCGCGCCAATGCTGCTCGAATCGGCGCGGCTTCCGCCCGGCCCGGTGGCTGCCCGGAATGATGTGCGTCGGGCACAACTCCACGGGCTGGGGACTCAGATAAAAGTGTGCGGTACATAGGAACATCGGGACTGGAATCCCGTCCGGCACCCCTGGCTCGGGCCATTCCATCGGCAGGTAATCGAGGTGTAATCCCACCCCGCGATGGCTCGGATGGCTGCGCCAGGCGGTTTCCCCGATGATATGGCAGTTGCCGCCCAGCGCCGCCTCTGCGAGGTCAACGATGCCCTTCCGATCAATGAATGACAACCAGAACGGGTCCCGGTTGAACACGTTCTTATAGTGGTCTGTTTGGCCGGTGAAATCCCAGTGGATCGGTTCGAGATCGTCGATCCTCTCCCGTGCAGCGCGAACCTCGGTCGGCGTGAGGGAAGCACGGATGAGCACGAAGCCGTCGGACGCCATCGCCTCCAGCATTCGATCAACCTCCGCCACCTCATAGACCGGGAGCTTGTCGTAGTGCGTGCCCGGCACTAGCGGTTTCGGTTTGCGATTAAACATCCGCCCACTCCGCTTTTGCCGCCGAACGACCCCGCTCAGCAGCGGCGGAAGTGCCGAAGCGAGCAAAGAATCAACTTACGATTCGCCGTCGGCTGCAGTGCTTGGGGCGTCGTGTTTGGGTGTCCCAGACCCAAACGCTTGGAGTGCCCGAGACAGGGCCGACACCACCCGCACCCGACGCCGCTCCTCGAACAACCACTGCGGGAGACGCTCGAACCACCGTTGCCAGTAGTGTTCCAGCGATACGCCCGGCCTGCGGGAACTCGGATTGACCCGCCGCTCGAAATGCCCCAGAGCTTCGCGCAACTGGCCGAGCGATGCAAACTGGAAGGTAAACCCCGCCGCCTCGACGAAGTACACCCGCCGCTCAATCAGCCGGTCGCGCGGTGGCTCGAACTCCATTCCACCGATGTGGCAGGTGGACATGAAATCCCGGTGCCGCTCCATGTCCAAAGGCTCAAACCACCAACGCGCCACCCGTATGCCCTCCTGCCGCCGAACTACTTATTCGACAGAACCAATTCTGCCAACTCTATTACACGTTTAACCTGCCGCACAAAGCTAACAAGCCATCGTTGCAGTGTCAACAACGTGGAATCACAGGGTATCAACAGCAGAACACGACATCAGCAAGCCAACGGGTTGAGCTCCGTTTGGCTCACCGCTGCATCAATCGCTCCAGGTGTTGCAGTTCAATCAGCGTGGTGAATTTGTCTCCTACCACCATTGGGCGATCCATCGGCATTGATGAATCGATTGGCAGCATCGTCCATTCCTTTGAGATCGAATCGAGCGTTCGCCCGGTGATCTGCTCGCCCTCATCGGCCTGCAACTCCACCACGGCGAAGTTCCGTATCCCCACCGTCAGCAATGCTTGAATTCGTTCACCGAACAAGGCTGCAGCAAACGCAGGGGCTGCGAGGGCCGGTGGCGACACGGCATAGCGAATGTCGGCTGCTTCGCGGGTGGAGGCAGCGAGATCCGGATCGTTCATCCGCACCACCACCCGCTGCTGCTTGTTCAACTCTCGCACCAGCAGGGCAATTTCCAGGTTGATTAAATCCTCCGACGTGGCGGCAATCACTGCACGGGCCGTGCTGGCGTGGGCTTGATGCAACACTTCTGGAATCGTGGCATCACCAAAAATCACCGGTATACCCATGCGGCGTACGGTGGCAGCAAACGGGCTGGTTGCATTCGATTCGATGACCACCACACTTGCAGAGAGTTGCAACAGTTCTTTCACGCAGCGATAACCAACATTACCCAAGCCACACACAACCACGTGCCCGGATTCGGGGAGTCGCAGGGCTTCAAAGGCCCCAGCGAGGCGAGCCTTCAACAACGCATTGGTGATGATGGCGGTGAACGTGGCCAGCAACGCAGCACCAGCGAGTTTCAACCCGCCGATGAACAACTTCAGCCATTGATCTTTGCCTTCACCACGCAGCTCTGCCCCGGTCGCCATGATGCTGACGGTGTTGTAAAAGCCATCAATCAGGCTCATGCCAGTGCCAGAGGCGAAGACGATGGAACTGACGATCAGTGTGAGCAACAGCGCCGCTGTGGCCCAGAGCACAGGGCGATCGATTGATCGGATGAGTCGATTGAGAGTACGCAACCAGCGCCACACAATGGAAGCCGAACGTACCGGCATGGATTGAACATCGTGCAAAAGCGGTGAGAGTTTGTCTGGTTCGCCCAGCAACACCACGCGGTCGCCGACAACCAGAACTGCATCCTGCGGGGTCTCGTTCAACATCTTGATCGGGCCGTGTTTCGGTTCATACCCGACGACCCGAACACCACTTGTTGAACCGACATCAGCAAGCGACTTGCCCAGCCACGGTGAATCCGCAGTGATCGCCAATTGCACGATCTGTTGTTGAACGCCCTGCAAGGAGAAAGCGGCCAGCGACTCACCCGAGATCGCTGTCAGTGCCATGAGCGGGGCGGTGAGGGCCGAGACTGAAAGGGCCGTGGTGTTCCGTACGGCGCTGCCAAGCCGGGCGAGCAAGCTCTGATTAAACATCCGCACCACGATGCGACAGGTGGGGTTCAGTTTGCGAACAAGCAGCGCGGTGGACACGTTCACCACGTCATCGCTGGTGACGATGACCACCCCCGTCATGCTGGCGAGGCCCGCTCGTTCAAGGATGTGCTGCTCTCGGCAATCGCCGAGGATTAATTTGGAACCGTTCAGCCTGTGGTCGTGTTCGTCGCCTTTGAGTGTCACCACGGTGACCGTGGCCCCGGTGGCTTGCAGCGATTGCAGCGTCCGCCAGCCGACGCGCCCTAATCCACATAACAACACGCGATGTTCAGCCACAAGTACTCCGATGTGTTCGGCGGTGCTGTACGATAGCACTTGGCCAACCCATTAGGTGATTCGCAGGGCCGAGCCATGAATTTAGATGACCACCTCTGTTTATGTTTCCGCGTGAGTCGGCGGAAGCTCCTGAACTTCATCCAGCGGGAACAACCGAAGGTGGCGAGCCAGCTCACCGGCTGTGGGGGCGCGGGCACCGGTTGCGGCTGGTGCATCCCGTTTTTGAAGCAGATGTTCCAACAGGCGGCCGCAAACGGAACGATTGAGTCGATAACGGCCGAGGAGTATGCCGCAAAGCGTGCCGCCTATGTGCGATCCGGCGGCGGCACCCCACCACCCGGTGCCACACCTCTACCACCCGAGAGCGACGCAGCGGAGTGATTTGTTGAACTCTCTTGCGAGCCGCGAACGAAGCGAAACGAGAGCGGGTTCTCAGTGACAAACCACTACAGTGTGAAACATGGTAATTCTGTACCGACCAGTTGGACTTCGCGAACTCGAACTCATTGCCGAGTCAGGCTGGCGAGAGTACCCACCACGTTTGACTTGGCAGCCTATCTTCTACCCGGTCGTGACGCGTGAATATGCCCGAGCAATCGTCACGCAATGGAACAGCAAAGAAGCCGATGCCGGTCACTGTGGCTTTGTGACAGAGTTTGAAATTGCTGATGAATTTGTGACTCGCTATGCCGTTCAACAACTTGGAGGCGGGCCGATCTTTCGTGAACTCTGGGTACCTGCCGAAGAGTTAGCCGAGTTCAACACACACATCAAAGACCGAATTCGTGTTATCGAATCAATCTACGGGGCAGGCTTCGTCGGCGAGAAGGATGAAGCTACAGGGTTGCCGATGAGTGTTCAGAAGCCTGATTGAACAAAGCTGAGCTAAATCACGATACACTCCTGCCGCTTACGCGGGCAGGCTCAACGATCACCCCACCTCGAAGTTCCAGTACCACGTCGGCTAGTGTTTCCAGTTCATCCAATTGATGGGTAACGTGCAGCACCGTGGTGGTGCCGTGGTGTTCTTGCAGAACTCGACGCATGGCTAGTTTTGTCTCATCGTCCACCGCACTCATCGGTTCATCCAACAGCAGGATGTCGGGCTTCGGGGCCAAGGCACGTGCAAGGGCCACGCGCTGGGCTTCGCCACCGCTCAGGTTCACCGCCTTGCGATGGAGGATCGTCGTGAGGTTCAACGCTTCCGCCAGTTCTTGAACTCGTTTGGTCGAATCGCCAAGCAAACTGAAGCCGATGTTTTGGGCCACGGTCATGGCCGGGAACACGGCTGCATCCTGTGGTACATAACCCAAGCGACGTTGGGCCGGTAGCCACGAAGTCACATCTTCACCGCGCAGCAGCACAAGCCCACTCTTGGCTCGGCGGAGTCCCGTGAGCACTTCCAGCAGCGTGGTCTTGCCACAGCCGGTGGGGCCAACCAGTGCCGCATACTGCCCGGCTTCCACGGTGAAGCTCACGTTGGAGAGCACGAACCCGGCTTGTTCAACACACACCTCTTGAAGCGACAGCACGCCAACCTCCCTGTCCATACGCTGTACAGTGATGTCATTGTTTTCCACCTCGCCCCGTTTACGGGGAGAGGTCGCTTGATGCGAATAGCATCAAGCGGGTGAGGGGTCTTGTATTTGATTTCCCCTCACCCGGCCTTCGGCCACCCTCTCCCCGTAAACGGGGCGAGGGAGTGAAGATTGATCGACCCACACCCGGAGCCAGCACCGTCATGACGCCGATGATGCAGCAACTGCAAGCCGCCCGTGAGCAGCATCCCGGCATGACGATCCTATTCCAGAATGGTGAGTTCTTCGAGTTGTTCGGCCCGGATGCCGAGGTCGGGCACAAAGTCCTGGGCCTGACCCTGACCAAGCGCGAAGAAACGCCGATGGCGGGTTTCCCCCTCGCCAAGCTCGATCATCACCTTCGCCAAATGCTGCACGCCGGGTTGCGGGTGGCCGTCGTTGAACAGATGGAACCGCCGAACACCGAGGGGAAGAAGATCATCCGGCGGGACGTGACTCGCGTAGTCACACTCGGCACGGTGACCGAAGAGGAACTACTCGACCCGCGTAAGCCGAACCATCTGGCCTCCGTGGTGCGGACCCGCAACGGCACCTTCGGCCTAGCCTGGATCGACCTGACTGCCGGTGTGTTCCGTGCCACGGATGTGACCGAGAAGTTGTTCGATGACGAGTTCGGCAAGCTGAGCGTGGCGGAGTGCCTGATCCCGGATTCACTGAACGAAGAGATGCGCCGACGGCTGACTGGCGCAAAGTCGATCACCTCGCGCCCAGACTGGCACTTCGAAGCCCACAGTGCGTTCGATCATCTCAAGCAACAGTTCGGCGTAGGCACCTTCACCGGGTTTGGTTTCGACGATCAACAACCCTGCCTGCTGGCTGCTGGTGCGCTGGTTCAGTATCTGCGAGAAACGATCAAAGCCAGCCTGAACCACATCAAACAACTGCATCGCCATCGACCCGAGCAGTACCTGATTCTCGATGAAGTGACCCGGCGTAGCCTGGAACTCACCCGCACCCTGCGCGACAACCAACGCGATGGCTCGCTGCTCAGTTCGCTGGATCGCACCGTCACGCCGATGGGGGCACGGGCGCTGCATGACCTGCTTCTTGCACCGTTGCAAAACCCCGTCGAGATTGAGGCTCGCTTCGATGCCGTGGAGGAACTCGTCAACGAACATGGTCTTCGGCAGCAACTGCGAGACCTGCTCGATGGCACATCGGACCTGCACCGCCTGACCACCAAGTGCAGCACGGCACGGGCCACACCCAAAGATTTGGCGGCGATGCTCCGCACGTTGAAGTTGCTACCGCAGCTCAAAGCCAAGCTCACCGGTCGTCGTGCCGGGTTCTTGCAACAGCTCGAAGTGCAATTGGAGTTGGTGCCAGACATCCGAGATTTGTTGGCTAGTGCGCTGATCGACGATCCACCATACAGCCCCAAAGAAGGCGGGGTGATCCGCGAAGGCTACCATGCCGAGTTGGACGAACTCCGCAAACTCAGCCGCAACGGCAAGGAGTGGATGGCCCAGTTTCAGGCTGCGGAGATTCAACGCACCGGTATCCACAGCCTCAAGGTCGGCTTCACCGATGTGATGGGGTACTATCTCGAAATCACCAACGCCAACGAGACCCGCGTACCTGCGGACTATCTACATGAGCGAACGCTGAAGAACGCCAAGCGGTACATCACGCCGAAGCTGAAGGAGTATGAAGAGAAGATTCTGACGGCCCAGGAGAAGAGCCAGGCGCTGGAGTTCGAGTTGTTCCTCAAATTGCGGGATAGCACCGCCGCACGCACCAGCACACTGCTGCAATCCGCCGATGCACTGGCCATGTTGGATGTGGTCGCCGGGTTGGCCGAACTGGCTGCCAGCCGAAACTATGTCCGCCCGGTGCTGAGTGCAGAACCGATTCTGGAAGTGATCGATGGCCGCCACCCGGTGCTGGATCAACTGCTAGCGCAGGGTACCTTCACACCCAATGACAGTGTGTTGTCACCAACGGATGGGATGTTTTGGCTGGTCACGGGGCCGAACATGGCCGGGAAGTCGAGCTTCCTTCGGCAGACCGCGCTCATCGTGCTGCTGGCCCACATCGGCAGCTTTGTACCGGCCCGGCGAGCCACCATCGGCCTGACGGATCGCATCTTCACCCGCGTCGGTGCCAGTGATGAGCTGAGCCGAGGGCAGAGTACCTTCATGGTGGAGATGACCGAAGCGGCGAACATCCTCAACAACGCTACTCCGCACAGCTTGGTGATTCTCGATGAGATTGGCCGGGGCACGGCCACCTACGACGGCGTGAGCCTCGCCTGGGCCATGACGGAATACCTGCACGATGCCGTGCAGTGTCGATCGCTGTTCGCCACGCACTACCACGAACTGGCTCAACTGGAAAAGCGCTTGCCTCGCCTGCGCAACTACACCGTGGCGGTGAAGGAACTGGAGAACGAGGTGATCTTCCTGCACAAGGTGCTCCCTGGTAGCGCGGGCAAGAGCTACGGACTCCACGTGGCTCGGTTGGCGGGTGTGCCGGAGTCGGTCATTCAACGGGCCGACATGGTGCTGCGTGGGTTGGAACAATCACATACGGGCGATCAGTCCGGTACACCCATGGTTCAGCCGCCGGAGATCAAACCGAAGAAGAAGGTGAAACCGATTCTTGAAATGCGGCCGACGCTCTTCGGCGATGTGGGGCAATGACATGACGGTAGCGATCCTCGGCAGTGCTGGACAACTCGGCAGGGACTTGCTGGCCGTGCGCCCGGCATTGGCACTCACCCGCAGTGACATCGACTTGTCGCAACCAGAAACGATCCGCCCAGCTCTGGAGAAGCATCGGCCTACGGTTCTTGTGAACTGCGCTGCGTACAACCTCGTGGACAAAGCCGAGGTCGACCCCATCCCTGCGATGGCCACCAACGCCTGGGGTGTCCGCGAATTGGCCAAAGTGTGTGGCTCGCTCGGCATCAAGCTGGTTCACTTCAGCACGGATTATGTGTTCGGGTTGCCCAGTGACAACTCGGTGTCACCGTTACGCGAAACCGACCCACCCGGCCCACTCAGTGTGTACGGCCTCAGCAAACTCGCCGGGGAATATGCCGTGCGGCAGTTCTGTCCTCAGCACTTAGTACTGCGTACCTGCGGGCTGTACGGCGTGTGGGGCAGCGGCGGCAAAGGTACCAATTTCATCGAGACGATGTTGAAGCTGGCGGGAATGGGCAAGGCACTCAACGTGGTGAACGATCAATACTGCACACCCAGCTACACCAAGGACATTGCCGAGGCCACGTGGGCACTCGTCGACCGTGAAATCAATGGGCTGTTCCACGTGACCAATGCCGGGGCCACCACCTGGCACGACTTGGCGAAGGAGTGCTTTACTCAAACTCAAACCGCCGCGAACCTCTCACCCACCACTACCGCAGCTTACGGTGCTCCGGCCCCCCGCCCACCGTACAGCGTGTTGAGCTGCGACAAACTGGCCAAACTCGGCATCACGCTCCGCCCGTGGCCCGACGCCCTACGTGCTTACCTCGCGGAGCGTGCCGCTAAGGGGTAGAATGAACAGACGGAGGGATGAACCATGCTGACGATGACACTACCAGACGACTTGGAACTGCGTGTGAGGGCGGAGGCGGAACGCCGTGGCACGACGACAGAAGCTGTCGTGCTTGATTGTGTGCGTAGTCAACTTGTTAAGGATGTCCGAACTGAAGAGCCGGCGAAACGAAAACTTTATGATCGATTACAGAAATACATTGGCGTCGTTTCCGGATCAAGTGAACCGATCTCTGAGAATTGCGGTGAACGGTTCACGGACGGTCTTATGGAGGATCGTCAGAAATGATTTGGGTTGATACCGGACCACTGGTTGGTCTTTTTAGTCATCGCGATCCTCATCATAATCGAGCAACTCTCGAAACGAAAAAACTTGATGACGAATCACTCATGACGACATGGCCATGCATCGTCGAGTCGATGTATTTGTTGGGACGATACTCTGGTTTTCAGGGCCAATCCAAGTTGTGGCAACTTCTACTGAGTGGAGATTTGCAACTTCACACCACATCGGAGTCTGAACTCTTTCGCTGTGCCGACTTGATGTCGAAGTACGCCGATCTGCCGATGGACATGGCTGATGCCACGCTCGTTGCCGCCGCAGAAATCACCGGAGCCTACCGGCTTTGGACCTTCGATCAACACTTCCGTGCTTACGTCTTGCACGAGAACAAACAGATGGAACTGGTACCAAGCCCGTAACGTAAGTTGAACTGACACACAGGATGTGATCCACCTTTGACCCCACCACCACCCAACCTGATGAACTACCGCCCGTGGAAGGGCACGCTACGTCCACCGGTCTTCGGCAGCATCGCCATGGCCCGCGCCGCGTTGAGGCTGTTGCTGCGGCGAAAATTGTTCTGGGCGCTGTACGGCCTCGCGCTGATGGTGTTCTTCTTCTATTTCTACATGCAGTACTTAGTCGTGTGGATCCAGCAGCAAGCGTCGGACAAAACTGCGATGGTGGCGGGTGTGCCAGTGCGCATCTCCGAGTTCACCAAGTTCCTCGACCGCCTGAACCTCAATGGTACCGCCCACACCTTCGGTAACTTCATCTGGTTTGAAGGCTACGTGGCGATGATTGTGCTGGCGCTGGCCGGGGCCATCCTCGTAGGGAACGACTTCCACCACGGTAGTCTGCCGTTCTATCTGTCGAAGCCCATCGGCCGAAGGCACTACATCCTTGGCAAGATGTTGGGCATCGGTGCGTTCGTCAATCTGCTGAGCACGATCCCCGCAATATTGCTTTTCTTCCAGGCTGGGCTGCTTTACGACTGGCAGACGTACTTCATCGACAACTGGAAACTGCTGGCTGGCATCCTTGCCTACGGGGCAATACTTACCGTGGTGCTGAGCCTGTTGCTGGTGACCACCGCCGTGGTGGTACGGCGCACGGTTCCACTCATCATGGTGTGGACAGGTGTGTTCGTGCTGTGTCGGGCGTTGGCGGGGTTCCTCGCTGAGAACCAACGATTGGGCGCGCAGTGGCGTTTAATGGACCTGTGGAACAACCTGTACCTGTGCGGGTTGTACTTCCTAGGGGCGGATCGCAGTGCAGCGAAGACGGGGTTCGATCAACCCCCGGTGTGGCAGGCGGCGTTGGTGTTGGTAGCCGTGTGTGCTGGGTGCTGCTTGATTTTGCGTAAGCGCGTGCAAGCCGTGGAGGTGGTCTCGTGATCCCGCTGCTCGCTCTGCATCAAGTGTCGAAATGGTACGGCCCGGTGTTGGCACTCAATCAAGCCACGCTCACGCTCAGTGCCCCGATCACTGGTCTCATTGGCCCGAACGGCTCCGGCAAAAGCACCCTCATCAAGCTCGCCACCGGGCAGATCGCCCCCAGCATCGGCACCGTGCAAGTCCGTGGGCTACCGGCCAAGAGTTGGCAGGCCAACCGCCTCGTGGGGTACTGCCCGGATCACGATGCGTTTTACGAAGACCTCTCCGGCCGAGCGTTCGTGTTCGAGATGGCCAAGCTGTTTGGCTACACCTCGGCTGAAGCCCGCACCCGCACCGAACGTGAGCTGAACCGCGTTGGCATGACCGACCGTGCTGATCGACCGATCCGTGGATATTCGAAAGGCATGCGCCAGCGCATCAAGCTGGCTCAGGCACTCCTACACGACCCGGAACTCCTGATTCTCGACGAACCACTTTCCGGCATCGACCCCGTGGGCCGACGCGAACTGCTGGCCCTCTTCCGCGACTTGGCGGAGCAGGGGAAGCAACTGCTTATCAGTAGTCATGAACTTGAAGAGCTTGAAAAGATCACCTCGAACGTGGCGATCATGACCCGTGGGCGTTTGGCTGCCGTCGGCACACTCGACGACATTCGCCATCAGCTCGATGACCGCCCGCACACCGTTCGGATTGACACCGTCGCACCATTGGTACTGGCCAAGCAGTTGCTCGACATGCCCGAAGTGCTTGGCCTTGAGCGTAACGACACCGGCGTGTTCGTGCGGGTGGCCAAGCTGCGATCCTTCAACGAAGCCTTCAGTAAAGCCGTGGCAGAACATGGCTGGCCTGTGTCGAGGTTCGAGCCACTCGACGACTCGGCACACTCGATCCTGGGATATGTCCTCGGCGGCAGCGGGAAGACGTGAACCAATGATCAAGCCCAACCCGTGGCGATGTACACTGACACAATGACCGACCTCGATGAGCGTGAAGCCCTGGTGCTGGCCATCTTCGCCAAGCCGGACGATGACCTGCCTCGGCTGGTGTACGCCGACTGGCTCGAAGAACATGGCGAGTCGAACCTCGCGGAAATCATCCGTGTGCAATGTGCCCTGGCAACAACACCTGCGGATCAACATCTCCAATTACGCTATGCGGAACTCACAGCCCACGAGACCCCGCACTGGCGTGGCACTCGCAAACGCGGCTTCCACGAGTACACGGAGATGACTCTTACCAAAGACGACATCCAAGATGCCGAGGTGTTTCGGCGGGTCGCCCTCACCCGGCACCCCGAGTATTACCAACTGACCAGCCTGAAGATCGTTGGCGGCTTGATGGCCAGTTCCAAACCGATGACGACATTGCTGACGTCACCGGTCTTGGTGAACTTGAAGAAGCTCGACTTGTCCGGCGAACTGGTGGATCTACCGATGGACGATCACCCCGATTGGGACCAAGCCGCCCCGCGCATGACCGACTTTGAACTTCAGCCTACGGTAACTCTCCAAGCCGTGGAAGCACTGGTCGGGATGCGGGAATGCCGACGCATCACGCATCTCGATTTGCGGAACAATGACTTGGACAACGACGCAGCGAGGGCCATCGTTCGCAGCACGAACATGATCCGGCTGGAACGGCTCGAACTTTACGACGGCAATCAGTTGCGCGGACGCACCTGGCAGCAGTTGCTGGATCGCTTCGGTGAAGACGTTGTGGGGTAAATCTGGGCGAAACGAGAACGGGCGTACTTAGTTCAACTGCTTGGCCATCGGCGGCGGGAACAAGTCGGAAAAGACCCGACGCAGCAGTTGGCCAATGGTCATGCCCCGGCCGCGGGCTGCTTCTTCGAGTGCCGTTACTTGCCATTCCGGCAAGAGAATCGGCAGTTCAATGACATCGGTGGGGCTGACGCCCCCGTGGAATTGTTCCATCACGGTGGAGTGTTCTTCTGTCTGTGGCCATTCCAGAGTGGCTGGCATGCTTCGTGTACCTCGACAACAGTGGCCGAGAGGTGGGATTCGGTACTGATGGTCAAGCAAGCAAACCCAGCGCCGCAAGTCAAGAAAAGGATAAAATTGTCGCAAACTGTTGCGGATTCATCTTTTGCGTCGCTGTACGTTCATCGGCACTCTTTTCGTAGCCTACTGGATAGGCAACCATTGCATGAATCCTCGACACATCAGTCTTTTCGGTTTGCTGTCCTGCAAGCCACGCAAGAGCGTCAGCGTCGTCTCTGTACCAGGAACAAGACATGCAGGAGCATCGCAGCCAAGATCACCATATGAGTTGAACTACCGCCTCAATCGACACGAACTATAAAGGCAGCTTGAACATCAGTTGCCACCTAGGAACTCCGCCATCATGGCCGACAAGATTACTCCTCGTGCGAAGAACTATGCCCAGTGGTACCTCGATGTGGTGAAGGAAGCCGGGTTGGCCAGCAACTCGGATGTGCGCGGCTGCATGGTCATCAAGCCGACCGGGTACGCCATCTGGGAGAAGATGCAGGGCGGGCTGGACAGATTGTTCAAAGACACCGGCCACGTGAACGCGTACTTTCCGCTGTTCATCCCCATGTCGTACCTGGCCAAAGAAGAGGAGATGGCCGAGGGGTTTGCCAAGGAATGTGCGGTGGTCACGCATTACCGCCTGAAGGCAGAAAAAGGCCAACCGCTGAAGGTGGATCCGACGGCGGAACTCGAAGAACCTTTGATCGTGCGACCTACTTCAGAAACCATCATTTGGCGCACCTACAAAGACTGGATTCAAAGCTACCGCGACCTGCCGATACTCGTAAACCAGTGGGCCAACGTGGTGCGCTGGGAGATGCGCACGCGGTTGTTCCTCCGCACCGCCGAGTTCCTCTGGCAGGAAGGCCACACCGCCCACGCCACCGCCCAGGAAGCCGAGGAAGAAACGCACCGGATGGTGAACGTGTACCGCGAGTTCGCCGAGGAGTTCATGGCCATGCCGGTGCTGGTGGGGCCGAAGACCGAAGGGCAGAAGTTCCCCGGCGCACTCTATACCCTGTGCATCGAAGCGATGATGCAGGATGGTAAAGCCCTACAAGCGGGGACGAGCCACTTCCTCGGGCAGAACTTCGCCAAAGCCTTCGATGTGAAGTTCACCAGCGTCGAGAACAAAGAAGAGTACGCTTGGGCCACGAGTTGGGGGGCCAGCACGCGGTTGATTGGTGGACTCATCATGACCCATTCGGACGACAACGGCCTGGTGATCCCGCCACGCCTCGCCCCGCTGCACGTGGTCATCTGCCCGCTGGGTAAGAATGAAGCGGAACGTGGGCCGAGCATCGCCGCTGCTGAGAAACTGGCTGCCGAGTTGCGAGAGATTCCACGTCATGTGTTCTTCAGCTACGAGCCGATCAGCGTGAAGGTGGACATGAACTTCGACAAACAGGCCGGCTTCCGCTTCGCTGAACACGAAGTGCGTGGAGTACCGGTGCGTGTCGAGATCGGGCCGAAGGACATCGAGAAGGGGGCCTGTGTCGTCGGTCGCCGCGATGTGCCCGGCAAGGAAGGCAAGCAGTTCGGCATCCCCTTGTATGGTGCCGCCGCCCACATTGATGCCCTACTGCGCGACATCCAGAAGACCCTGTTCGACCGGGCTAAAGCGATGCGCGACAGCCGCAGCGTGACGGCCAACACGCTGGAAGAATTCCAGCAGTTCTTCCCGATCAAGGGCGACGGCGAAGCGGACACCGACTTGGGCAGCTTGAAGTTTGTCTCGGCCCATTGGGACGGCACCCGCGAGACCGAAGACTTGGTGCAAGAGAAGTATAAGGCCACGATCCGCTGCCTGCCCAACGATGGCGACATGTCCCCCGGCGTGTGCCTATTCACCGGTAAGCCAAGTGCACGCCGAGTGGTGTTCGCCCGGGCGTACTAGGCGCAAAAAAAGCAGGTCGAACGTAGTTCGGCCTGCTCTATTATTCGTGGACTTCTTACTCACCATCATCCGCATCGCGACGACGGCGGCGTGGCCGGCGATCTTCATCGTCATCTTCTTCCTCTGCACGAGAACGACGACGGCTTCCACCTTCGAACGCAGGCCACGGCTTGAAGGCTAGCATGTACAGCATGTAGAAGTTGACGAACGGTACGAGCAGCAACAGGCTCATCGCGCCGCCATGGCCTGTTCGCTCGAAGATCCTCCACCAGCAGACGAATACAAACACGATGATGGCTAGGTATAGTAGACCGAACCCCGCCATGCAGGCGAGACTGCCACCGGCGACTGCTGCAGGATCAACGTTGTTGTTACCTGCCGCCTGAGCAAAAAGTGAAAGCATGCAAACCACTCCTGAAAAAGAAAAGCGTCGTGGGAAACTACACGAGCACTTCCCACGACGCAACGAAAATCAACTTGTTATTACTTCTTCTCGCCTTGCAGTTCATCGGCCAACCATGCGTCGTCGTACACTTTGCGTCGTACTTCGATGATGGCTCGGCTATCCACGCTTACCGCGAACGAAGAGCAGCGGGAGCGAGAATGGTTTTCTCTCAGGCCCAACGGGCCGGTCGGTGATAGCCCAGCCCGGAAGGGCTGGGTTAGGGATGTTTTTTCTTGAAGCTCTAAAGGAGCCCGGACGCCCCGTTGGGGCTTGAGTTGGTTCCATCGTCAACCCGGCCCTTCCGGACCGGGCCATTACCGATCGCTCCGTTGGAGCTAAAGAAACCAGAAATAAGACATCCGCACAGGCCGTGACCACTCACCCCATATCGCAGTAGTCGATCAACCGGCTGACTTCGGTGCGGAGGTCGTGGCGGTGGACGATGCGATCGACGAAGCCATGGGCCAGCAGGAACTCGCTGGTCTGGAAGCCGTCGGGTAGTTCCAGTCGGATGGTGTTCTTGATCGTGCGGGCACCGGCGAAGCCGATCATTGCCTTGGGTTCGGCCAACGTCACATCACCCTGGAAGGCCCAACTGGCGGCCACGCCGCCCATGGTCGGGTGGGTGAGCACGCAGATGTAAAATCCACCGGCAGCACCGTAGCGGGCCAGGGCCGCACTCACTTTGGCCATCTGCATCAGGCTCAGGATACCTTCCTGCATCCGTGCCCCGCCGCCAGAGCCGGACACGAAGATCAGCGGTCGGCGCATTTCGGTGGCCCGCTCCGCCGCCCGGCTCAACTTCTCGCCGACCACGGCCCCCATGCTGCCAGCCATGAAGGCAAAGTCGGTGACACCCAGCACCACGCCACGGCCACGGATGAAGCCCGCCCCGCACACCGCGGCATCGTTCAGGCCGGTCTTTTTCTGCATGTCGGTAATGCGCTTGACGTATGGTTTGTCGTCCACGAAGCCGAGGGTATCGACGGGGCGAAGGCTGGCGTCCCATTCCTCGAAGCTGTTTTCGTCGAGCAGCTGGGTCAGCCGGTCACGGGCACTCACGTACATGTGGTGCTGGCACTCGGGGCAGACGTTGAGCTTGGCTTCCACGTCCTTCTTGAACAGGCGCGCCTGACAGGCCGGGCACTTGACCCACAGGCCTTCGGGCACTCCGCGCTTGCTGCGTTCCATCGTCGACATGGCTGTCATGAATCCTACTCGGAACTTCGGGCGTTACCGCGTTCTGCACACTATAGCGAATTGGCATGGGAGTTTCGGCGCTGAGGTGACCCAAAAAAAGTGTCCCGGTGGGATAGCACTCCCACCGGGACTGGAGGCGAGACGATTGCGGGCGTCTCGCTGTGCCGTCTCAGGGACAAGTGTTCGCAGTGACCGTCGCGAGCGCTGAGCCTGAAACCAGTTGCCTAACCGTTAGGCGACCCCCAGTTGTGTTGGCAAAAGCCTGGGGGACGGGATTCGAACCCGCAATCACTGGTTGTACGCCCGACGTTGATCGAACACTCTGGCACGGGGCTTGAGTTCTGGCGTTGTCAGTCTGAGCTTGAACGCCGCACTTGCCTCAACCACTGGGCTACCCCTTCGAGTTTGTCGATGAAGGGGGTGGGATTCGAACCCACGTCTTTGGCACGGACTGTTAGCCTCAACCTCACGTTCAGTTCTGCACGCCTGTGCATCCAACATGATGCAATAAGAGGTAGAGAGGTTCAAGGATTTTACCCGAACACGTACCCGAAGATCGCCTCGGCGGCTTTCTTCTTCTCGATCTCGAGCAGGTTAGCCTGCTCCTTCGCCAGCTTGATGGCGTCCTGCAATTTGGCAATCCGTGCCAGCGCCGAGTTCTTCTTGTCCGAGGGCATACTGCCGCTGTAGAGGATCTGCGTCCACGTCCCTACGGGCACATCCTTGGTGAACAGTTCCGTCTGGGCCGGGTGATCTTTCGTGGCTTCGTACTTCACGATGACCGTCGGCTCCTTGCTTGTCCGAAGGCTTTCAGTGGCCTTGCTGCGGAGCAGACCGGAGTTGGGGTCGTGGCTCCACTCTTCCGACGGATCGGGCGTGGGCAGCTTGGTGATGAACGTTTGCAGGTCGTTTACCTGCTTGTCGAGGTACAGAAGGAACGTAATGGGCACTCCGGCCAGCAACACCGTGCCATCGACCACCAGATCGGCCTTCGCCTGCTGGTTGCCCATGTCCTGCGTGTAGATCAGGTTCCACACGTCCGTCCATTTTGCCACGGCCTGGCGAATCAGGTCATCAGCCCGTTGCTGTACACGTTGGCTTTCCGGTGGTTGCTTCTGGCCGTTGACTTCATCCATGGGCCGGTAGGTGCGCTCACGACCGGCGAAAAGGGTGTCCTTCTGGATGAGTTTGTACAACTCAGTGATGGCCTTCTCGACTTCGCCCTTGCGTCCGCTGACGATGGCGTTGATCTGATTCAGCTTGGGCATGGTGTCGACTCCTAGATGATTTCAATGTAGGAGTCGAGTAGATGATGTCGGGTTCACGATGATCAAAGTGCCTGCTCAAATCGACAACCCCACTGATGGTTTTACTATCAGCCGGTGCTCGGAATGTTACTCCCCGTACAGACGGGTCGATTCTTCTTTCTTCACGGGGCTGCTGAGGTGCTTGCTGGTCATTTCGGCTTTGAAACGCACATCGCCGGTGCCCCTGGCCTTCACCGTCACTTTGAACACGGCTTCCGTCTTGGGTGGCAGTTCATTGATCGGCTCAAACACCACAGTGCTCGGATACGTAACCATGGCGGCTTGACCGGTCAGCTCGGTCTTCTTCCCGTTCGTTGGCCCCTTGCACGACACAAACTCGAACTCCTTCGGCAGGGTGCAGGCAATCACGATGTTCGAGTCGGCCTTGGTGCCGGTGTTCGTCACCTTGATTTCGTAAACGGTCTCGGTGGACTTCTCCACGGGGTCCACGCTGTCCACCAGTTCCATGCGTAGTGCGGGGATGCCTTCGATCTTCGTGCTGAATTCTGCTGTGGCTTTCACCTTGCGATCAGCCGTGGCTTCAACAGTGTGGCGCAGTGTGCCCGCAGCGGTGCAGGTGCCTTCAAACTCCAGCTTCTTCACCGCCCCGGCTGCCAGATCACCCACCGACCATTGCAGGGATTCACCGGACTGGGATACCACACCACCGGCCCCGCTGGCCGCAACACGAAATGTCGCGGGGATGTACTCACGGACGACGAGGCCCGTGACTGGTACATCCCCGCAGTTCCTGACGCTGGCGGTGTAGAGGGCCTTCTTGCCGATGGGTCGTTCTTCCGGCCCGGTAAGTGTGATTTCGATCTTGGGGGCTTGCACCAGCACGGTGGCCTTGGCGGTACCGATCAAGCCATCGCGCCCGGTGGCCACGGCTTCGTAGACGAACGAACCGGCGCTCGTGGCTAGGAATTCGTCGGTCATTTTGTGGGCTTCACCGGGCTTGAGGCTCTTGCCCGCCATCGGTGGGGTAGCACTGTTGCTGAGCTTCAGCACCACGTCGTCGATGGTCACATCGCCGGTGTTGGTCACCACGTGTTCCACGGGAATCTTGTCGCCGGATTGTGCCTTTTCAGGTGCGCGGATGGTCACACCGAGCTTCGGTTCCTTCACTTGTGCCTTCATGGCAGCGGTGCCGGTGAACGTTACCCACGCCTGGGCTTGCAGCTCGCCACGGGTGGCTTGAGTCAGCGTCAGTGTCAGTGGTTTTGTGGTGCCGCTGTCCATCGTGCCGAGTTCAAACAGGTACACGCCGTCGCTGGCTTTGGCCTCCGGTTTGGTGGCCTTCACCGTGGTCTCTTTGGGTACACGCACCTGCACGATGACCTTATGCAGGGTCTGCATGCAGGCGTTTTTCACCGTCAGGGTGTAGTCCGCCGGTTGGTTGACCTTCACCATCTCCGGCCCCGTCCATTCCAGCGTGATCGCCGGGTCGCTTGGCAGCGTGGTCTTGGCTACCGGTGGGGTGCTGGGCAGGTTCTCACCCGGCTTGGCCAAGGCAAGCACTGCCCCGCTGATGACCAGCACCGCAAGCATCCCGGCGATGAACCTTTTCCGTTGTTTCTGCATGTTGAACCTCGCCCGGTGGCCCGTGATTGGGGGTAATCGGTGGACTACGGCGGGGAGATAAACTGGGGAGGCAACGGATTCAAGTGCAATCCAGATGTGAGTCACTGAACAACGACAACCTTTCACCCTCTTGATTCATCACCTGGCAGTTTCGACGCCAGCACCAGCAACGCCCCGCTGAGTAACGTCAGCACAGCACCGTTGGCCAGGCTCACGAGGTGCCATACGCCGAAGGCACTCTTTGCTGCCGCGGCACGCACGGCCTCCGCATCGAACCGCTGCACCCGGAGTTGACCCACCCATTCGGATAACGGCCAACCAAACGCGACGAAGAACAACGCCGCAAGGGCTAGGGTGTACCGCCAACGATGCAGCTTGCCGTTGGCCAACCGCAGGAAGCCAAACGAAGTCAGCACTGCTAGCCACGAGCATATCGCTGCCAGCACAAAGTAGCGCGGGAACAACGGCCCCACCGCAGAACCGGCCAAGGCATTGGCCAGTGCGGCTTTCTCTTCCGGTGTGGCTTTTTCCCCCTGGATGCGCTGGTTCGCAGTGCGATCTGATGGTTGAGTTTCCACCACGTTCTTGAACGCATCGAAGATCGGCGTAGCTGCAATCACATTGAAGAACAGGCTGGCCCCGAACCAACTGCCCACGGCGACAAGGTGCAACCCACGCAGGAATGCAGGGCGGTTCGGACTTTCCTTCACGCTACTTTCAAGCCCCTGCCGCAGCCGAGTGATGTTGGAGCGATGCTTGACGATGACAATCGAAATGCCGAGCAACACGAACACCGTAACCACCCATCCCTCGGTGAAATCGTGCCGGACTTCGACCAGGCGAGCAACAAGTAACGCCACCACGCACAGGATCGAAGCTGCCGAGACGTACCGTGTGGCCCACAACACCGCTACCCACGTGAGCACAGCCACCGCGAACGGCCATGGCACCAACACCGCCATCACCCCGGCGCCCGTAGCCACCCCCTTACCACCTTGGAACTTCAGGTACACCGGGAAGACATGGCCCAGGAAGGCGAGGAGCGCCGTGGCCACCCGCAGCACATCCGGCCCGCCGACGGCCTCAGGCGAGGTCGGTACGATCATCTGCGCCAGCGGAACCACCAAGGCGACCGGGATGGCACCCTTCAAGAAGTCGAGTGCAAACGTGATGAAGCCGAACTTCTTGCCGAGCGCCCGACCGACGTTGGTAGCGCCAATGTTGCCACTGCCTACAGTGCGCAGATCGACCCCGCGACTCTTCGCCAGCAGAAGGCCGAACGGAATGCCGCCGAGTAGGAACGCGACGACCAGAGAGACAACACACACAACCATACCGGGGGCCATCCACTAATTCTTGAACTTGATCGAGTCGATCACGGTTTTGAGTTTGCCGGGATCGATGTCGTTGCGCTTGTTCGTCATGGTGAAGATGTAGTTCCATTCACCGTTGACGACATACACCACAGCCGACACTTTCCCTTCCTTGGCAATGCGGGCACGTTCCTCGTTGTTCTTGTCCTTGAAGAACTCTTTCTGTTGGGCATCACGCTCCCACACATCTGGCAGTTCTTTCACCATCAGCTTTACGGCTGGTTGTCCGCCGACGGTAATCTCTTCTTCGGAGACGATCTCGTACTTACGGAGTTTCTCGACGAAGATCCCTTGCAGGTAGGCATTTCGAGCTAACACTTTCGTTGCCGGTGCCGGTTTGAAGTCCGGTTCTCGCCAAGCACAGAACATGCAGGAGTGGTCAAACGCCCCGAACGGCCCCTGTTGGTCGTTGGCCGTAAACATGTTGGGGTTGGGTGGGCCGTCGGGGCCACCAATCCGCACGAACAGCCCCTTCACGTTCCCGTAAAGGTGCACCGTGATGCCCACTTCATTAATCTCTGTAAAGCCAGCCGGTGCGCCACCACCAAACAATCCACCACCTCCGCCGCCACTATTCTTGCCACCACCGCCGAACATCATGAACGCACCCACGGCGATGGCCATGAGCAGAAGTCCACCACCAGCGATGGCAATCCAGATCGGGAAGCCAGTCTTCTTGGCTTGCCTCCCACGCCCACGATTCCGCGGGCGGTCATCTTCATCATCTTCACGGCGAGTCCTGTTAGATGATCGCCGAGGTCGATCTTCATCGTCATCATGTGGCTTGCGTCTCGCTCGTGGGCGCTCGTCCTCGTCGTCATTTTCCACGGGCTTTGCAGCGACGGGTTTCGCCTTGGCGATCACCGGCTTGGCCGGTGCGGGGGCAGGCTCATCGTCCAATACCTCGAAGCCGGGGGCTTCCGCGATGGGCACATCAATCGGGTTGGCACACTTTGGGCACTTCACCCGCTTGCCAGCGGCAGCGTCCGGGGCTTTGAGTTGCACCCCGCAACCTGGGCAGGCGATGGGAATGGGCATGTTGATGAACTGCACGGGAGAGATGCAGCCATGCTATCAGCGAGGGGAACCATCGGACACGCACGGTGTTCCGTCGAGCCTGCTTGCGTCAGCAGCAGGAGTCGGTGTCCGTTGTTCCGTCGAGCCTGCCTGCGTCAGCAGCAGGAGTCGGTGTCCGTTGTTCCGTCGAGCCTGCCTGCGTCAGCAGCAGGAGGTTCTTTTTACTTCGCGGTGATCTTCACGCTCAGCGGGGCAACCCACTGCTTGAACTCCGGGGTGTAGTAGAGGTACACCCGGCTAGCTGGCCCGCGATACTCGCCCGGCACTTCGGCAATCAGGTCGAGCGTGAAGTCCACAGTCTGCTTCTCGTCCAAACCACGCCAGTAGAAGACCACCTCGCGGCCACGCTTCTCCCAGTAGCTCACCGTTGGTAATTTGCCGTCCAGTGGCTTCTCGGAGAGTTGCTTGAGTTGCTTCATGTCTTCCGGCAGTTTCAACCCGGCGGGGATGCCCACGATGGCGGTCACCATGCCGTCCTGTTTCTTCAGCAGGTTCTTGACCGACACGTTCATCCGCACCGCGTCGCCCTCGGTCACCTGGCCTTTGCTCAGTGAGGTACTGAGTTCAATCGGGCAATCCTTGGCACTTGCCGGTTGGCTGGCCCGGCACTCCCAGAACACGGTGAGCGGGTAGTTCTGTTTGGCCGTGGTGCTCACGGTGATGACGGCTTCCTCGCCGATGAACAGTGCCTCGGCGTTGGGGATCTCTACTGTCACTGGCCCGGTTTGTTGGGTGGTGAACTGTTTGGTGGCGATCTCCTTGCCGTTCACCTGGATGGTGAGTGTGCCATCCTCGGCAGGTCGCTTGCTGCTGCGGGCGAACTCGATCAAGGCCTTGAGGGCAAGGATCGTACTTTGCGTAGCCCCGAAGCTACCGTGAGCGCTGCGTTTGCTACCAATGAACTTGCAGCCGTTGGTGATCGGCTCGCGGTACGTTCCGGTTTCGTTGGCCTTCAACCACGCCATCACGGCCAACGCGGTTGATTCGATTTCCAGCGATTCACCCTGTGAATTGGTGATGCTGGTGCTGGCCCCCTTCAGTTCGCCGGTCTTGATTTGCAGGCTCACGAGAGACTTCAGCACGGCTGTGGCGTCGGCCTTCCGATCCACGTTCCACAGCACGTTGGCCAACAAGCCGAGGTAGTACGAGTCTTTGGCGAGTGTTCCATCCTTGCCAGCTTTGGCGAGGGCATCGACTTCCATCTTGAGGTCGGTCTTGGTGGCAGCCGTCCGTTCGCTTTCGGTGAGTGCCCAGAGAATGTAGGCATTGGTGATGGCCACCGGTGCGTAGCCGAAGGTGTCGAGTGCTCGGGCATTCTTCTTGAAGCCCCCCTGCCCATCGCGGGTGCTCAGCAGGTAGTCCTTAGTACGCTTCATCATCTCGGCATCCACCGGATGCACCCGGCTCATGTCGGTGAACTGCAAGAGGCCGTAGGCACTGAGCGCCTCGTGTGGTGGAGTCGCACCGCCGAACCACTCGTACCCCTCGCGGCCATCGCGTTCCTTACGGCACTCGAAGCTGGTGAGCTTGGCGTAGCCGTTAGTGAGCAACTGCTTGGCTCGGGCACTGATCTCCGGCTTCGCTTGGTTGGTTTCGTTCAAGTAGTCCATCACCAACACGTTCGGGTAGTTGGTGGTGCTGGTTTGCTCGAAGCAGCCGTTCGGCTCCCGCAACATGGCTTCCAGGCCGGATTGAATCTCCGAGAGCATGTTCGGGTACATCACCACTTTGGCCTTGAGCGAGCCGGGCACGATCAACTTGGGCACGCCCAGTTTCAGCACGGCATTCTTCTCCAACACGTCGGACTTCGCTTCGCTCAGCGGGAAGCCATCCGGCACGACAGTCATTTGTCGAACAACGTTGTCCTGATCCGCACCGGCACGGCCATCGAGTTGCACGGTGGCGATGCCTTCGGTGATCTTCGAGGTCAGGCGAACCGTCTTGCGGCTGCCACTGCCCGGTTGCAGGTCGAGCTTCAGGGCCTGGCTGCCGTCCACGACCAAGCCGTCCGGGGTGATGTTCACCGTGGCTTGACGGGCTTCGTCCTTGCCATTGATGGCCACGATGGGCAAGTCGATCTTGTCGGTATTGCTGATCTCCTGCGGCAGCTTCGGCTCCAGCACCAATGGCTTGCGAACTTCCAGCGTCTGGTGAATCGAACCGATGCGACCATCGAGCGAGTGCCCCGCCACGAGGATGCGGTAGGCGTTCACTTCATCGCTCAGGCTGAAGCGGATGGTGGCCCGCCCGTTAGCTGGCGTCACGAGCACCGGTTGCCAT
>JBBRME010000008.1:0-45552 GCA_038230995.1 Gemmatales bacterium
ACCACAGACCGAAACCACGCCGTTCTACCCACGCAGCCCGTACGGCGTAGCCAAGCTCTACGGTCACTGGATCACGATTAATTATCGTGAAAGCTACAACATGTACTGCGTGTCGGGCATTCTGTTCAATCATGAATCACCTCGCCGTGGCCGTGAGTTTGTGACCCGCAAAGTGACCGACGGCGTTGCACGCATCAAACTCGGCCTCAGCAAGGAACTTCGCCTTGGCAACCTCGACGCCAAGCGCGACTGGGGCTTTGCAGGCGACTACGTTCGAGCCATGTGGCTCATGCTGCAACAGGATCAACCGGACGATTACGTCATCGCCACCGGTCTGACTCACACTGTTGAAAGGCTGGTCGATCTGGCCTTCCAAGTAGTGGGTTTGAAGTGGCAGGACTACGTGAAGCTTGATCCGGCCTTCGTTCGCCCTGCAGAAGTGGACTTGCTCATCGGCGATCCGGCCAAGGCCGAGAAGCAGTTGGGCTGGAAGCCGAAGGTGAGCTTTGAGAAACTCGTCGAGATGATGGTGCTGTCCGACGTCGAACGACTGAAGACAGGCGACACCTCCGACACCAAGGCCCGTGGAATCTAGGTCTTAGGGAGGGCGAGGCTCCTGCCGAGCCGTGAATGCGGTTTGCGGCTCACCGGGAGGTTCGCCCTCCCAAATCGAGACAGCGTAGGCACTTCACGATGAACATCCTCGTTACAGGATTAACCGGCTTCGTTGGTGGGCACTTCGGCGAAGCACTTCTGCGGGCTAAGCCGGGTTGTCAACTCGTTGGCACGAGCCGGGGGAACACCTGGCCCGTGCCTCTCGCTGCGTTAGCCCCGCACGCCAAGCTCATATCCGTAGACTTGCACGACGGTTCAGGCCTATTGAAGTTGATGCACGAGCATCGACCCGATTGGGTCGTCCACCTCGCGGGCTACGCCAACACTCGGCAATCGTTCCAGGAACCTGCGCGCTGCTGGGCCGATAATCTCGACGGGACTCGCACATTACTGGAAGCCATCCTGGAATCGAAGCTCACACCGAAGGTGCTGTTCGCTTCCACCGGCCTTGTGCTTGGCGATCCTGATCCGGGCAAGAAGTTGCTGGATGAAGTCACCACTATGAAACCCGTTAGCCCGTATGCAGCGAGCAAAGCCGCAGCGGAACTACTGGCCTATCAGGTGTATGCCAGCACCAAGTTGCCCATCGTTCGCCTGCGGCTCTTCAATCAACTCGGGCCGCGACAATCGCTTGGCTTCATTGCCACAGATAAGGCTAAGGAGATCGTTCAACTTGAACGCATCGGCAAGCCGGCAACCCTACACACCAAAGATCTGAGCAGTTACCGCGACATCACTGATGTGCGAGACATCGCCACGGCCATGATCGGCGTGTTGGCGCACGGCAAGCCCGGCGAGGTGTACAACGCGGGTAGCGGCCGACTGCTGCAAATCCGTGAGGTGGTTCAGAAGATGATCTCGCTGGCCAATGTGTCGATCACGCTGAACGAACAAGCTTCGGAAAATCAACTCCCCGAAACGGCCGTGTGTCAGGCCGACATTACAAAGCTGCAACGCACCACGGGCTGGGAACCCACCATCCCCCTTGAGCAAACTCTGCGCGACGTACTGGCCGACTGGCGAACGCGGGTATGATTACCGACCTTGGCGTTTCTGCAAGTAGTCCGCGAGGGTTTGGCCGATGTTTTCGTCCGTACGCACGCGGACGTAGTCCACTTCATGCACCCGGCAAGCGGTTTCCACTTCAGCAAGATGTGCATTCATCCCGGCCAAGTAACTCTCGCGGATGCTCAGCGGATCCGTGCTGATCTCCGGCAAATCTTCCAGCCCCTTGAACAGCGTTGGCTGACGAAACGGGAAGTCCAGCTCCGCTGCATCCAGAACGTGGAACAGTACTACTTCGTGCTTTTGACTTCGTAAGATTCGCAGGCCGTTCACCAGTGCCTCGACATCATCCAGAAAATCCGAGAACACAAAGATCACCCCACGGCGACCAAGCTGCCCACCGAGTTCCCGCAGCACGGCCCCGGTGTTGGATGCGGCCTTGTACGGGCCTTCCGCGAAGCTGCGCATCATCTCTCGTACGCGCCCAGTACCCCCAGCCGGCTTGAGCACCACCCGCGATTTCTCCGCATACAGGTGCAGGCCAACGAGGTCCGACTGATTCACAATCAGGTACGCCAGTGCCGCACTGAGTACCGCAGCAGTGTCGAACTTCGTGCGTGGTTCCCCCGCTTCATCCGCTACCGTGCCCACCTTCATGCTCTCGCTGCCATCCACGATCATCCACGCCACGAGGTTGGTTTCTTGCTCGTATTGCTTGAGGGCGTAGCGTTCCGTGCGGGCATAGACTTTCCAATCGAGGTGCTTGATGTCGTCGCCGGGGGCGTACTCGCGGTGCTGGGCAAACTCCACGGCAAAGCCGTGACGTGGGCTGCGGTGGCGACCGGACAGATAGCCTTCCACAACGCGTTTTGCGTCGAGTTCGAGCTTGTCGATCCGGGCGAGAATATCTGGGGTCAGTGTGGCCATGGGGTGAACTACAAACTCAACACTAAGAACAAAGAACTAGATTCATTCAACAAGAACGCTCTCTCTCGATGCGCTTCGTTCGCGGCTCGCAATACATTACCCGGCAGCTTACGCAGCCGGTTCACCAAGAAACCGCTTACTTCGTGCGCGGCTCTTATTCCTTCTCTCGCGGAATGAGTGGAAGCAGTTTGTTGATGATGCTGTCGCTGGTGATGCCTTCAGCTTCGGCGTGATAGTTCGTCATGATGCGGTGGCGAAGCACGGGGAGTGCCACGCTTCGCACATCGTCGAGACTCACGTAAGTTCGGCCATATAGCAGGGCACGGGCTTTGCCAGCGAGGATCAAGCTCTGCCCGGCACGCGGGCCAGCACCGAAGCTCACGTACTTCTTAACAAAGTCCGGTGCGGTCACTTCGCCACTGTCTCCCGCCGAGAGTTTTGGTCGAGTGGCCCGTGCGAGCTTGCCAGCAAAGCGGATGACATGCGGGGCAGCGGGCACCCGGAGAACGAGGTTCTGCAAGTGCAGGATTTCGTTCTCGGTGATGACTCGTTCGATCTCCGGCTTCACGGCGTTCGTCGTCGATTCAATGATGCGGAACTCTTCTTCTTCGCCGGGGTAGTCCACCTGAATGTTGAACATGAAGCGGTCTTGTTGGGCTTCAGGCAACGGGTACGTCCCCTCTTGTTCAATCGGGTTCTGCGTGGCCAGCACGAAGAACGGGTTCGGCAACTTGTGGCGAACACCGGCCACCGTCACCTGACGTTCCTGCATGGCTTCGAGCAGTGCCGCTTGGGTGCGTGGGGGTGTGCGGTTGATTTCGTCGGCCAGCACGATGTTCGAGAAGATTGGCCCGTTCACAAACTTGAAACCACGGTTGCCGGTGGTTCGGTCGTCATACAGGATTTCCGTGCCGGTGATGTCCGTGGGCATCAAGTCCGGCGTGAACTGCACCCGGTTGAACGAGAGGTTCATGCCGTCGGCCATCGTGCGGATCATCAACGTCTTGGCCAAACCGGGTACGCCAACGAGCAAACAGTGCCCACGAGCCAACACCGCCAGTAGCAGTTGCTCCATGACCTCTTTTTGCCCGACGATGATCTTACCGCACTCGGCCAGCAACTTCTGGCACGAGTGCCGGAGTTTCTCGGCGGTTTGGATTTCGTCATCATCCAAGATGATCGGCGTCAAAATGGCTTCATTCACTCGTTGCACTCCGATTCGCTTCTTGAATCAATGTACCGAAGCCGCTTCCAGCTTCGCCCGCATCTCTGCTGGAATCTCGATGGATTCCATCATTCCGTGGGCGGTTCCCCGGCAGAGCACCGACGTCACTTGGCCTTCCGCGAGCTTGACCTCGCCACACAGAAAGAGGATGGTGTACGAAACCGATTTCGTGCCCACTTTGGCAACATGCACTTCTAGAGTGAGTTCATCCTCGAACCGCGCTGGTTTGAAGAAGTCGCACTTCACGCTGACACGTGGGAAGCCATAGCGCACACCATCAGCCTGCCAGGTGACGCTGTAACCAAGCGAATGTAAAAAACTGGTCTCGGCCACTTCGATGAACTTGAAAAAGTTCGAGAAGTGCATGATGCCGGCCATGTCGGTATCGCCGAACTCAACACGACGAGTGGTGCGGAAGTGTGGCATGGTGAATTAATCCCGCCCATCGCGTTCGAGTGGTTCTTCAAAACGTTGATAGATCGGCAGGTAGCGATACTCCACGGTGAGTGCCAGGATGGCCATCGCGGTGGTGTAGTTGCCACCGTACATACCACCATCGCCAACGGTTGGCCACGAGCCGTCACCCAGCGGAGCATTGAAATCCAGCAAGTTCTTCAGCAACTTCGCACGGAAGGCGCTCCAGTAGTTCCCTCCGAGCTGAAACATCGCCTGCGACATGTAGTACACGCCATAATAGTAGTGAGCCTGATTCTCCTGCGACTTCGCCAGGATGTACGCCCCACCACGCAGGGCTTCATCGCACTGGTGATAGTCCTTACCGCTGAGTTCAAGGCACAATACACCCACGCCGGTGCAGGGCACCGTTACCTGCCCACCCGGTTGATACTGGAAGCCACCACCACGAACGTCCTGACTTCTTTTGACGTACTCCACCGCGGCTTGGATGTTCTCGACTGGTACATCGCAACCGACGTTCTTCGCTGCCCGCAACGCCATGAGTTGCCAGCCGGTGACGCTTAAATCTGACCCTTCAAACCCGCCATCATTCACCCGGTACCGCCAACCACCGGTCATGTTGCCTTGGCCAAAGCGTGGATTGCCACGGCGCTGTGCGGTGAGGATCACGACCACAGCACGTTCCAGTGCTTCACGTAATCGCTCGGCGTAGGTGCCGGTGGTCATGCCGACCACTTCAGCGAGAAGCAGGGTGCAGATGCCGTGGTGGTACATCTCGGTACCCGTGGTCGGGCAGAGGCGACCATCCCGTTGTTGATTCTCCAGCAGCCATTGGACACCTGCGGTCAGTGCTTCGCCGTAGGGGCCTTCACCGGGGACATGCCCAGCGGAGAGAAACGCCATGATGCTGAGCGCCGTGATAGCAAAGTCGCCTTGAGTGTTGGCTCGTGGAGGACGCGGATTCTGTGCCCATGGATCGCCAAAGTTCCCACCAAACTTCGTGGACCAACTGCCGTTGGCATTCTGATTGTTGCGGAGGTAGACGAGGCCACGATCGATGGCATTGAGCGTCGGTTTGTATTCGTCGTCCACGAGGAGCCGTGGTCGCACGTTCGGCGGTTGCTGAGCACCCACCGCCATGACCAAGACGAGAACCAAGAACCAGCCCAGCCAACGCATCGACTCTCCTTGTTTATTTTTTCTCGGCCAGTTGCTCAAAGTACAGCTTAATGAGTCGAGCGTAGTCATCGCCATATTTGGCTTTGAGTTCCACAAGGATGCTGGACTTCACATCACCCGGTAGCTCGCCCCACGGCTTGCCAAGGTTTTGCACCACGATACTCGGCAGGTCCCCACTTACTGGCGCACTGCCGTTGCCCGGTGAACTCCCGCCAGCCCCTTTTGCTTGGCCCTGGCCTTGCGCTTCACCTTGGGCCAGTTGATCGTGGGCTTTTTGGAGGCTCTTGGCCGCGTCGTTACTGGCCTTGGCTGAAGGTTTGCCTTGGCCTTGCTGCATCTGCTTTGCTGAATCGGTCATCGCTTGGTCGGCCTGTTTGAGTTGCTCGGCGGCTTCCTGTTGTGGCTTGCTCGATTTCCCCTCACCCGGTTGTTGCCCACGGGCTTGTCGTGCCGCATCTTCCAATTTCTTCTCGGCATCCAGTCGGCTCTGTTTGGCGTCGTTCGCCTTTCCGTTCTTGGCGTGTCGTTCGGCTTGTTCCATCATCTGCTTGGCTTGCTGAGTTGCATCCGCTGCTTTGTCAAGTTGCTTCGCTTGCGCGCTGCCTTGATCCTGTTGCTTGCTGGCTTCGCGGGCCTCCTTCGCAGCTTGGTCGGCTTCTTTGGCGAGTTCATCGAGCCGACGTTGTTGGCGTTGGGCTTGGTCGTCCGGCGATGTTTTGTCGAGTTGCGCGCCGAGTTCCTCTTGCTTCTGGGCGAGGTCGGTCGCCTTCTTCGCTGCGTCGGCCTTGGCGGACTTTGCACCATCACGTAGGTTCTTCGCCGCTTCTTCAGCAGACTTCTTGGCGGCTTCCGTGTCGCCGTTCTGCAGTTGTTGCTCCGCTTTTTGTGCCTGCTTGACGGCGTCACCAAGGTCTTGATTCTGTTCTTCACGTTGAAGCTGTTGCATTTGTTCGCTGAGATCGTACTGCTTTTTTGCTACATCGCCGAGGCGGTCTTCCCCGTTCGGCTTGGGTTGCTCGCCCTTGGCGGCCCGTTCCGCCGCCTTCGCCACGTCGGTGCGGAGGTCGCGTTGTTGCTTGGCGAGATCCTTGGCTTCCTGTGCAGCCTTGTCCGTGGGGAGTTTATTCGCAGGGTCGCTGTCATCGGCAACGTCGTCTTTGCTGGCGATAGCATCCGGTTGTTTTTTCAGCTCGCTGTTCTGCTTCCCACTGTTGGCGAGTTTGCGTGCCAAGTCGGCCGCTTGCTTCTGCAAGTCTTTCGCGCGATCCGGTTCGTCTTGCCGGGCGAGTTTCTCGAGTGTGTCCTGAAGTAATTTCTTCGCAGTTTGTGCCTGCCCGCTGTGTGTGTCTTTCAATTCTTGAAGATCGTTTTCGGCGCTGCGTCGTGCATCGGCACTGCGCGAGAGATCCGGTCGCGTGGCTTCCGCACGGTTCGCCTTCTCGGCTTCTGCTTCGCGCTGCTTTGCTAATCGTTCAAGGCGTTGCTCGGCGTTCTCCTTATTCAGCCGCTCGGCCAGTTGGTCGAGGGCTTCAGCGGCCTTGTCGGCTTTCTTTCGCAGTTCGTCGATGTCCGGGTTCTGCTTCTGTCCGCTGCGTTCTGCTGCCTTGGTGGCGGCTTGTGCTTCATTCAGTTGGCCGGGTGCTTCAGGGGCTTTAAGTTCGCCGGTCTTCTTGGCGATCTCTTCTTGTTGGCGTTGGAGGCGTTGCAGTTCATCCGGCGTCGCGACCTTCTTCAAGTTTCGGGTGAGGTCGTTCTGCATCCGCGCCAGTTCACTGGCCTTCTCGTCGGCAGACTGTTTCCCTTCCAGGGCCGACTTCAGCTTGTCGAGTTCGCGTTTCAGTTGTTCCTGCGAAGTGCCACTGTCTTGCGTGAGCCCACGGCGGAGGTCATCCGTCGCTTGTTTGGCTGCATCCGTCGCGCGTTGCTTGCGACCATCAGCACCCGGTGTGTCGAGTTGGTCGATCTTCTTGCGGAGTTCGTCTTGTTGCTCGGCACTTTGAGCTGTGGCCTTGGCGAAGTCTTCTTTGGTTCGGGCATCATCAGGGTTCGTCTTGATTGCGTCGGCAGCTTCCTTGATGCCCTTAGCCACTTGATCCTGTTTCTTGCGAAGTTCGTCGAGTTCCCGGAGTGCCTCGTCGCGGCGTTGCTTGTTCGTGGGTATAGCCTTGGCCAGTTCTTCGAGTGCTGTGGCCGCGTTGGTCATTGCACCGCTGGCGGCAGTGTCGCTTTGCTTGAGTTGTTTCGCGGCTTCAACTGCGTTCTTTGTGGCTTGTTGTTGGAGGCTCTCCACGCTGGCCGACTTCGGTAGCTTGAGTCGTTCGGTGGCCTTTTGTATTGCTGATTGTTCGGCGGCAAACTCAGCACGTTGGGCGGGCGTCAGCCCACCCGCTTGCTTGCCAGCTTCCTGAGTCCGGCGGTTCAGATCTTGCTGCCAGCGGTGCAGTTGCGTGGCGGCTTCCTTGGCGTCGTTCTTGCGATCAGCTGCGGCTTGGGCCAAGCTCTCGGCGAGGCGGTCGAGTTCCCGCGCCGCCTTCTCTTGTTCCGTGAGCGCGTCCGCCGGTTGGTTCTTCTTCAACAACTCTTCGGCTTGATCGAGTGATTTCTTGTCAAGTGGTTGTGCCTGCGCCACGGTAGCCGGGCCTTGTGTTTTCTTGGCCAACTCGGTGGCGTCTTGACCGAGTTTCTGTTGTCGCTTGGCAAGTTCTTCCATCGAGCTTCGCTTGGCATCTTCGCGGGTCTTCGTCATCGCTTCGTCCAGTTCCCGCATGCGATCCGCGAGGCGTTGCAGATTACTCGCTTCCTTCTCGGTACGGGCTTGGTCGGCACCGGCTTTGCCGTTCTTCAGCCCCTCGCTTTGCTGCTGGAGTTTGTTCAATCTCTCTTTCAGCTCCTCTTGTTTCTCGGCGAGTGCTTTCAGGTCTTCGGGCTTGGATGCCTCGATCTGCTTGGTCAATTCGTCTTGTTGCTTGGCGAGTTCCCCGAGCTGTACGCGATCCAGTTGATCATTCGCAGCAGACTGATTCAATCGCTTGAGTTCAGCCAGTTTGTCGAGTGCCGAGTCGAGTTGTTTGAGGGCCTTTTGCATCGCGTCATCACGGGTGCCAGCCTCACCGGCTACGTTCGCTTTCTTGAGTTCCGCTTCAGCAGTGGCGAGTTGCTGCTCCACTGTTTCGCGAGCCAAGCGCGACATCGCGCCGTTGGACAGGCGATCTGCCAACTCCCCGAGTTGCCGGGCTGTCTGCCGGGTGTTGTCTTGATTCGTGAGGTTCTGCTTCAGTTGTTCTGGCTTGAAGTTCTGCTGACTCTGGCTCTGCTTGGCCAAGCTGTTCACGCTGTTGCGAGTCTCTTGAAGTTGCTTGCGGAGTTCCTCGATCTGTTTGTCCTTAACTTGTTGCCCAGCCAGTATGTCTTGCTCGGTCAGTGTCTTGGCGTTCTCCACAATCCTCAGCGTGACCCACGCACCGGCCGGGTAGGTCGATTCATTCGGCGTGAGGTTGAGTTCTGGTAAGCGGCGGTTGTCGCGCGCCCGCAATCGGACTCGGTAGCTCTCCCCCACGTTGAACTTACCCGTCAGCGGAATCTTCACCTTGCCCGCCGAACTCTTGCCACCCAGTGGCAGATTGATGCTCTCGGTGGTGAAGTTGGCTTCAGGGTCCAGTTGCTTGGCGAAGTCGAACCAGAGTTCGGCCACGGCCACATCGTCCGTGATGGCCAACTCCAATTCCAGTGTTCCTGTGGGGGAAAACTCGCGAGGTTCGCTGGGCATCCCGGTGGCCCGTTCAAACTTCGGTGCGGCATCAGGTATCGCCCGGAACGGCAGTTGCACCGTGGTGCTCAGCCCCTTCTCGGCGAACATTGTTACTTTGAGAGTCCCATCGCTGGGCAGGTCGAGGGTCGTTTTCAGCCCGTGTTTTCCGTCGTCGCTCGTCCATTGAAATGGCACGTTCTGCCCACCCACGTCTGGCTTGGCATCGCTGGCCCGCCACTCCACCAAAAGATCCACCGGCTTGCGATTCCACTTCAATTCGACGTTCGCCGTGCTGTGCTGTAGGGCGTCGAGATCTTGCAAACCCTGCACCGTGCGCGTGGGAATGCTGGCGGCCGCGTAGGCCGGCGCGGTGAACTGAACCGTGCTTCCATCCGCGAGGTTGACAGGATCAACAGCACTCACGGCGTACCACGCGCTTTGATGATGAGGGGATTCAATGCGATACTCGAAATCTTGTGTGGCGCTTGGCCACGTGAGCGTGAACGCTGCTTGTTCATCGCCGCTCATCTGCAGGCGTTTCTCGGCTGATCCATCCTTCATGCGGAAGGTCAGCGTCAGGCTCGTGGGCAACTCGCCGGAGGTTTTGGTTCGTTCGAGATAGGCACTCAGCGTGACTGGTTCACCCCGTCGCACCACCACATCCTTCGACGATACTTTCAATTCATAAGGCACATCCACCGGTGGGCTGTACCACGGCAATAACACCCGCCGCAGGCTCTCGGTGTTACCGCCAAACACCACTAACAACCCTGCAGCCAAGAGTGCCGCCGTACCTGCACCAAAGACAACATTGCGACTGAACGCCTTCGGTGCGGCCTTGTTGAAGTCAAGTTTCTTTGCCCGCTTGACGGTGTCATTCACCAGTACCGCGATCATCGCCTTCGATCCGTTGCCGGGGTCGGCCTGCTCGTGCAACTCCACCAGTGTTTGCAATCGTTCAGCAAGGTGCGGATATTCTTTTTCGATAGCGGCAGCGAGCGCGACCGACGGCACCGGTTGTTTCCACCGACGCAACACCAGCCACCAAACCGAGGAGGTCATCGCCGCCAAACCTAGCACGAGCATCCCGACACGCAGCCAAGCTGAGAGTTGAAAGGTGCGATCCAAGAGCAACAACGCAACGGGAACCACACACATCACCACGGCGGACAGGCTCACCCCACGCAGCAACCGCCAGCGCTTCACGTCGGCTGCAAGTGCGTCGAGCTTTTCTTCCAAGCCGGCGGGCAAGGCAATTCCGGACATGATTCAAGCACCAAGGCGGATACTGAAAGTTTAGCAGATCAACCCCGGCACAGTACGAACTGTTACGCAAACAACATCACAGCTCGATTGGTCGCTAGAATTGTGCCATGCACCCGATCTTGATTGCCGGAGTAGCGCTCGTCGGCTTGCCGATCCTTTTGCACTTTCTGTTGAAGCAAGAGCCGAAGAAGCTCCAATTCCCTGCATTGCGATTCTTGAAGATCAAGCAAAAGATCAGCGAACGGAAAATGCGGCTCAAGCACATCCTGCTTCTCGCTCTGCGTTGTTTGCTGATCGCGCTCTTCGCCTTGGCCCTGTACCAACCCTCGCTGCTAACGACGGGTTCGTTCCAAATCAGTGGCGATCAGCCCGTGGCGGCAGTCATTATCATGGATACATCGCCAAGCATGGGCTACACGATCGTCGGTGAAACTCGATTGGACGATGCCCGAAAGCGTGCCGAGGAGTTCCTCAGTGAACTGCCAGAGAACTCGAAAGTAGCGATTCTGGAAGTCAACGACGCGCTAGCGAACTGGGAGCCGACACCGTTTGAAGCCCGCAATCGATTAGGTCAACTGAAGTCGCCTGCTGGCTCTGCTCCGCCGATTACCACGGCCTTGGCCGCAGCGTACCAATTGTTGAAAACCGCGGATGCGGACTTGCCCGAAGGTACAGAGCCACTGCCGCGAGTGGTGGCGGTTTTTTCAGATCGCACCGCTAGCAGTTGGGATGCTGGCCGAGTGGAAGAACTCAAGAAACTGCGCGATGCCGTGCCCAAACCCGCCCCATTGCAATTGTTCTTCGATGTCGGTGTGGCCAATCCGGTGAACTATGCCATCCTTGGTGCCGAGATGCGCCCGCAGATTGTGTCCGGCAGTGCTGCTCCGGTCGTGAGTTTGACTCTGCGGGCGGAGGGTATCCTTGGCACTGATGAACTGAAGCTCGAATGGAGTATCGACGACGCTGCCCCCACGGATCGCTTGGTGAAGCTCACCAATAGCACGGCCCGCATCGAGCAAGTGGCCCTACCCGTACTACCAGCCGGCTTCCACACGGTTAAGTTCAAGCTGGCCCGGGACGATGCCATGCCGTTCGACAACGAACGCACCGTCACTTTCCTCGTGGCCCCGCCACGCAAGATTCTCACCATCACGGATGAAGTTGCGAGTGCCGATGCTTGGGACTTGGCACACATTGCAAAAGCTGAGTTTCAGAACACGGTTGCCACACCATCAACGCTACCAGCTCTCAAAGACTTTGAAGCCATCACCGTGCTTGGGGTGAAAGAACCGAGCCAAGAGTTAGCCGATACGCTCACGCGGTATGTACGATCCGGCGGCAAGCTGCTGCTCATCCCCGATGGGCCGGGCAGTAATACCGAACGTGCCGGAGCTTACAACAAGGCCTTTGAAGCAGTGCTACCGGGCACCCTTGGCGACTTGATGCAGTGGGAGATTCCGAACGCGGACAAGAAGCGGCAGTTCGGTGTGAGTTGGAAACTGGATGACGAAGCTGACTTCAAACACCCGCTGCTTTCCCCACTGCGCGATATGCGGCGCGTGGGCAATGTGGACATCTTCGCTCCAAGTTCCCGTCGGGTGGCCTCACGGTATCGCAAGGTGGTGGGCACTTTGCCTGATAACGCTGTGGTGGTGGCGAAGTTGGACGACAACGATGACGAAAGCCAACGCAGCCCGATCCTCTTGGAACGCACCATTGATACCGGGCGAGTGTTACTGCTGCTTTCGCGCTTCGATTTCGAAGCCAGTACCGAACGTAACTTTTGGAACGACGACACCAAGAGCGACCACACTTGGGCCACGGTACTGCCGTGGTTGTTGATGCGTCATCTCGTTGGCAGCCCGGAAGATGCGAGCTTCAACTTCCCGGCAGGGTCGAACGTTGATGTTGCATTGCCACCGACCACTCCGCGTTCCCTGCGCTATCAGGGGCCGGGCATCAGCTCCACGGACGGCGTGGTGACACTAGGCGAAAAGCAGTACGAATGGCGGGCCACGGGCCAACGGACTCAAAACGCGGGCACCTTTGCGTTGTTTGCGGGAACCACACCGGATGCATGGAACTACCGCTTCAGCTTGTACAGCCCCGTGGCCGAGAGCACACTGAGCAAAGTGCCGGAAGATAGCATCGTTGAACTGTTCGGCCCGAACAGCGTGGCCAGCGTGGATCGCAAAGTGGTACTGCGCGATCTCATCGAACAGAGATACGACAAACGGCTCGAACTGTTCCCATTCTTGCTCTTGTTGGTGCTGGCATTTTTCGTGATCGAAGGCTTCGTGGCGAATCGTTTCTACCGTTCTCGCTAATACACCCATAGAACGAAAGCACAATCTCGAGGAAGCATCATGCGTGGGGTGATTCTGGCTGGCGGCAAAGGCACACGGATGGGCGAACTCACCAAAGTGACGAACAAGCACCTCCTGCCCGTCGGCCCGTACCCGATGGTCTATCATCCGCTCAAAAAACTCACAGGTGCGGGCCTGACTGACATCTTGCTGGTGTCGGGCACCGAGCACATGGGCGATTTCGTCGAGCTGCTCGGCTCCGGCAAAGATCACGGCTGCCGACTGACCTACCGCGTACAAGACGAAGCCGGTGGCATCGCCCAAGCACTCGGCTTGGCCGAGTTGTTCTGCACGGACAATCGTTGCTGCGTACTGCTGGGCGACAACATCTTCCACGCACCACTTTCACCATTGCTGGCTGAAGCCGACCGCCAACCCGACTGGGCCTGGATGGGGCTGAAGGAAGTCCACGATCCCGGTCGTTACGGCGTGGCGGAACTCTCCGGGAACAAAGTGCTGAGCATTGAAGAGAAGCCGAAGAACCCGAAGAGCAATTATGCCGTGGTTGGCATCTACGTATATCCGGCGGATGTCTTTGAGGTTATCAGCACACTGAAGCCTTCCCGTCGGGGCGAACTCGAAATCACGGATGTGAACAACTTCTACCTCAAGGAAGGCCGCATGGGGTCGAGCATCCTCGATGGTTATTGGACGGATGCAGGCACGCTCGATTCACTCGACGTGGCCAATGAACTCGTACGAAAAGAGGCTCCGATTTGGTAAGGCTTGTTGTCGCCCAGAACGTCGTGAGTGGGACGCAAACCACTCACGACGAAAGTTGCTCGCTTCGCACATTGCTACTTCTTCGGCTCAGTGATGGTCACGTCAACAGGTGGTAGATAGACGACGACATCCTTGTTGTTCACTTTCGTGGTGGCCTTGAGGAATACGATGTGAGTACCCACAGCAACCGTAACAGGGATGTTCAACTCAACGACGGCGTCATTCTTTCCTTTGGTAACGGGGCTGAACTTCGGCACGCTCGTGGCAGGCAGTGACACCGCAGTGACAGTGATGTCCCCATCCACCTTGTCGCCACGCTTGGCAATCACTTTCCCCACGAGGTTGCCACCCTTTGTCACTTCAAGCTTGTCGAACTTCAGTTCCGCACTCAGCGGTGCCTCCGGCACTACGGCCACACCGAAGCGGTTGGTGATGTCGCGCGGTGGCGTGGGCATATTCGCCAGGTTCCCCTTCACCACATCAATCAGATTCACGGTCGTCGTCACAGATTTACCATCAATGGTTGCGGTCGTTGTCAAGCTGCCAACAAGCGGGCCGGGCTTCGTGCCCGGTTTACAAACGATGGGCAGCCACACCGGGGCATTCGGCTGCGGATTCGCTGTGGCTGGGAGTAATGTCTTCCCGCTCACGCCTTCGACACCGATCAATTCAACCGTCACCGGTGCATTGAATCCATTCGTTTTCACCAACCCGGTGATCGGTACCGCACCCACACCACCAGCGGGCAAGTCCACGCGGTCGAATGGCACGATCGCCACCACCTCCGCTGACACTGGCTTGACACTGAGGTGATACACTTCCGTGGGGCTGTACAGGAAGTTCGTCTGCTCGCAGGAGATGAACAGATCGCCGTCAGCCGGGGCGCTGATCTCGACGCGTGTGACCGCTTGCTGCGGGTTGCTCTTGGCCAATTCCAAACCTTTGACGTCGAGCACGCGGAAGTAGACTTCGCAGGGTGTGTTGACCTCATGCGTTAAGGCGGTGATGAAATACTTCACGCCCTTTTTCGCAGGGAATTTGAAGTAGTCGATATCGTTCTTTTTGCCGAACACGGCAGAGATGCCACCGGGCACCGCGATCGTATTGGCTTTCTCCTGTGTGTCGTTCGGCTCTTGCTCCGTGGCTTGGGGTTCAGGGGTCACGGACAGCGGCACGGGCCAACCCGCGAGGCCCATTTCACGCTTCGGTTGAATCCAGCGGAAATCTCGATCACCCACGGTCGATACAGGTTTCACACCATCAAGAAGAGGCCCGGCGAAGCCGACGTTTGTCGTTTGGCCTTTTTGGATGGCCAGCGGATAGGTGGTCATCGCACCGGGAAAGTTGCCAATGCGCAGCCGATAGGCAAAATCGCCACCACCCCGAAACGTGGCATCACGCACTTCAATCACGATGTCCATCGCCGTGGGAAACGTGTGCGAGACTCGGCAATCGCTCTGCAAGCCGGGGGTGTCGTCCGCATACAAGCCGGGCAACTCTTTGCCGCTCGCATCGTAAACGTACATCACAGGATCGAGCGGTGAGCCGATGCGACGAGCCAACACTTCCATCGTAAGCGATTCACCTGCCTTCACGCTCAGTCTGTAGAAGTCGCTGGCCTCGCTTGTTGCGGTGCCCAGTACCACGCAAGGGGCTGTCACAACTTGCGGTGCGGTCTTCTTGTTGTTGTCCTTCTCTGCGATCTCATTCAGTTCATCAACGATGAAAGGGCGGACGTTGCTCAGGCCAGCCTTGGTAGCAACGCGGTAGGTGTGCAGGCCAATTCCAGCTTCCTTGGGAATGACGAGTTTAACGTTGAGCTTCGCCGCATCTTTCTGTCCGTCGGGAATGGTGGTGGTGCCGCCGAAGCTTGTCCAGACTCCCGTAGCGTCGAGTAGGTTCGTGCCCGTGATAGCCAAGTCAACAGTGCTGCCGGGCTTACCGCCAATGTTGGCCTGTGTGTTGATGGTCGGGTAGGTCGCTGGAATTGCTGGCGGCGGTGGCTGAGCGATGGCAGAGCCAGCGACTGACAACGCGATGACACTGAGTGAGAGCTTGGCTTGCATGAATTGCCTCGTCCGGTGGGACAGGCATTCTATCCACGAGGGATGCCAGAGGCACGCATGAGTTGATCTGTTGCGAAGTAGGCCTCTTGCACCCACTCGAAAATCCTTTCCGGCTCTGGGCTGTATTCCAGTTCGATGCTCATGGCCCCGTCGATCTTCAATGCTGCAATTTCATCCAGATACGGCTTGAAGTTCATCACCCCGCGACCGGGTGGCAGGTCGCCGTGCACCAATCCGTCGCAATCCGAGATGTGAACATGTATCGCTTGCCCACGCAGTTGCCGGAGTTCCTCGGGTGCGGATTTGGCTAGGAGGAGATGGCTGATGTCGATGTTGGCCTTCACCGCCGGGTGGTTCACATCCGTCAAGAACTTCGCCATGCTGGGTACGCTGTTCAGCAGGCTCAACTTGAACGGTTCGAGTTCCAACGCAATCTGCAAACCGAGGCTCGCCGCGTAGTCGCCCAGCAACTGGCACTGCTTCACTGCCACCGTCCATTGCTCAGCAGGTGGAATCACCTGTCGTTCCCAGATGTATTCGCCCAACACAAGCAGCAGGTTCTTCGCCTGAAGCTCGTAGCAGAAGTCGAGGTAGGCTTTACAGCGTTGAAGGTGGAAGCGTTGCACGCTTGAGTTGAAGTCGATCAACCCCAAGGCCACACAGGCCACGCTGATGATTGGTAGCCAGGCCTTCTCGCATTCGTGGCGGATGAGTTGACGCTCGCGGATGTCGATATCGAGTGGATCAGCAAAGATGTCGATGGAATCGAAGCCAATGGCTTTGGTCTGCTGAATGCCCCAGGCGGTGCCCTTGCCCGCCTGTGCCCATGCTGAGTTGATGAGGCCGAGTTTCATCAATCACCCGCAGCACGGTAAACCCGGCCCACAAGGTTAGCGGGTGAAAGAATCCACTATCCTCGCGGCCTAGGTTCTCTGGATTCGGTTAGACCTTATCAACCTGCCAGTATTCCAATTCCAGTGGCGTGGGCCGACCGAGCACGTGGACGACCACTGTGACCTTCGGTGTTTCGCCAGCTTCTTTGGGGAGTTGGATGACGGTGACTTCGCCTTCAAAGTTGGCGAATGCACCCTCACGGATACGGACCTTATCGCCCTGTTCGTAATCGAGTTTGATCTTGTCAGGCGACTTCGATTTGTGACTACCCTTCTGATCGTCAGGCAGCATGCCGTGCAACATCGATTGGATGTCGCGTTCGCTCATCGGTGCTGGCTCTTTGCCGGGGCCGGCCGAGCCAACGAAATCACCTACGCCTGACACATCGCGGAACATCGTCTGGATGTCGGCGTTCCACTCGACATGGGCCATCAGGTAGCCTGGGAACTTCTTCTTTTCTTTGACGACTCGTTTTTCTTTCGTGACCTTCTCGCCGTTCTTGGTTTCCTTGACCTTGCGCACTTCGGTAATGCGTTCGACAGGGATGATCAGACTGTCTTCCAATTTGGCTGGCTCGGAAAAGAACTCTTCCAGGTTCTCGACCTTTGCTTTACGCATCAGAGCCGCCTTGATCGACTCTTCTCGCCCACTGGCCACCTTCACGACATACCACCGTTTGTTACTGACCGGTGCCACCGGAGCAACTTCGGAAGCAGTCTCAGCATCAACTTGCGGTGTCTGTTCGGCTTCCTGCTCGATAGCTTCGATGGGTGTATCTTCGGCCATGGTGGCTTCGAGTTCTTCAGTCATGGCGTTGGCCACTCCGGTAGGTGCAATTCAGTGGTGCTAGAACGACCGGACTTACCAATCGAGCTTCATGCCGCCATCGGCATTGGTTTGGATCTTCTGTGTTTCATCACGTGATGGCAGCACACCGATGTACTTGTTGCTGAGCAACCAACCCCAGAAGAGGTCAATCACAAGCAGAAACAGGGTGAGAACAACGACCGTTACGAGCACCACTATTGTGTCCTGGAACAGTCGCTTGCGGCTGACCCACGAGACCTTGTTCATCTCGGCTTCGGTGGCGATCAAAAAGTCCCCAAACTCCGGGATGTTCACCAACCGCCATGCAATCCAGATGCTGGCAACGGTGAGCAATATCGGGATGGTCAATTCAGCAATGGGCAGCACGGAGATGGGTGTGCCGAGGAACGGTAAGGGCATGATCAACGCGTTGTGCGAAAGTTGACCAGAAAAGTAGAGCGACATAGCACCCGAGCAGCCGATCAAAATCACACCGATCATCGTGTAACGGCGTACTTTGGTACCCTGTGTTTGCTTATGAGCGAAGAAGTCTGTCCAGCCTTGGACTTCCAGTGACTTACAAACAGCTTGGCCCTTCTTCGAAGACAAGACCAAGTAGGTACCGAAAAGTCCAGCCGCGAGCACGATGCCTGCAAACACTTGAATCGGCAAGCTTTTCTCACCATTCGCCCATAAGGCGGACGTAATAAAGAACGTGCCTAGCAAGATCGAAGTTGCAGCAAGGATACCCCCGCGCACTCCGACAGCAGAGTTGGTGGCTGCCGCTTTACCGGCGAGCCACGTTGCCGCGAACAGCACAGCCAAGAAAGCGGCAATCTGAAACACTTCGGTGTACGGCAGCTTAAGAGTCCCAATGGCCGAGGCGGCAAAGCCAGCCCCAACCCAGCCTGCAAGGAACACGACGGTTCCGATCAGGCTGCCGGGAAGTAGCGAACCGCCCGCTGATGCAGCGTGTGAGGCTGCCTGGGAGGTTGTAGGTTCCGTTGTGGCCGTCGCCATACTCGTCGTCTCCGCGTCGCCATCTTCGTACGGGCCAAACTGGTTCCCAGAATAGCCGAAACGGTCGGCAATGCCGACCGCTGTTGGGTTTTAACCCTGCCCCAAGTGGACAACCTGGGGCTTTTATCTCGTTTTGTGGTTGCTGCTCAACAGGTGCGTCAGGAATCGAACCTGAAACCTGCGGTTTTGGAAACCGCTGCTCTACCAATTGAGCTACGCACCTTCAGTCGGGCCTGATGTCGTTGCTTTTTACAGGCCCTTCACTGTCAACTACTTCTTGGCGGCTGGTGTCTTGGCGGCACCGGCAGCTGGTGGTGTGTCGGCGAGGATTTTCGTGACCACGCCCGAACCCACCGTACGACCACCTTCGCGGATGGCGAAGCGGAGGCCTTCGTCCATAGCGACTGGCATGCCGTCCATCAGGTTCACCGTGACCTTGACGTTGTCGCCAGGCATGCACATTTCAACGCCCGCTGGCAGCACGATGGAGCCAGTCACGTCCGTGGTACGGAAGTAGAACTGTGGCTTGTACCCGGAGAAGAACGGCGTGTGACGACCGCCTTCTTCTTTGCTCAGCACGTAGATGCTGGCTTCGAAGTTCAAGTGCGGCGTGATGCTACCTGGCTTGGCAATCACCTGGCCGCGTTCGATGCCGTCACGGTCGATACCGCGAAGGAGGGCACCAACGTTGTCGCCTGCAATGGCAAATTCCAGTGTCTTCTGGAACATTTCAAGACCGGTAATGGTGGTCTTGATGCTGTCCTTTCGCAGACCAATGATCTCGACATCGTCACCCACGCGAGCTGTACCGCGCTCGATACGACCGGTGGCCACTGTACCCCGACCCTTGATGCTGAACACGTCTTCAACGCTCATGAGCAGTGGTTTGTCTTCGGCCCGTTCCGGCATCGGGATGTAGCTGTCGAGTGCAGCAATCAGTTCATCGATCGACTTCGAGCCGGGGCCGTCGTTGTCCGATGGGTTTTCCAAGGCGTCTTTCGACTGACCACGGATGATCGGTGTCGCGTCGCCAGGGAATTCGTACTTGTTCAGAAGCTCGCGGATTTCGAGTTCAACGAGTTCGAGCAGTTCTGGATCGTCGACCGTATCGCACTTGTTCATGTACACAACGATGTACGGCACGCCCACTTGCTTCGCCAACAGCACGTGTTCGCGGGTTTGTGGCATCGGGCCGTCGTTGGCAGCCACCACCAGAATCGCGCCGTCCATTTGGGCAGCGCCGGTGATCATGTTCTTGATGAAGTCGGCGTGGCCGGGGCAGTCGATGTGTGCGTAGTGACGGTTCGGGCTGTCGTATTCGACGTGGCTCACGGCAATCGTCACGGTCTTGTTCGCATCACGGACGGTACCACCCTTGGTGATTTCCGCGTAGCTCTTCACTTCCGTCTTGTTCTTGAAACCTTGGCGAGCCACGATGGCGGCCGTCAGCGTCGATTTGCCGTGGTCAATGTGACCGATGGTGCCCACGTTCAAGTGTGGTTTGGTTCGTTTAAAGACATCCTTCGCCATCGTGCTCTCCGAAAATCTCAGGGTGTGAATGAAACAAGGCGTGACTTCGACATTTTGCAAGGATCGTTCCGACGAACCTCACCGCGATCCGCGAGAGCTGCTGATGGGACTTGAACCCATGACCTCCTCATTACCAATGAGGTGCTCTACCAACTGAGCTACAGCAGCACGTGCTTCCCGTGAGCCAGACCCCACGCCGAGGGAGAACGGCCCATACGGGTCGTCAACGGAACATCAAATTTAGGCGCGACTCTTGCACCCGGCAAGATGAGTTTGCCACCCGACCGGTACTTTTAGACAGTCGGCACAGCTTTCAGGTTCGGGGAAATGGGCATCAAAGCAATCAGCTGGTTACCATGCCACCGCTCGTTTCACCGCAACATGCGAATCTTCAGGATCTCTGTCGCTGGGTACTTCTGTAGAAGTTCTCCATACAGCGGTGTTCGTTCCAGAAGTGGTTTGGCACGCTCCTTCAGTGTCCCATTTTGGAGGACGCAGGCATCGCAGACACAGACTGGCAATTCAAACTGAATGTTTCGCCCACCTGAGTATGTGGCACCCTTATTCTTCTGGCTGACATAAAACCAAAAGGCCAATAAGTACCCAATGAAGCAAGTAACCAATCCGAACAGAAATACGCCAATCACAATTGCTAACCACTTTACTCCACCCTTTTCACATCGAACAGACACGTAAGTGAGATCTGAAGTCTCCGCATTGCAGACGACACAATGGTTTTCGACCGGCAACAAGTTCGCTATCAGGCGTTCTTCAATCCGCTCGTGAATCGGTCGGCGCTGAGGAGCAGATTCGCCCGCCTTCAACTCCCGATAACTCGGTATGTTGACTTCCGTACCGCAACCTTCGCATTTAAAGACACTTCCAGCTAAGGTGATAGGCACTAACTTTTCAGTACCGCAAGCACACGCCACCGGGCAAATCGCATCACTCATTTCAAATAACTCGCATACAGCGGGCAGCCGATGGCCCAAGGTTTGAACGGGTTCCAATAGTGAACAATCTTCACATCAATGTCCGGAGTCTCGCGCATTCGGCCACGCCAATCGACGCCGTCGGTCGTTAGCTCAACTTCCGCTGCACAACAGTTCCAAGCGGGGCCAACAGCCGGGTGCGTGTAATCGTACCCCAGGTGCCGGAAGTAACGGAACAGCACGGCTTGGTCGGCACCTGGGCAGGCGAACATGATGTCCTTGGGGATGCTGTGGCCGAGATGAAGCGGCGCGACGGCTTCCTGCACCGCGAGGATCTTTTTCAAGTCGTAAAAGCCCGGGTCGCCAACAAGTTGCAGACCAGAGTTGAGAAACGGCTCTCGATGGGTGCGGGGATCGCTTGCCACCCACGCATGATCGACGCCGATCCACGGTTTATCGTGTCGCAAGGCCCACAGGGGCTGCAGGTCGGCCAGCACGGCCATGTCGGCATCGAGAAACAAAAACGGCTCATCAATCGCCGCGAGGTTCGGGAGTTTGAAACTCAAGTTGTGATGCGGATGGCCGACATCGATCCGTCTGCCTTGGCGGAGTTCGATCTTCGCCCGGCGCGTGAATCGTACATCAATGAGGGGGCGATGTTGCTCGTACAAGATGGTGACACGCTCGGCCCCGTGGCGGGTGACACCGTCGAGGAACATCGCCATCAACGCTTCGTAACGCGGCTCAGGCTCGAAGTTGAAAATCGTGACAACGTGGATCGCTTCGCTCATACTGAAGGCATTTTAGGAACTGCGTTGAACTTTGAACCACTGTGGCACAGATCCACTTAGGCAACTCAATAACGTCAGAAAACTTGACTTCCTTACTCCGGCACCATGGATGGTGGCGAGGACAGCGGCCCGACTACACTGGCCCAGGGGGAATCGACCAATGCAAACTCGATCCATCGTCCAGCGCACCATTTTCTTCGACGGCCTGTGCCAATTGTGCAGCCGGGAGATCGACCTGTTTCGCAAGCTCGTGAAGGACGGTCGCCTCGATTACATCGACATCTCCTCACCGAGTTTCGTGGCGGCTGAACACGGCGTGGATGCGGTGCAGGTTCACAAGCACATGCATGTGCGGAACGAAGAGACCGCTGAGATGCTGATTGGTGTGCCCGCACTGGCGGCCATGTGGGAGTGCGTGTCGGGCTTCCGCTGGCTGGCCAAGCTCAGCCGTTGGCCGGTGTTGCGCTGGTTCGCGAAACTTGGCTACGTGCTGTTTGCGTGGATTCGGCCCAAGCTGCCGAAGCGGAAGTGTGCCAATGATTACTGTGCCACAAAGTAACTTGGAGCAACTTCAAAAGGCGGACAGGCACCTCGCCGACTCGGAGCCAGTCCCTGTTTTGAAGTTGCCTCGTGCCATGTCATAAAACAAGCACAATCGCAGGGTGGGGTCGAACATGGCGGAATCGTGGGATTACAAAAAAGCGGGCCTCGACCTCGAAGCCTACGCCGAGACGATGGCCGGGTTGCAACCGCTGCTGGCCCGCACCATCAGCCGCGCCGTAGTGCCTCCGCCGTTTCCCCCGCGCAAGGGTGGCAAGGGGGTCGGTGGCTTTGCCAGCTTGTTCGACCTGAATGCCTACACCAGCACGCCGTATCGCAACCCGGTGATCGTGACCTGCACGGATGGCGTGGGGTCGAAGCTGAAAATCGCCACGATGATGAAGAAGTTCGACACCGTGGGTATCGACCTTGTGGCCATGTCAGTCAACGACCTCATCTGCACGGGTGGCGACCCGCTGGTGTTTCTCGATTACCTGGCCATGCCGAAGGACGACACCGAGCTGACGCTGCAACTGGTGAAGGGAATCAGCGAGGGCTGCTTGCAAAGTGGTTGTGCTTTGGTCGGTGGCGAGACTGCCATTCTGCCGGAGTTCTATCAGGCCGACGACTTCGACCTCGCAGGCTTTGCCACCGGCGTGGTGGAGCGTGATGAAATCATCGACGGGCAGGCCATCCGCCCAGGCGATGTGTTGATCGGTTTGGCCAGCAGCGGCCTTCATTCCAACGGCTACAGCCTGGCCCGGAAGATCGTGTTTACCGCAGCCGGGTTGACGATTCACGACCGTGTTGCCGAGTTGGGTTCCACCGTTGGTGAAGCTTTGCTGACCCCCACGAAACTCTATGCCAAGCCAATCCGGGCCATGCTGGAGAAGCACCGTGCTGCGATCACGGGATTAGCAAATATCACCGGTGGTGGACTGCCGGATAACTTGGGCCGCATCCTGCCGCCAAATGTGGATGCCAAGATCGACAGCCGAAGTTGGACGCTTCCGCCGCTCTTCGCCTGGATGCAGAAGTTAGGCAACGTGACCACAGCGGAGATGCACCGGGTGTTCAACTGCGGCGTGGGCTTCGTAGTCGTGGTGAAGGCAGACGCCGCTGAGAACGTGTTGTCGCAACTGCGGGCAAGCGGCGAAACCGCGTGGAAGTTAGGCGAAATTTCAATTGGCACGGCAAAGGTCTTTGTTGACTAACCTTTGCCGCCGTCGTCGTCCGCAGATTCCAACCGCAGCGGTTGCCACACATGCGGCCGGGCCAGCGGCTCAATGTGCAACTTGAGTTCGCCGTTCTGAAACACTCGCACCGTGCCGGACGACTGACTGATGCAGAACGAAATGGCCTTGCTGTGCTGGCTGATCCCGGCGGCAGCGAGGTGTCGGCTACCCAAGCCCTTGCTGAGGCCAATCCCATCGGTAGGCACATCGAGGTACAGGCAGGCGGCCTCGGCGATGCCATCACGGCCAATCAGAATCGCACCATCGAGCTTGGCGATTTCCTTGATCTGCTCCCGTACCTTGCGGTCGCGAGTGTCGCGTTCATTTCGGGTGTAGCCACGGAACGGATTGAAGTTCAGAAACCGACTCATGCCCTGCACTTTCTTTACGTCACCCACGACGAGGATCGTACCCACTGGTTGGCCTTCTCGCCCCTCTCGGCCAATTTCCTTGGCCAGATCCACCACGGCCCGCAGCACATCAAGTGGTACGTTCTTACCGAGTTTGCGCAAGTCCTGGTTCGTCATCGGGGCGAGTTGTTCGCCCAGGTGAATCACGCTCAGGCTGTCGATCGGTTCCGGTGCATCGTCCAGTGTGGCGATACCGTTGTAAAGCACCACAATGTGCGAACCGGGTTGAAGTTCACCAGAGGTCACGGCACTCAGCAAGGCGTTGCTCAGGCGTTCCTGCGTCGGTAGCGGTTCCGTTTCCAGTTCGATGACGTTCCAGTTCTCATTGTCCTTCAGTTTTTTGGTCAGGGCGTGGTTGTCCGACGCAGCAAAAAGTTTGCAGCCGATAAGGTGTCGCTCGACTTCTTCCCAATCGAGGGCCGTTTCGGTGAGAAGCAACACAGCGTCCGCAGGCAGGCCTCGCACGATGTCGCGGGCGCACTGAAGTAATGCCGTCGTCTGAAGGGGTAAGCTCATGGGCTGTGCGAAATCAGGTCATCGAGATAGGAACATTATTCATGACAGTGTAGAGGATGATTGATCGGAGTGCGATGGAGTTACCGTTCGTTTTGTGATTGCGTGTAACGATTTACTATTGGGACAGACCACGACCCCCTCGCCCCGTTTACGGGGAGAGGTCGCTTCGTGCGGTAGCACGAAGCGGGTGAGGGGTCTTCATCTTGTTGAAATCCCCTCACCCGGCCTTCGGCCACCATCGCCCCGTTTACGGGGCGAGGGGATGAAACAAACCCACAGATTTGCGACCAATCCCACTTGGCCCACGATGCACGGTTTGCACCCACCGTTATGTTCCCATCCTTACATAACGAAACCCCTTATGAAAGGAAAGCGGCCTTTCCTTTCATAAGGGGTTGAGAATCGTGACGACACAAGGCTGATTGTTACTTCATGAACAGCATTTCCTGATACGTCGGCAGCGGCCACAGGTCGTCGGCCACCATCGTTTCCAGCTTGTCGGCATGCGTGCGGAGTTCCACCATCGCTGGCAGTACCGTGTCACGCATGCTCTTGGCGTGGGCGTAAGCGTCACCTTCGGCATGGTGTGCTTGTGCTTTATCCAATCCAGAAATGGCCTTCTGGAAGGCGGTGAGCGTGCTCGTCAACTCCTTCAAATGCTCGAGCTGAGCACCCACATCGACACCAGCGGCCTTGGTCGCGTTCACGGCGGTGGCTACTTGACCCTGATAGCGGAGGGCCGCTGGCAGGATCATCGTCTTGCTGATGCTGATCATAAGATTCGCTTCGATGTTCACGGTCTTGACGTAGCTCTCGCAGAAGATCATGTAGCGCGATTGCAGTTCTCGCTCGCTGAACACCTTGTATTTACCAAACAGCTCGATGCTGCTCTTGGCGATGATCGTTGGGATGGCATCCACGGTGTTCTTGAGGTTTGGCAAGCCACGCTTTTCGGCTTCCTTGTGCCATTCTTCGCTGTAACCGTCGCCGTTGAAAATCACCTTCTTCGATTCCTTCAAGATGCCGGGCAGTAAGTCTTGAATGGCTTTGTTGAGTGACTTGCCTGCCTTCACATCGTTTTCCAAGGTGGTAGCGATGAAGTCAATCGACTCAGCCACGATGGTGTTCAGCACGGTGTTCGGCCCAGCAATGCTGAAGAACGAACCAACAGCGCGGAACTCGAACTTGTTCCCGGTGAAGGCGAACGGACTGGTACGGTTGCGGTCCCCGGCGTCCTTCGGCAACTTCGGCAATACGCTCACGCCAACTTCCATGAAGCCACCCTGCTTGGTGCTCTTGAGCGCACCCGCTTCGAGTTGCTCCATCACATCTTGGAGTTGATCGCCGAGGAAGATGCTCATGATGGCCGGTGGAGCTTCGTTGGCCCCTAAGCGGTGGTCGTTGCCAGCGCTGGCAACGGTCACACGCAGCAGTTCCGGGTACTTGGCCACGGCGCGGATGACCGCCACGCAGTAGACAAGGAACTGGGCATTGTCGTGTGGCGTCTGGCCTGGTTCCAGCAGGTTCTCGCCACTGTCGGTGGACATCGACCAGTTGTTGTGCTTGCCGCTGCCGTTGATGCCGGCAAATGGCTTTTCGTGCAACAAACAAACGAGGTCGTACTTCTCCGCTGTTCTGCGGATCACGTCCATCGTCAATTGGTTGTGGTCGGTGGCAAGGTTGCTGTCTTCGAAGATCGGTGCAATTTCGTATTGGCTCGGGGCCACTTCGTTGTGGCGCGTCTTGACGGGGATACCGAGTTTGAACATCTCGGCTTCGCAGTCGGCCATACAGGCGATGACGCGCTCCGGAATGGTGCCGAAGTACTGGTCTTCCAGTTCCTGGCCCTTTGGTGGCTTGGCACCAAACACCGTGCGACCGGCGTTGAGCAGGTCGGGCCGGGCGTACACAAAGTTCTTGTCGATCAGGAAGTATTCCTGTTCCGGGCCGACGGTGGTGAACACCTTCTTGGCTTCGGTGTTGCCGAAGAGCTTGAGGATACGCATCGCCTGGATGCTGAGGGCTTCCATCGAGCGGAGCAAAGGGGTCTTCTTGTCGAGTGCTTCGCCAGTCCAACTCACGAACACCGTGGGGATGACCAGCGTGGCCCCGTTCGGCGTCTCGCGGATGTAGGCCGGGCTGGTGGGATCCCAACCGGTGTAACCGCGGGCTTCAAACGTGGCACGGATGCCCCCGCTGGGGAAAGAGCTTGCGTCCGGTTCGCCCTTCACAAGTTCCTTGCCACTGAACTCGGCAATAGCCCCGCCGGTGCCGGTCGGGCTAAGGAAGCTGTCGTGCTTCTCGGCGGTCAGGCCGGTCATCGGTTGGAACAAGTGCGTGTAGTGCGTGGCCCCGTGTTCCATCGCCCAGTCTTTCATCACACTGGCCACGGCATCGGCCACAGTCGGGTCGAGCGGAACGCCAATCTTGATGGTCTTTTGAAGTGCCTTGAACACCGGCTTTGGCAGCCTTGCCTTTTGCTCCTCTTCGTGGAACACGTTCGTGCCGAAGAGTTCCTTCAGGTGATTCTTGCGGAAGTCGATGCGGTTGAGCGTGGGCTTGGCCGCGGCGATTGCTTGAATCGCCGACTGGCGTGCGGTCGGTGTGGACATAAGGCGTCATGACTCCATCGGAACATGGGTGAGTGGGTGCCACACCGCACACGGAGATGCAGCGCAGGGCAAATGTTGATGGGAGAGGTACAGTGGTTATAAGTGCAAAGCTTCACCCGGCAACGATCAAAATGGCGATGTTTGCTGGTCGTTCTTCAAGGCACCGCGTTCGCTTGCAAGATCGAAACGACTTCGTTCAGCACTCTGTTCAAGGCGAATGGTTTGAGCAGGCCGACTGCACGGACGATCAGACCGGAGTGTGCAGTGAACAACTTGCCAGGTCGTGCGTAACTGACAAGTTGAAGTCCACCTGCAACGAAATCCGGCGAATCGAGAAGTACTGATTGAGGATCGCCGTACGCATTGCTCGTGATCTGGCAGAGGATCCAATCTCCTCGTCCTGCGGCAGCGAGACAAACTGCAGGACGAACTTTTGCCTGCGAGAGATCAGAAAACGGAAATGGCACGAGGACTACTTCCCCGACTGCAGGTGTGCCCACGCTGCGTCCTCCTCTGGTCGGTTCCAGTCAACCGCCAAGGCCGCTTCCGTGAGCAATGCCGTTTCACCGGGTATCAAGGCTGGCTCATCAAGCACTGTGACAAATGCGCGTCGCGATGTCGGCAGGATGACGTCACCAAGTAATCGAACATGCCCGGATGAGTCGATCACCGCTTCAACGGTCTGGATCATTGAGTTACTCCTGCCAGTAGTCTACTCCATCGATACGCTTCACAAACAGGCTATTTCCGGTCGTGTCGCTTGAATCTGAGCGATTAGGAAAAATGCTGGCGGCATTGTCGGGGCGACGCTGGACACGGTGGAAGCGGCGGTGGTGGACGCCTGGATATCGGCGAGCGTATTATTGATACGCGGGGCGGATTCCTGGACAAGCGTCGTCCCGACATCATCGTCGAACTGAAGGATGGCACGCAGTACGGCATCAACGTCGGTCTGGAAGTAAGGCCGGGCGTCCCCGTCCCGAGAGAGGTCCGAGCATTGGCAGACCTGAACGGCCCTGGTGGTTTGCTAACCGTTTTCGAGTCCTATGGCCTCCGGAGCCAGTTCAGGAAGGAGGCTCGCTGACCATGAAGAACACACTCTTATTCCATGCGACCTCAGACGAGCTACAGGAGTGGGTCAGCAAGTGGACCGCCCAGTTTCCGCTGCATCCGGTGGGATGTACTTTCTTCCCACCGAGGAGAGTGCTGTTGACGCGGTACGCCACTTACTCGGATTATAACGAGATCATCTTGGGCCTCGACCCCGACGTGCTGGCCGAGTTTTGTGTCGATCCGAAGTCATCGGATTACCCGCCCGGCTTCAGGATCATGCCGCCAAAGATGACCAGCGAGGGACTGCGATCCGGCTCTCTCGACCTGATTCGAAAAGAGCCGTTGAACAGTGCGATATGGAAAGCTCTCGTTGCCGATGTGAAGCAGCACACCACCGCTGGCATGTGGGTGCATATCAAGTTCAACGGGCTTCACTCCTTTAACAAAGACTTACGGTACACGTCCGGCATTGCTGATATGACTCGGCAAGGTGTGTGCCTGCTGCCCTTTGCTGGGGGTAACTCGGTGACGATTGACGAGGCGAAGTAGCAACCACGGTAAAAAGGCTCTTTGCCCTATCAAGAAGAGCCACGCCATGTTGCCGACCAGCCACATCCTGCTGCTGTAGGTGTTTGTGCGGTTGGGCCGGGTGCTGGGCACAACGGCGGAACACCCGTTCTGGGTGGACGGCCAGGGCTGGGTGGCCGCCGGTGAGTTGCAGGTCGGCGATGTGCTGGTGTCGCACACCGGGGAGTTGCTGAAGGTCGAGGGGCTACGCGACACCGACGAGGTGCAGACGGTGTACAACCTGGAGGTCGAGGAGGATCACACCTACTTCGTCGGCTGCGACGAGTGGGGGTTCAGCGTCTGGGCGCATAATCTATGCAAATACAACGCAACTTATGATTCACTGAATCCGACGCGGCTCAAAACGGTTACTGCTACAATTACGAAAAACAGCCTGAACAATGGCACTGGGACTACTCAGAAAACGCGAGTGAACGCCCAACAACTGGGTAAGCAAACGGACGATGCAGGCCATGCGATTGCCCGTCGACTTGGCGGTCCCGGACACAAGAAGGACAACATTTTCCCACAACTTAAAGGCATCAACCGCGGTCAATATCGTTCGTTTGAGAAGGAAATTGCCAAGAATGTTAAGAAGCATGGCCCGGCTGATGTATCTGTTGAATTTCTCTATGATCCAATGAATCCAAAATCGACAAGGCCAATCCAAGTAGAGTACACTGCTGTCTATGGCAATGGACAAGTGGTTACCAAGGTGTTTGGAAACTAACTTAAGGAACAATCCAATGAAATTGCATACTCAAGAACTACTTGAGAATCAGTTGGTCGCAGAGATTCTTCCAGTCATTGACGGCTTCTGGAGCGAAATGTGTGCGTGGGAACGAAATTGCATGACGCTACAGTCCGAGTTTAAACAAGGAAAACTGTCACACGAACAACTGAAGTCGTCGATTATTCCGTTGGCAAAAGCCATATTCGACAAGTACTGTATCTGCGGAAAAAACGGGCCAAAGAGGATAGCGAACAATACATATGTTTTTGGCAGTCCTCCAGATTACGATCCCGATATTGACACAATAATCAGTGTTGCAAAAATCAGGACCGCGATTGAAGTTGTTGTTGAATCAGGAAGCCGGGTCGACTGTAAATTTGTCTACAGTATCAAAATCAGAGATGGTGTTCTTAGGTTGGTTGATAAACGAATCTTAATGGATGAAGACGACCCTGTAACTTCTGGTTTGTAATGCTTCGGATTTTTCGGCAGGGATGTCGGATACGATTACGGTTGGACTGACTGGTCGGCTGCGTGGTGCGTTGGGGTATAACGACGTGGTGGATCAACAGTCGTCGATGTACCGGTATGGTGGTTATGCGGGCCAGGCGGTGAACATCGGGCTGATGTTTGCCAACCCGTCGGCGATGGCGGGTTGGGCCAGGACTGGCTTGCAGGTGATGAACGGGATGAGCCAAGTCGGTGGTCTGCTAGGTGCGGCGGAGGCGGCTGGGAAGGGGGACTTCCGGACGGCGGGGACGCTATTGCTGGGTGTTGCAGGTGTTTGTGCGGTTGGGTCGGGTGCTGGAGTTGAGCGTTGGTGGACAGGTAGTGGGCACAACGGCGGAACACCCGTTCTGGGTGGACGGCCAGGGTTGGGTGGCCGCCGGGGAGTTGCAGGTCGGCGATGTGCTGGTATCGCACACCGGGGAGTTGCTGAAGGTCGAGGGGCTACGCGACACCGACGACGTGCAGACGGTGTATAACCTGGAGGTCGAGTCGGATCACACGTACTTCGTCGGCTGTGCCGATTGGGGGTTCAGTGTCTGGGCGCATAATGCCAGCTATGGTGACATTTCGAAGATTTCCAATCAAGGAATTCAGAACCCAAGAAGTCCCAGAAACAACTTGCTCAAAACCGAAGTCCACCATATTGCTACAGGCCGTGGAACTTCCCCTAACAATCGCTGGCGAGATGTGTTTACTCACATGTTTTCCGGAGCTGGCATGACTCTGGAAAACCCGATGAATAAAATTCGGCTTCAAGGCCATCAGGGTCCACATGGGCTGTATAATACGGCTGTGTTTCATCGACTATATGGTGCGACTTTTTCTCATACACCAGGAACCCCAGAGTATCGAAAAGCGTTACGGATTGAATTGGCTGAAATCCGAAAAGAGTTGCGTGCCGGAACCGACCTTGGTGCACTGGTCCGTGAACGAGTTCAGCGCAACTGGCCTGAGCAACGAGAAGACCGTCTGAACTCTACAATAGCTGCTTCGATGCTTGGCCTCTAATGTGAGAGCGTGCATTATGCGATATTTCATTGCCAGCGGCGATGTTAACTCAACTACTTGGGGGTTGTTGCCCCCAGTGCTTCCAACAGGCCAACCATTTGCGGCTGCGGAGTTGATCACCTCGCAAGCGTATGCAGACACCAAACTACTCTTTCCTGTGGGCAGGCAAGGATCGCAAACAGATTTTTCGTTTATATATTGGCAAACCTATGCCCTCAGCTCCGATGGGAGAGCAGTCCTTGAACAACGATCACCAAGAGGTGTGTGGTATTCGCCAGCCGAAACGACTGAGGGTAGCAAAGTGTGGGTATTGCGTGCACCACTTGTTACAGATGCTATTGAATGTGAGAAATCGAATTTGACACGTCACCCGCAGTATCCGGAACGACACCCATTCTTCGCCAAATCTGGACACATTCGTTTGGCTTACACCTTGTGCTTAAACAACAGTGTGATAGACGGCTATGACTTCTTTTTCTTGACGGAGTACCCAATTGTTATGATTGTCTCTGAGCGCATTGTTGAATATATTGCATCTACTGGACTTTCTGGTTTTGGAACTGCCACATTCCCTGCAATTACCACATGTAATACTTAGCTTTGTATCCGCGTGAGGTCGATTTCTGCACTGCTGTTGTTGGCAATGTGCTGGTTATATCTCAACCGGTGTTCGACTATATGGCGAGCGAGGATTCGGCCTGGATCAAGACAGGCTCGGACTTCTCGGCGGGAATGTCGGACACGATCACAGGCGGGCTGACTGGTCGGCTGCGTGGTGCGTTGGGGTATAACGACGTGGTGGATCAACAGTCGTCGATGTACCGGTATGGTGGTTATGCGGGCCAGGCGGTGAACATCGGGCTGATGTTTGCCAACCCGGCGGCGATGGCGGGTTGGGCCAGGACGGGTTTCCAGGTGATGAACGGCATGAGCCAGATTGGTGGCTTGTTGAACGCGGCAGAGGCCGCTGGGAAGGGGGATTTCCGCACAGCGAGGACGCAGTTGCTGGGTGCGGCGGCGAGCCGGTTGCGTGGGCGATCTGAACAAATGAACTTCGATACTGTCTCAAAGACATTCTTAATTCCAACAGCCGCCACTGCGAAGAATCAACGCGGTTTTCGGCTGCTTGCAGATTGATTCTTCGCCGCTGTTCGGAACGATTTCGACTGCGTTAATCGACGTAACACCTTGGTGGGCAAGGCACGTTCCAACGAGATCCGTTGATTCTTCGATTTGCGAATTGATTCTTTGCAAGGGGGTGTGTGAAGCGCGAAGAATCAAATGGCACACAGTCCGATCCTACTGCCTGAATCTGGGCGATTCGGGCAAGTTGCGTTGTTTTGCATCCGGACGGTTCCAGCCAAGTGCTATAACACAACACGCACACTAAAAGAGGCCCGGGCGGCACCCATCCATGTCGATTCGACCTTCCATCGGATGGTGGCGTTCCGCTGCTACGTTACCGGACTCGCAAGCAGCTACGGCCAGTGCTGCACTTGGTGAACTCCGTCAATCCGTCGCCATTTATCAAGATACTTCGGACATTGGCATTGGCTGTGGTGGTGAGTGTTCCATCGGTTCAGAATCACCCGTGTCTGGCGATGCCTATCCGCTGCTGGCCTTTGCACCACCACTCCCCCCTGAACAACTCGGCTCAAAAGAGTTCCTGGCCGACCACGGCGTGCGTTACGCCATGATGACCGGGGCGATGGCCAACGGCATTGCCTCCTGTGAAATTGTTGAAGCCATGGCCCACGCCGGGATGCTCGGGAGCTTCGGTGCAGCGGGCCTGAGTGTCGAGCGAGTGACGGCCGCGGTGGATCGCCTTCAAGCCAACTTGGGCAGCAAGCCGTTCGCGGTGAATTTGATCCACAGCCCGAACGAACCAGCCCACGAGATGGCGATCACGAATCTGCTTCTTGATCGTGGCGTGCGGTTGATTGAAGCCTCAGCGTATCTCGACCTCACACCGGCCGTGGTGAAGTACCGTGTGAGTGGTCTGGTGCAGAAACCAGACGGCACCGTGGACTGCACCAACAAGATCATTGCTAAGGTTTCGCGCACGGAAGTTGCAAGGCGGTTCCTCAGCCCGGCCCCGGCAAGGTTGTTGAACGAACTGGTAGCCACCCAACAAATCACCCAAGCACAGGCCGACCTCGCGGCCCGCGTGCCCATGTGCGACGACCTCACAGCCGAAGCGGACAGCGGCGGTCATACCGACAACCGCCCGGCGATCACGCTGCTGCCGACGTTGCTGGCGTTGCGGAACGCCATACAGGCATCGTTGGGCCTCACCAAAAAGGTGCGGGTTGGCTTGGCGGGTGGTATTGCCACACCGGCCAGCGTGGCCGGGGCGTTCGCCCTGGGTGCGGATTATGTGGTCACGGGGTCGATCAATCAGGCGTGCATCGAGAGTGGCAGTTCGGATCGCGTCCGGCAGATGCTTGCCACGGCCGATCAAGCAGATGTCATCATGGCTCCGGCTGCGGACATGTTCGAAATGGGTGTGAAAGTTCAAGTGCTGAAACGCGGAACGATGTTCGCCATGCGTGGGCAGAAGCTGTACGAAGTGTATCGGGCGAATTCCGCTTGGGCCAATGTGCCAACCGCCGAGCGTACACAAATCGAGAAAACGATTCTTCAGCGTCCCTTTGAAGAAGTGTGGAGTGAGACTCGCCAGTTCTTCCTGCGTCGAGATCCCGGCCAAGTAGCCAAAGCTGAAGCCGACCCCCGACATCTCATGGCACTTGTCTTCCGCTGGTACCTAGGATTAAGCAGTCGCTGGGCGAATGCCGGGGACGACGGTCGACAACTTGACTACCAAGTCTGGTGCGGCCCAGCGATGGGGGCGTTCAACGAGTGGGCCAAAGGCAGCTTCCTCGAAGCCCCGGCCAATCGACGCGTATCATTGGTAGCTCGAAACCTCCTCTACGGTGCCGGGGTGTTGCTCCGGGCCTCGGCCCTTCGGCAACAGGGTGTGGATCTTCCGTTGGCCTGGGTACCCACTGGGCCGTGGTCGCACGAGCAACTGGCTGAATTGGGCGTTTGATTTCCTTTGAACGGGTTGAGGCGAAATCTTTGAATACGGATACTGTTGGATTGGAACCGTTGGCCATCGTTGGCCTGGGCTGCTTGTTCCCCAAGGCCAACAGCCCCGGTGCGTACTGGGCCAACATCAAGCACGGTGTGGACGGCATCACCGCCGTACCGCCGACGCATTGGAACCCCGACGACTACTTCGATGCTGACCCCAAAAAGCCGGACTTCACCTACGCCAAACGCGGGGGGTTCCTCGAAGCCTACGACTTCAACCCACTCGAATTCGGCATCGCCCCGCGCGACCTCGAAGCCACGGATACGTCGCAACTTTTAGGTTTAGTCGCCGCCAAGCAAGCCCTGACGGATGCGGGCATTGTTTTTGACAAGTCGCAACCCAAGGGCGTGGATCGCTCCAAGGTTTCCGTCATCCTCGGCGTGACTGGCACGCTGGAGTTGGTGATTCCGTTGGGTGCCCGCCTTGGTCATCCACACTGGCGGAAGGCGCTTAAAGACAGTGGCGTGCCGGACGATGTGGCCGAAGACGTGGTTGAACGCATCGCCGAGAGCTACGTGCCTTGGCAGGAGAACAGCTTCCCCGGTTTGCTGGGCAACGTCGTTGCTGGTCGCATCGCCAATCGGCTCGACTTGCACGGTACCAACTGCGTGGTGGATGCGGCGTGTGCCTCGAGCCTCAGTGCGGTTCACTTGGCCGCGATGGAACTGCAAACCGGCAAAGCGGATGTCGTGGTGACGGGTGGCGTTGATACGTTCAACGACATCTTCATGTACATGTGCTTCAGCAAAACGCCAGCACTCTCACCCACGGGCGACTCGAAACCGTTCGATGCCAACGGCGACGGTACCATCCTCGGCGAAGGCTTGGGCATGGTGGTGCTCAAGCGGCTCAGCGACGCCGAAAAAGCGGGCGACACCATCTACGCGGTGCTCAAAGGCATCGGCACCAGTAGCGATGGCAAAGGCAATGCCATCTACGCGCCAAGTGCTGAGGGGCAGAAGCGTTGCCTGCGGAATGCCTATGAGCGGAGCGGGGTTGACCCGAAAACGATTGAACTCGTTGAAGCCCACGGCACAGGCACCAAGGTGGGCGACGCCGCCGAAGCCACAGCTTTGGCGGAGGTGTACAGCGGGGTGCCAGCGGGCCACGTGGCCATGGGGTCCGTGAAGTCGATGATCGGCCACACCAAGGCCGCAGCGGGTGCCGCATCGCTGATTAAGGTGGCGATGGCGCTTTACAACAAGGTGCTGCCGCCGACGTTGAAGGTGACTGTACCTGTTGATCCGCTGATGAAAGCCGACAGCCCTTTCAGCGTGAACGCCACCATGCGGCCCTGGATAGGCAAGCCCGAGCATCCACGTCGGGCAGCACTCTCGGCGTTTGGCTTTGGTGGGTCGAACTTCCACGCCGTGCTGGAAGAACATCAACCGAAGAAACTGGAGCCGGACTGGGACGGTCAGGTCGAACTCCTGGCCCTCAGCGGGCAAACCAAAGCGGAGTTGCAAGCTAAGCTCGCGGCTCTGCCGACGACTTGGAACGACGTGGCCTTGGAGGCCGAGCGTTCTCGCAGTGCCTTCAGCATCAAGGCCCCGGAACGCCTGGTGTTCGCGCTGCATCGCACACAGTCCGATCTGCCAAAACTCTTTGCGGCAGCAACAACCAAGTTGAACGAGACTTCCGCAAGCTGGACACTTCCGGGTGGCGTGGCCTACGGTCGTGGGGCGTGCCCAGGCAAGCTGGCGATCCTGTTCCCCGGCCAAGGCTCGCAGCGCGTGGGCATGCTGCGGGAGTTGGCTTGCACCTTCCCGGAGTTTTTGAACACGCTTGAAGCAGCCGAGCGCGAAGCGAACGGCAAGCCTGCCATTGCCACTGCCATCTATCCGCCCACCAGCTATGCAGCGGAGGCCGCAACACAGCAGGAAGCGAACCTGCGTGCCACGGATGTGGCACAACCGAGCCTGGGGGCCGTGAGCTACGGTGCTTATCAACTGTTGGCTCAACGCTTCGGAGTCACAGCCCAAGCGTTTGCCGGGCACAGCTACGGTGAACTCACGGCACTTGCCGCAGCGGGTGTCGTTTCTGAACGAGATTTCTTTCAGCTGTCGCTGCGTCGTGGTGCCCTCATGGCCGAGCAGGCCAAGCACGGCAGCGGGGGCATGAAGGCCATCCTCGGCTCACCGATTGATCTGCAACGGGTGCTTCGTGATGCTCGCTCCAGCGTGGTGATTGCCAATCGCAACAGCCCTATGCAGACGGTCATCAGCGGGGCGAGTGCGGAACTCGATGCCTTATTACCGGCTTTGAAGAATGCGAACTTGCGGGCCGTGTCGCTCCCCGTGGCAGCGGCGTTCCACTCTTCCATGGTGGCCGAAGCCGCGGAGCCGTTTGAGCAGTTCTGCAAAACGGTTGAGTTCCGCACTGCCAAATGTGCCGTGTTTAGCAACACCTCCTCTTCGCAGTACCCCGTGGAAGCCGTGAGTGCACACTCGCTCCTCGGCCAGCAGCTTGCTCAGCCGGTGGAATTTGTGGAGATGATCCGGGCAATGACCCGTTCCGGCGTCCGCACCTTCCTTGAAGTCGGCCCAGGGCAAGTGCTCACAAAATTAGTCGATGCCATCCTGCCCGAGACCAGTGCAACAAGTGAATCCGTGGCCTTCGCGCTGGATGCCTCGCAGGGCAAACGCAGCGGTACGCACGACCTCGCTTGTGCCTTGGGCGTTTTGCTGGCCCGTGGGCACGATGTGCAGTTGACGGCGTGGGAAGCGAACAGCAAATGCCGACCCATCGCCAAGCCTGCCAAACCCGTGATGACGGTGGCCATCAGCGGGGCCAACGTGGTGACACCTCGCACGAAACGGCCACCTAAACCGCCGATGCCTCCGTCCACACCTAAAACGAATCAGACTCTTCCCGCGAAAGCCGGTACTCGACGCATGAATGAATCGACCGCCCTGACCAACGCCCTCGCTGCAAATCAGCAAACTCTTGCGGCGTTGCAGGCCATGCAACAGCAAACCGCAGCGCTGCACAAACAATATCTCGATCAGCAAGATCTGGCACAAAAGACTCTCTTGGCATTGGTTCAACAACAACAAGCCTTGCTCTTCCCCGGTATGGCGCCAGCCAGTCTGCCCGTTGTGCAGCCCGCTGCCCCCGTGGCCTTTGTGCCTCTACCACCGCCAACGCCAGTTGTTGCGGTAGTTCCAGCACCACCTCCACCTCCGGTCGTTGTACCCGTGGCACCGCCACCGCCGCCGGTTCGTCCAACTCCTGCCGTACAGGGCGGGCCGAATATCAGCCGGATTGAGTCGATGCTCCTCGCTGTGGTGTCCGAGAAAACCGGCTACCCAACGAACTTACTCAACCTCGACATGACGCTCGACAGCGACCTTGGCGTTGATTCGATCAAGCGAGTCGAGATTCTGAGCACCCTGCAAGACAAGCTCCCCGAAGCACCCGTGGTGAAGCCCGAACACCTTGGCACACTGCACACCCTACGCGATGTAGCCAACTTCCTTGCAGGGGCCAATACCGACACGGTGTTCCCGGACACAAACAAGGTGAAGCCGAAACCAGTGTCTCTGCCAATGCCCGAGCCGATGGATACGGTTCAACAACCGATCACCCTTCAAGAACCGATTAGCACAGAGATGCTCCGTTCCGTGCTCGAGGTGTACGACCGGAAACCATCGGAACGGTTTGTTCCACCACCAGCACCCATGTCCAGCAAATTCGTTTCTGGGAACATCAAAAAACATATTGAGTCTGTTTTGCTGAGCGTCGTCGCAGAGAAGACCGGCTACCCGGTGGAGATGTTAAACATCGACATGACGCTCGAAGCCGATCTTGGCATCGATTCCATCAAACGTGTCGAGATCCTCAGCACAATCCAAGAAAAACTGCCTGATGCACCAGTCGTGAAGCCCGAACACCTTGGCACGCTGCATTCCCTGCGCGATGTCGCCCAGTTCCTCAGCAGCAATCAATCCGGATTACAACCGAAGACGGAACATGTCGATGAAATCCGTATGGCCAAGATGCCTGATTCCGTGCTCATCCCGGTGCCGGGTGAGCGGAGTGCACCAAATTCGCCGAGCGGACAATTCCAGTTTGAACCGATTCCCCTTAATCCACCCGTACAACCAAAACAACCAACACGGCTAGAAGGTTCATCCGGTTCGGGCTTGCGATCCTCAACGCAACTCGGATTAGACATCATCGACCGGAGCATCCTGCAAGCTCTGGATCTTGAGCTCAAGTCTCCACGCACAACGATACCGTTCCCTGAAGGCAGCGAAATTTGGGTCGTCGCGGCGCAGGATGATCCGATCCTCTTGTTGTTGACAAATGAGTTGGCAAAGCTTCGTTTCCTGGTGCGCACGCTGCCTTGGGAAGAACCGAAAAACATCACCGGTCAACCGGCAGGGTTGATCCTCATTTCGCCCCCGAACATTGATAACTTGCCAATCAACCGCCTCGCGTTCCAATGGTTGCAGCACTGCGGTCCATCGTTGCGAGCCTCCACAAAATTAGGTTCTGCTCTGTTTGTGACAGTGTCGCGTCTCGATGGCTCGTTTGGACTGACCGACTTCGACCCGACGGTGAATCCGACATCGGGTGGCTTGGCTGCACTCGTGAAAACTGTCCGACATGAATGGCCGGAGATCTCCGTCAAGGCACTCGACCTACAACCGACCTTCGCCGAAAAGAATCCACTGGCGGCAACCCAAGCCCTCATCAGTGAATTCTTCCAGAGTGGGCCTACAGAAGTGGGCGTGTCGGTCGATCACCGTGTGGCCATCCAACTGGCACGGACTTCACGAAAGAATGCTGGTGGTCTGGCCACATTTAACACGAAGGATGTGATTCTCGTCACCGGCGGTGGTCGTGGAGTTACCGCCGAGGTTGCAGTATCCATTGCTGAAGCGTTCCGCAGTACCCTGGTGTTGTTCGGCCGCACCGCATTGCCGAGCGGGCCAGAGTCCAGCTGGAGTGATATTCATCGCGATGAAACAACCCTGAAGGGTGCTATTGCAAGTTATTTAGGCGTACAAGCAACGCCAAAAATCATCAGTGAGATGTACTCGAAAATTGTGGCACAGCGAGAAATTCGAAACACGATCCGCCGCATCGAAAAAGCGGGAAGCAAAGTTGCCTATTACGTTGTGGATGTGGCCCAGCCCGAACAAGTTGCCGACGTTTTGCACATGGTGCAGGTCAAGCATGGGGCCATCAGCGGTTTGATTCACGGTGCGGGGATCCTAGCAGATCGCCGGATTGAAGACCTCACTATCGAACAGTTTGATGCCGTGTACGCCACGAAAGTCACTGGGCTGTTAAACCTGCTTGAATTCCTTGGCAGCCAAACCCTCAAGGCGATCTTGCTGTTCAGCAGCACCACCGCACGGCTGGGACGAACCGGACAATTGGCCTATGGTGTTGCCAACGAAGTGCTCAACAAAATAGCCCAGGTGGAAGCCCGCAAGCGACCTCTGACCCGCGTGGTGTCGATCAACTGGGGGCCATGGGAAGGCGGCATGGTGAGCCCGGGTTTGAAGAAGATGTTCGAGGCCGAAGGCATCGGCATGATACCTCTCGCGGCTGGAGGTATGTTCGCATTGCAAGAACTGAGTTCTACTGGTCAGGCCGTTGAAGTGGTGGCACTTGGTAACATCCGCGCGACACGCAAAGAGCCTGAGAGCAAAGACCTGCCAGTTCCGGCATTGGCACCTACACCAGCGGTCAGCGTTCCTCTGCCAGTACCAGAGCAAATCTCGACTGGTTTGCCAGAGATGGCGACTGTGTTCGAGCGGACCATCGACATCCCAAGTCACCCGATTTTACGATCGCACATTATCGATGGCCGAGCAGTGCTGCCAATGGCCTTGCACCTGGAATGGTTGGCCCACGCGGCTCTCCTTGGCAACCCCGGTTTGATCTTCCACGGCGTGAACGAAATCCGTGTGACCAACGGCATCCAGATAGAAGATGGTGCCCAGGTGCAACTCAAGGCCGTTGCCGGCAAGGCCACCAAGCGCGAAGGTGGGCTGTTCCATGTGCCCGTGGAATTGCGTGGCCGTCGCCGTGATGGCCGCGAGTTAATCCATTCGCGCTGCGAAGTGTTGTTGTGTGCTGAATTACCACCGGCACCGATGGCCAACTCGCTTCCCCCACTGCAACCTTACCCTCACCCGCTTGATGAAATCTATCGTTACTTCCTCTTCCACGGGCCGGACTTGCACGGCATTGAAAAAATTGACGGCATCGCCGAGGGTGGCATCCTGGGTACATCGTACCCGGCCCTGAGTCCATCGGAGTGGATGACCGAACCGCTGCGTTCGGAATGGATCACGGATCCGCTGGTGATCGATACCAGCTTCCAAATGATGATCCTTTGGAGCTATGCGGAACACGGGGCCGGGAGCTTGCCTTGCTTCGCCGGGCGATATCGGCAGTATCGCCGGAGTTTCCCAGCAGGGCCGGTGCAAGTTTCGTTGAAAGTCACCCGTGATAACGGCACCTTTGCGCGGGCCGATCTCGACTTGATCGACCTGACCGACGGTAGTGTGATTGCCACGATCCAGGACTACGAGTGCTTGATCGATCCACAGTTGAATCAGGCGTTCCGCAAGAATCAACTATCGCCACGTGTGAAGTCGTAACGCAGTCCCGAGATACAAAGCACCCCCATGTCGATCCCGACCGCACGGATTGCAATTGTTGGCTACGCCGTCCGCTTGCCCGGCTGCGGCGGCAGTTTGGACCAATACTGGCAATTGATTCGCAACGGCATGGATACCAGCAGCGAGGTGCCGGACGGTCGTTGGCTTCGCCCCAAAGAAGAATTCCTCGACCCACGGACACCCACTGCGGATCGTGTCCCCTCGGCTCGCGGATATTTTCTGGACGACTTCACGGTTGATGAAGCCGCATTCAACTTGCCCAAGGGACTGCTCGCACAACTCGATCCGCTCTTTCATCTCGCTCTGGATGTTGGTCTACGGGCATGGAACTCGGTCCGAAGCAAGCCAGTGGATCGTCGTCGGGCTGGGGTCATCCTCGGCAACATTTGCCTGCCAACACAGCAATCCTCGGCACTGGCCCGGCAGTACCTAGGCAAGGTGAAGCCAAGCCAAAAGATCCATCCGCTGAACCGCTTCGTCGCGGGGTTACCGGCAGGTCTGTTAGCCAAGGGGCTGGATCTCGGCGGCGGCACGTTCACGCTGGATGCCGCATGTGCTTCCAGCCTGTACGCCATCAAGCTGGCCTGCGATGAACTCATCAGTGGTCGGGCCGAAGTGATGCTGGCGGGCGGCATGAACCGGGCCGATAGCCTGTACACACAGATGGGGTTTGCCCAACTGCGGGCACTCTCGCCACGTGGGGTGTGCAGTCCGTTTGATGCGACGGCCGATGGTTTGGTGGTCGGTGAGGGCGCGGGCATATTCGTCCTCAAACGCCTGCCGGACGCTATCCGTGATGCAGACGAAATCCACGGTGTGCTGCGTGGTTGGGGCTTGAGTAACGATGTGACCGGCAACCTATTGGCTCCAGCCAAGGAAGGCCAACTTCGGGCCATGCATGCGGCCTACCGCATGGCCGAGTGGAAGCCGAGTGATGTGGATTTGATCGAGTGCCATGCCACTGGTACGCCGGTGGGCGATGCGGTGGAGTACGAGAGCCTGAGTGAATTGTTGAACGGCGATGGTGCGTTAAAAAGCCGATGTGTGATTGGTGCGGTGAAGGCGAACGTAGGGCATTTGCTTACCGGTGCGGGGAGTGCGGCACTCGCCAAAGTTTTGCTGTGCCTGAAGCACGGTGAGTTACCACCGCAGCCGAACTTCACGGGTCATGCGGCCCACTGGAATGCCGAGCAAAGCCCCCTTCGTGTCCTTACAAAAGCGGAGCCGTGGCCCAACAGGGAGAACAATGCCCCACGGCGGGCTGCCGTCAGTGGCTTTGGCTTCGGCGGTGTGAACGCCCATCTCCTCGTGGAGCAGTATCGGGAATCGCTTCATGAACATTTCCGCAGTGGAACGTCGATCACGCCGACCAAAGCAACCGGAGCACGAGATACGAGCACGGCTGATACCAGCCTGTCGCCCATTGCCATCGTGGGACTAGCCGCACAGGTGGGAACGAGCGCAAATGCGGCGGAGTGGAACACCACGTTGAATCTGGGTAGAGCTGTTGATGGCTCGCTTGAACAACTCACGGTACCGCTGGATCGCTTCCGCATCCCGCCCAAAGAATTGGCGGAGATGCTACCGCAACAGTTGTTGGCACTCCAAGTGGCAGCCGATGCCTTGGCCGATGCTGGCGTCCACAAGCCTGGCGATCCGTTGGCCCTGCGCACCGCCGTGTACATCGGCTTGGGGTTGGATCTTAACACCACGAACTTCCATCTCCGGTGGAGCGAACTGCCCGACACCGAATGGCCTCCGCTCACGGCGGATCGAACCCTTGGCGCACTGGGTAGCATTGCCGCCAGCCGTATTTCGCGGGTGTTTGGCTTTGGTGGATCGAGCTTCACCTGTTGCAGTGAGGATGTTTCCTCCGGCACGGCGATCCAACTCGGTGTGCGAGCACTGCGACTGAATGAAGTGGATCGCGTGGTTGTGGGTGGCGTGGAACTGGGGAACGATCCGCGTGCAGCACTGCCGAAACGCGAACTGGGTGGAACACTTGCGGCCAACGATGCGGCGGGCTGTTTGGTGCTGAAGCGGTTGGCCGATGCCCAGCGAGACGGCGATACGATCTATGCGGTCATCCGTGGGATCGGCTCAGCGCTTCACTCAAACGATGCCCATCAGGCGGACTTGCTGAGTCAGCGGCGGGCTTCGGTGGATGCGCAGAAGCAACTGCACCTCGTCGGGCTACACGATCTCGATCCGGAACTCCGGCAACAGGCGAAAAGCGAGACGGGCAACCGCTACACCTCCACCCGACAACAGTCTGGTGATGCGGGGTGCGCAAGTGTTGTGCTGGCCACCATTCGCATGGCGTTGGCGTTGCACCAACAGTGCCTGCCCCGTGGGCTGAAGAGTACTGATGCTGCTGAATTCTGGCTGACGAACCAAAACAAGACACGAAGTGCGCTTGTGGGTGGCTCGTCGCTCGATGGCAATACCATCACCATCATCCTGGAAGAATCGCCACAGCCGGTGGCGTTGCAGTCCACGCCGATGGGTGGATTGCACGAAGGGATCTTCGCGTTTGACGGTGGTACAACCAGTGACATCGAAGTGTCACTGGACAGGTTTGCGAAGTGGATCGTTTCGCAACCAACATGCAATATCGATCAACTCGCGCGTGCCTGGGCCACGGCCAGCCCGTTGCGTGCTGGCCTCAAACTCGGTGCGGCCTTCGTGGTCAAATCGCGTGAGGAACTTTCAGCAGCGCTCGCAGAGTTGCGAGCACGAATAACGGTGGGAGCGACTGAAGTCAGCACGAACGCTTCACTGCGGGATCGCATCTTCTACACGCCGGAACCGCTGGGTTTGCAAGGCAAACTGGCTTTCGTCTTCCCCGGTTCGGGCAACCACTTTGCAGGCATGGGCCGCGAATTGGCGTTGGCCTTTCCCGATGTGCTTCGCCAACAGGGCATCGAGAATCGAGAACTCGCCAGCCAATACGCACCGGACATCTTCTGGCAGGAAAGCATTCCCTCCCACGCGACAGCAAAGCAGTTTCTCTTTGGTCAGGTGGCACTCGGAACTCTGGTGAGCGATGTGCTGGCCTCCTGCGGTGTGAAGCCCGATGCGATGATCGGCCAGAGCCTAGGCGAGAGCGCTGGCTTATTCGGGTTGAGGCTCTGGACGGCCCGCGACGAGATGCTGAATCGGGTGCAAACCTCCACGCTGTTCGGCGAAGATCTCGGCCCGCCGTACCGTGCCGCACAGATCAGTCTCGGCTTGGATTCATCACAGCCGGTGAACTGGGTCACCGGTGTTATCGGCGTTGGCAAGGATGATGTTCTTTCGAAGTTGCGCCCAGGGCTACGTGTCTATCTGCTGATGAGCAACACGCCAACAGAGTGCGTTATTGGTGGCTTAGCCCAGGATCTAGCCGCGTTGGTGGCATCAATCGGCAAGCCGATGTTCACTCTCACCGGTGTGACTTTGGCCCACTGCGATGTGGCAAAGCCAGTGGAACAAGCCTACCGAGAGTTGCATACGTTACCCGTAACGACCAATCAGAAAGTCAAAGTCTACAGCGGAGCTTGGGGTCGAAGCTACACGTTGAACACGGCCAACGCTGCTGAGAGCATTACCGCCGGGTTGCTGGGAACCATCGACTTCCCGGCCGTGTTGGAAACGGCCTACCGTGAAGGCGTGCGGGCTTTCATCGAAGTCGGCCCGGGTGCTTCCTGTACGCGGATGATCGGGGCAAACCTCAGCCAGCGCAAGCACGTTGTCCGCGCCATCTGCACATCTCGCGGCGATGAAACCAGTCAACTCCTTCGGACGTTGGCGACGCTGCACGTGCATCGCTTCGCATGGGACATCACCAAGCTTTACCCGGCTCTTCCTTCAGATGAAGCAACATCGGCCAACACCATCTCGGTGCTGGTTCATCGTTTACCAAAGCGTGAGCAACCGTCGCAGCCGCCGGTGGTTGTTCTTGCTGAAACCCCGGAAGTGCTCTCGTTTCTTGAGGTTGGCACGGCGATTGTCACAAGCACAAATCAGACCCATTCGACCTACCTTCGACTTCAGAACGACGCAACACAGATCACCTATGAGGCCATGAGCGTGCAGAACGAATTGCTCCGTCGGTTGTTGGGCGAGCTGACGGACGACGACGCGGACGAGATGATCGAAACTCCTCTGGAGTCGGCCACGCACACTGTTGTTCCGCGTCGACTCAGCTTCGCGGACTGTACCGAGTTCGCCGTGGGACAGATTGTGAAAGTGCTTGGCGAGAGTTTCGCTGAAGTGGACACCTTCCCCACGCGGGTGCGGTTGCCGGAAGGCCCGCTAATGCTGGTCGATGCGGTGTTGAACATAGAGGGCGAACCGCAAAGCATGAAGAATGGTCGTGTGTTGACCGAGCACACGGTGCGAGCTGATCGCTGGTATCTCGACAACGGGCGCTGCCCAACCAGTGTTACAGTGGAGAGCGGGCAGGCGGACTTGTTCCTCGCTGGCTTCCTCGGCATCGACTTCCAGACACGAGGGTTGGCGGTCTACCGTTTACTCGATGCCGTGGTCACGTTCCATCGAGAGTTGCCAAGAGTTGGCGAACGGATCGAGTACGACATCCACATTGATGAGTTCTTCCAGCAAGCCGACTCCTGGTTGTTCCGCTTCCATTTTGAAGGCACCATCGACGGTCAACCGCTTTTAAGCATTAACAACGGCGTGGCCGGGTTCTTCAAGGCGGCGGCGCTGGCTGCTGGGCAGGGGATTGTTCATACCAAGCTCGACAAACTGCCGATGGCTGGCAAGAAGCCTGGCGAGTGGGAACCGTTGGCGAACTTTGACAGCCCGGTGTCACTGGATGCTGCTGGTGTTGAGGCGTTGCATCAGGGCGACCTCGTGGGTGCTTTCGGTGAGAGCTTTACTGGGCTGAGTTTAAAGCAGCCGATGAAGTTACCCAGCGGAATGCTCAAGCTGGTGAATCGCGTGCCGGTGCTGGATGCAACTGGTGGGCGTTTTGGCTTGGGTTTCGTTCGCGCAGAATATGACATCCAGCCGAAGGAGTGGTTCATCGAGTGCCACTTTGTGGACGACAAAGTGATGCCGGGCACGCTCATGTACGAGTGCTGTCTGCACACGTTGCGCACCCTGCTCCACCGCT
>JBBRME010000009.1:0-43052 GCA_038230995.1 Gemmatales bacterium
AAAAAGGCAATTGAAAAAGCCACGGAAGTGATGAACTCAGTAGGCCTAGGCAACCGGCTGAAGAGCTATCCAAATCAATTATCCGGTGGTCAACAGCAACGTGTGGCCATTGCCAGGGCGTTGGTACACGATCCCAAGTTGTTGGTGTGCGATGAGCCTACGGCAGCCCTCGATGCGGTTTCCGGTCGCACCGTGATGAACTTGATCAAGTCGGTTGCGGTGCAGTCGGATCGTGCCGTGGTGGTCGTGACGCACGATAGCCGGGTGTACGACTTCGGCGACCGCATTGTGTCGATGAGCGACGGCGGCATTGAGAAGATCGACACGGCAGCAAGCTTTCAGAGAGATCATTGACGTTTGGGTTGAACCTGCCCGCGTCAGCGGCAGGAGTCTTCGAACAAAAAATGCTCCTGCAAGTACCAGGAGTCATCGGACAAAAACCTCCTGCCGCTCACGCGGGCAGGCTCGATTTACATACCATTGGAGGCCACCGGCCATGTTCACGCGATACATCCTTCCGCTGGTCTGCGTTTGCACGCTGATCTTTGCGGTCACACAGATCCTCAGGGCTCAGCAGAAGCCTGCGCCTGTGACGCCGGCCATCGAGCCGGGCAAAAGCCCGTACGCCAAGCAACTTGCAGGTTCGGGGATTATCGAACCGGAGACGGAAAACATACTGATCGGTTCGCACGTTCCCGGCGTCGTGGACAAGTTGTTCATCAAAGTCGGTGACACCATTAAGCCCGGCGATCGACTGTTTCAAATTGATGATCGAACCCTGCAGGCCGAGCGCAAATACCGCGAGAGCCTCCTAGCGTTGGCCAACGCACAACTCAGCAAGTTGAAGAAGATGCCACGCGATGAAGAACGACCTGTGAACGAAGCCAAGGTGAAAGAATCTGAGATTGCGTTGCAGGATGTTCAGCAACAATACGACCGTGTGCAGAAGCTTGCATCTTCCGTTTCACAAGAAGAAATTACACGCCGACAACTGGCAGCAGAATTGGCCAAGCAACAACTGAATCGGGCCAAGGCCGACTTCGTCCTCTGGGAAGCCGGAGCTTGGCAGTACGACAAGGATATCTCCAAGGCCTCAGTTGACCAAGCGACGGCACAGCTCGAGCAAACAAAAATTGAACTCACTCGACTGACCGTGAAAGCGCCCATGTTCCGATGGAAGCTCGACACCAAAGGCGTCGAAGTGCCTGACAACGCGAACACTCAGTACAAGGTGCTGCAAGTGAACATCCGCCCTGGTGAATACGTCGGCAACAACCCCGGCCAAGCAGCGGCGATTGTTCTGGGTGTTGTCGGGCAGTTGCATGTGCGAGTTGACATCGACGAGAACGACATTGCCCGTTACCAGCCCTCGTTAGTAGGCGTTGCCAAACCACGCGGCAACCCGGACGTTTCCTTCAAGCTCGAGTTCGTACGGTTGGAACCTTACGTGATTCCCAAGCGTAGCCTCACCGGTGCCAACACGGAACGTGTGGATACCCGCGTGCTGCAAGTCGTTTATGCCCTGCAAGGCAAAGCGAAAAACATCTTCGTGGGTCAGCAGATGGATGTGTTTCTGGATGCAGGGAAGACGGAATCAACGGTTCGTTGATGCTGGCTTGACGAAGTACGACAGCACGATGCCCAACAACGAACACCCGATAGCAACAGCACCGGCAGTCGGGTAGTGGGCGAGTTGACCATCCTTCATGCTTATAATCTGCCCGGCGATCAGTGGGCCAACGCTGGTGCCCAAGTGACTGACCGAGTTGTACACCGTGGTGTACGCCCCGCGACAGGCCGGTGTCGCTGCGGAAAGCATGATGCTGTGCGTGGGCACCAACCGGCCCACGGCTGTGGCCATGAACAAGCAAGCAGCCAGGCCAGCCACCCACACGGGCACCGGCGGAAGGGTCACGACAATCCCCACGGCGACCATCAGCAAAATCATCGTCGCCACGAACACTGGTTTAGGGCCGAAGCGATCCGTCATTTTGCCGCTGGCCATCGCTGCACCAAGGCTGCACAAACCCATGGCAATAAAGATCAGGGTGAATTGATCCTCGGTCACCCCGCAATTCAGCACCATGTACTGCGGCATGAAGTTGATCACCACGAAAGAACCGAGAGACACCATCAGCATGAAAAGGAACGCCTTCAGGTGATTCGGCACGGCAAAGACCCTGCTCACATCACGCAGGGCATTGCGTCCACCGACCACGGCGTCTGGCTTGATCTTCGGCAATTTGCGCATGCTCCAAACCAAAACGAGCACGCCAAAGATCGCCACGGCGGCAAAGGCCAAGGCAAACGTCTTCGTCAACACACTCAGCAAGAAGCACAACGGCAGACCGATGACCGCTGCCACGGCAAAGGCCGATTGAAGCATCCCCAAGGCACAGCCTCGGCGTTCGTCGGGAATCACGTCGCCGATCACAGCCAGGGTGGCGCACGTTGTCAGGCCACCGGTCATGCCTGCGGCGAGGCGGGCAATCAACAACGTCCAGAAGTCGATGGCCAAGGCACTGCACACGCTGGACAGGATCAAACCGCTGAAGGCAAGCAAGATCACAAAGCGACGGTCGAATCGATCGATGAATGCGGAAGACAGCAACCCACACAACGCTGCTGCGAAGCCATAAATCGCTGCTGTGAACGAATGCTGCTCCACGGTCATGTTGAGTTGTTCTTGCAGCGACTTCGCCAGCGGAGACATCAATAAGGCATCGGTAATCTGCACACAATTGATGGCTGCGAGCAGCAGCACGAGCTTGAACTCCGGCTTCGTGAGTTTTGGTTGCGGGGTGCTCATGTCGTCTCGGAGAGTACAGGTGTCCTTGCAGTTCTAGCAACCGGCGCTGTCTTTGGTCGCAACCAGTACGACAAGATGATGGCCATGAGCCCGAACCCTGCGGCCACCAAACCCGCCGTCCCATAGTTTGTGAGCGGGCCGCCTTCGTAAATCTCACCAACGATGGCCCCGGAAATCAGCGGGGCGGTGCCGGTGGCGAGGTGACTGACCGCTGAGTTCAAGTTGGTAAACGCTCCACGCAACGCTGGATCAGCAACACGCAACATCATCGCTTGGGCAGGAACGATTCGTCCACTGGCCATGACCATAAAACCGGTCGTTGCCAGGCAGGCACCGATCAGGTTCACCGCTGGCAACCGCGTGATGATCATCGCCATGACGATGGCACCAGAGGCGAAGAAGAGAAACACCGGCCACTGGCCGATGCGATCCGTTAGTTGGCCGATGATGATCATCGACACTAACGTCACACACCCGGCAACCGAGTAGATGATCGGAATTTGATCTGCCGGCAATCCGCAATTGGCTTGGAAGTACGGCGCAAGATATGGGATGACCGTGAACGTACCGAGCACAAGAGCATACATGAACACGAAGCAGAGCAGGTGTCGCGGTTGCTTCACCACGGCCCACAATTGGTCGAGTGGTCTAGCCGCCTTGGCCAGCACATGGCCTTTGAAGGTAGGCAACTTCCACAGTGCGAGCACGAAGATCGGAACACATAATCCGGCGATGGCCAGAAATGGCACTCCACGATGAAACCATTGAGCCAGCAACAAGCCGATGGGCAATCCAGCGATGGACGCCACGGCGAACGAAGCGGTCACAATGCCGATAGCCCGCCCACGCTGGCGGTTCTCGAAAGCATCGCCAATCATGGCCATGAGTGTACTGGCCACGACTCCTCCGGCAGCACCTGCCAGACCACGGGCAACGAGCAGTGTTTCATAACTGACGGCAATTCCGCAAAAGGCTGTGGCGAACGTGAACGCCACGAAGCTGATGAGCAAGACGTTCTTGCGGTCAAAACGATCAATGATGGACGAGATGCCAAGTCCGGCAACGGTAGCTGTCAGCCCATAAATCGCGACGATAAATCCGATCTGCTGCGGGTTGATGGACATCTCTTTGCGGAGTGTATCCCCCAACGGCATGATGATGACAAAATCCAGGATGTGAGCAAAGTTCATCGCCGCGAGAATCAAAACCAATAGCCATTGGGCCGGGGTGAACTTCACCACCGGCGGTGGTTGAGCAACGTCAATCAAGATTCATTCCCCTGTCACGTTTTCGGTTTTGGCACGGCCCAATTCGGGTCGTAGGCCAAGCTGAACAACTCTTGCACGGCAGCAGCACGACCGGGGCCATTGGCTTTTAGCAGTTCTAATGCCGCGATCAATCGTTGATGTCGTGGGTCGTTGGTCAGGCCACCGCCGCGGTCGATGCGATCAAAGATACCGGCGAGGTCGAGAAGCTTACTTCGGGCTTCGAGAAAGTAAGCATCGAGCGCGGACTGAGCCGAGAGAGGTTGCATGGTGATGCCTCGGGTACCGTTGAATCTCTTTGAGTTGTGATAGCAGTCAGCAGAGCCAAAATCACGGCACGCGGAAGGAAATTGATTTGCTGACGGACTGACCAGTGCGTGGGTCACGCACTTCGAACGACACCGAGTACAGGCCCGGCCTGCTGGGCGTATCGAATTGACTGCGGATGTAGTAATCGTGAATAGCACTACGGGTAAGTTCGGATCGCGTGTCTTTAATCACGTTCTTCGGCCCATCGTCCTTATTCTTAACGTTCACAATTTCGAGTGGTGTGCCGGCGTCGTCTTTCACCTGCATCGAGCATTCAAGTTTTGTCTGATACCAATCGCCATCAGGACGGGGAAGCAGTGCACTTGGGACGTTTCCGACTTCGACATACAAGAGATACGTGGTGCCACGCATGAGCGACTGCGTTTCCGCCACGGGTGTGTATTTGCCGAAGGATTGCACGGAGTCGCACAAAATGGCCTTGCGCACGGTGAGCTTCGATCGTTTTGCAATAATCGCAGCAGCACTTTCAAACTGCTTGGCCAACGTGGCCGTCTCTTCGGCGTCTGGTTGAATCAAGTTCAATCTTGAGACCTGCACCAACGTGGGGATCAATTGAAGTAATAGTTCCTGGTTTGGTTTGTCGAAGGCTTCAAGATGTTTCACCGCAGCGTCAGGTTTGTTCGCCTGGAAGTCCGCTAGTGCAGCGGTCAGTGGGTTGAATTCTTCTTTTGGCTTAACATCGGGCAGCGGCGGCAGAACGGATTCCGCAGGTCCATGGCTAATCTCGGTCTGCGATGGAGTTGGATGGGCGTAAGCATCGGTTGGCCCGGCATGCAGCGAAACTGTTTGCCCCGGTACGCTCGGGTAACTGGCAAACTCGGATCGTTTCGCGGCGGTTGCACCCACTTGGTACGGTTGAACGTTATGGATTGGGATAGGCAATCGCGGGCCGCAGGCTGGCAATACCAGCAAGCTCACAAGGCAACAGAACGTGACCCAACAACGACAAATCATAGTATCGGCCATACCTGCGGAAAGGGTTACGGTCAATCCGAGGCTCGGCTGCTAGGCCACAGCGACGTTGACAGACATCATCGGTGTGGCAATCGCTTCACAATCACTTAACCACGATTCGAACTGAGCGGCATATGCCAGCGCAAGGTCGGGCTTCCCACGTAGAATCAACCGGTCTTCTAGACCTTCGGTATCGTGCGAAATTGCCCCGCGAACAACACATTGTTGATCGACCACAATCCATTCTTCAGCAACATCTTGCGGGGTGAGCGCTACGGTGAATCGGCTGATTAAGCCACGTGGAGCTTGGCCAACTATCGCCCGCACCTGAACCCCACGATCGCAGAGTTGATTGAGGGACAACAAAAGTTCGCCGGATGGCACGACCTTCGATACCAGCAGAACTTCTTTACGTGCAGAAGAAACGGTATCAAGCAAAGAGTGCTCTCCGTGGCGATCGCCCGCGAAAAACACCGTCGTCGATGGTGGAGGCAGATAGCGCTTCCGCCATGCAGTCATCACGTAATCGAGAACGAACGAAACTAGCAGCCCAACGGCCAGACCAAAGACCGTGTACCAAGCCCAAGGTGGCATGGCGCTCCCTCATGAATTGTTGCAGCGATAGCAAGTCTGCTGGTTCGCTCAAGCCGAAGTGTTGAACTGGGGTGGGTGGTTGGCACGGTTGGTACATCGGCTCGGGCACCATTGTTCGAATTGAAGCACGCATTGGCATCAGCGGCATTGACCACTCGCAAACGATCAACAGTCGGGGTCGAAATCGACACTGTACACACCATCAATCGCGATGGAATCTGAGAACACGGAAGGCGTAGCGGAACAAAGCAGTTGTGTTGTTCAGAGCGAAGACGACTACTTGCACGAATTTACCTTCGAGTTGTTCCACACGAAGGCGAACTGCCGAGCGGTCACTCCGCCAATTTGCGACTACGCTGTGCCGAATTGGCAGCAGTGCTCTAATCCACGCAGTTCTTTAAACAACTTTCTTGAGTTAAGTTGTTTAAAATCAACACGTTAAGCCATTTGCACCCAACACAATCATGGGACTGGCACACCGCATGCTGTATGTGAGTACCGCTACATCAAAACCAAAAACGCCACCATAAACTGGAGCAACCATGAGCACAGAAAAGATCATCGGTATTGACCTCGGCACTACCAACAGCGTTGTCGCCGTGATGGAAGGCAACACTCCCAAGGTCATCGTCAATCAAGAAGGTGAATTGACCACGCCTAGCGTGGTTGGCTTCGCCAAGGATGGTAACCGTATCGTTGGCAATCCGGCCAAGCGCCAGGCCGTCACGAACCCCACGAAGACCATCTACAGCATCAAGCGGTTCATGGGTCGTCGCCATGAAGAAGTAGAGAGCGAAGAAAAGCTGGTGCCATACAAGCTGGTCGGCGGCAAGGCCGACCTCGTGAAAGTGGATATCGACGGCAAGCAATTCACACCGCCGGAAATCTCGGCGATGATTCTGCGCAAGCTGAAGGAAGCCGCGGAGGCGTACCTCGGACACACGGTGCGTAAGGCCGTCATCACCGTACCTGCCTATTTCAATGATGCTCAACGTCAGGCCACGATTGATGCCGCTGCTATCGCAGGTTTCGACACGGAATGGGAAATCGAAGATCCCAAGACGAAGCTGAAGACCAAACAACGGATGCGCATCATCAATGAGCCGACGGCCGCTGCCTTGGCTTACGGCCTCGACAAGAAAGGCAAGGATCAAAAGATCGCCGTGTTCGACCTCGGTGGTGGCACGTTCGACATCTCAATCCTCGAACTGTACGAGATCGACGGTGTGGCCAACTTCCAGGTGAAGTCGACCAACGGCGATACTCACCTCGGTGGCGACGACTTCGATCAAGTGGTCATCGATTACATCGCCGAGGACTTCAAGAAGGAAAACGGTGTTGACCTCCGCAAAGACCCGATGGCGATGCAACGCCTCAAAGATGAAGGCGAGAAGGTCAAGAAGTACCTGAGCCAGCAAGTGAATGCCGATGTGAACCTGCCATTCATCACGGCTATTGATGGTGTGCCCAAGCACATCAACATGACCATCACCCGCGTTCAATTCGAGCGCATGGTGGATCACCTCATCGAACGCTGCAAGAAGCCCGTGCTCAAGGCACTGGAAGACGCTGGCATGAAACCCGGCGACATCGACGAAGTGGTGATGGTGGGCGGGATGACCCGGATGCCGCGTGTTCAGTTGTTGGTGAAGGAAATCTTTGGCAAGGACGGCAACCGCACAGTGAACCCCGATGAAGTGGTGGCCGTGGGAGCTGCCGTACAGGGTGCGAGCTTGCTCCTGGGTAGCAAGAGCGACCTGTTGTTGCTGGACGTGACCCCGCTGAGCCTGGGCCTCGAAACTCAATATGGCCGCATGACGGTGATGATCCCACGTAACACCGCCATACCAACGAAGAAGAGCGAGACCTTCACCACGGCAGCGGACAACCAGCCCAGCGTGGAAGTGAAAGTGTTCCAAGGTGAACGCCCGATTGCGAATGACAACAAGAGCATCGGCAACTTCCACCTTGATGGCATCCGCCCAGCCCCACAAGGTTCGCCGAAGATCGAAGTGACTTTCGATCTCGATGCCAACGGCATCCTGAATGTGTCTGCCAAGGATACGGACACGGGTAAGGCCAACAATGTACGCATCGAGCACAGCAGTGGACTGAACGCCCAGGAAGTCGAGAAGATGAAGCAGGACGCGGAGAAGTTCGCCGATGAGGACAAGAAGAAGCGCGAACTGGCCGACGTGCGCAGCGAAGGTGACCAAAAGGCCTATCAGTTCGAGAAGATGCTGAAGGAAGCTGGCGAAAAACTAGGCGAGAGCGACAAGGCCCCGCTGACTCAGGCCATCGACAAGGTGCGTAACACGGTGAAGGAGAGCGACGTGGCGGCGATCAAGAGCGCCATCGCGGACCTGGAAACCGCTGCCCAGGCTATGGGCCAGCACTTGCAGAACGCTGGCGGCGGTGCCGGTGGTCAAGCTCAGCCAAGCGGCGCGAAGAAGGACGACAGTGACGTGATTGATGCCGAGTTCGAAGTGAAGAAGTAAGTTGAAGAGCAATAAAACAAACAACCCACCGGTAATCCGGTGGGTTGTTTGTTTTGCAAGTCTTTTGTTTGAGCGGACGGTGTGATCATCCGTGTCATTTGAACTTGGCAGGCTAACACTCGCTAGCCCACATTCCGAACAGCAAGTCGTTCAAATCAAACCGCTTACTTCTTCACCGTAGCGCTCACTGGCAGGATTAGCGTTGGCATGTCCTTGCTGTCCGTGAGGATCTTCAGTTCACGAATGATGTCGCCTGCGGCACCCGTCTTGATGCTCACCTTAATCGTGTGTTGACTGCGGGCACCTTCGGTCTGGGTTGATGCCACAACTTTGTCATCGCCGCCGGTCACTTTCAGAACTTTGAAAGGTTGCAGGCCGGTCAGCAGTACGTCGCGGGTTTCTTCGCCACCCATTGGAATGCTCCCCAACTTGAGTGTGCCTGGGTTGCTGCTGATCGCTGGAACTACGTTCACCATCACGGGGATACGCATCTTCTCAATGCCTTTGGCGTTGGTTTTCAGGAAGATTTCGGTCATCCACGGGCCCTCGGGGCAATCATCTTTCAGCCCTGCAGTGATTTCGTAGGTCGTCTCACTGCCGGTTCGTGACACCACTTTGGCTTCTGCGTTGATGAAAGCACCATTGCTCTCCGTGTTGCTGATTTCCCACTTGGCATTGCCGTAGAGCGTGACTTTCATGCTTGCCTTGGCTGTTTTGCCCTTGGCGACGGTGCCAAAGCCGAGGCCATCGGTGGTGCTCCAAATCATGTCCGGGCGAGCTACCACGGTCACTTTCGTGGCGACTTCTTCGAGCACTGGGCTGAGGAACGGTACGTGTACCGTCACGCTTTTTGTCATGCCGATTTGTTGCATGGGGATTTTGGCCGTGTTCATGTTGACGATCAGGAACGTTGTCTCACCAGGATCGATGGTGCCCTTCAAGAGCGTGACCGACACGCAACCACACTGGATACGTGGGGTGCCCATGGTTACTGGTTTTTTTGACGTGTTCGTGATCGGGTAGTAGTGCACTAGCACCGGGCCGACGGCTGAGACGCCGTAGTCGTACTCGGTGTGAGTGAAATACGATTTCGCATCTGCTTGTACTGCCCCGACAATCATACCTACCGTCACAACCGCCATCATGGAACGTAGCATCAAATGCACTCCTGTCATCGATTCGTACCAGACACCCCAGAAGTCTGTTTAGAACCAATACATACATTAAAATACCAGATGCGCTATCGCACATCAGGAAAAGTTGAAATTCTCCGATGACCTGTCGGGAAGCTGCGCGTCAGGGGTGGAGGAATCTGCACAGATCGGAAGGTTTCGCGAGATCACCACTTTGGTGTCTCTTACCATCGGTTTATCGGTGAGCGAGGATAGCGAGGTCTACTTGCGCTGCACCTGCCGACAGAATCACCTCACTTGCGGCGTTTGCAGTCGCGCCAGTCGTTAAAATGTCATCTACCAGTAAAACCCGCATTCCTTGGAGCCTCGGAGTCTTCCTGGCGCGGAACGCATTCTTCATCAAGCTCCGTCGTTCCGTTGGGCTTTGATCCGCCAAGCGTGGTGTACGCCGTTGTCGCACGACTACACCTGTGAACACCGGCAGGCCCAACTCGGCTGCAAGGCCACGGGCCATCGATTCCGCCTGATTATGCTGACGGAGAAGCCGACGCGACCAATGCAACGGAATGGGGATGACAGCTTGCGGGGTGAGCGTCGTCTTATCTTTCAGCCGACTTCGCGCGAACAACCGCCCCAACTGTTCCGCCAGGCCTTCTTGCCCGGATTGCTTGCAACGGAGGATGGCATCCCGCAGAACACCGTCATACCCGCCCAACCGGATAGCCGATGCAAAGCGGAACGTTTCGCCACGGCACCGTGAACAATCGCCATACGGGCCAACCGGTGAGGTACACCTTAGGCAGGTGGTTGTCGGTTCATGAACAAGCAAGGAAATGCAGGCCGAGCAGAAACTTAACGGTTCACCGTCGGGTACAGATTGCTGGCAGATGAAGCAACGGTGCGGCCAGAAGAGGTTAAGCACCGGTCGAAGAAAAGACATGACGTTACCGGATACTATGGGGGTAAAAGACAACCACCTCGCCCCGTTTACGGGGAGAGGTCGATTTTTGGGAGTGCGAGGCTCCTGCCGAGTCGCAGTTACGGCTCACCGGGAGGTTCGCCCTCCCAAAAAGCCCCTCACCCAGCCTAACGGCCACCCTCTCCCTGGCGACCGGAGCGAGGGGAATTGAATCAACATCCGGTTCCCAAAGCTGAGAGTTTGATGATTGCCGATTTCTCTCATGAATCGTTAAAACCTTATCGGCTATAGTACCAAAGCTAACTGATCGACACCCACCTGTCCCGTTCCTGGAGACCGCCATGATTGTTCGAGTTGCCCCAAGCGAAGTGATGACCCGCCGCGCTGCCTTCACCCTGATGGAAGTCCTCGTTGTGGTGGCTATCGTGGTGATCCTCGCCAGCGTTGGCACCATTGCCACACTCACGTTCTTGAAGGGTGCGAAGGAAGATAAAGCACGGCAGCAAATGATGAACCTGTCGTTAGCCGAAAAAGCTTGGTCACTCAAAAATAGTGGCAATCAACTCCAAGGCGGCGATATTTCACCATTGGCCGACTTTTTGGAGCAGGGTCAGTCTGCACTGATTGATCCATGGGGTCAAATGTTCCAAGTTCAATACGTCGCATCACAAAACTCGACGGGCACGACGAACCAACGTGCTGTGTTCTCAACAACCAACATGGATAACGGTCAGCAGATCGTGTTCCCGGATGTCAACAAAGGCCAGTAACTCGATTCGCACATCAGAGAGTTCGCTATGAATCGATCATCGCAACGCAACGGATTTACGATCCTTGAGATCCTGGTTGTCGTGGTGGTGATCCTGATCCTTGGTGCGGTCATTCTGCCGAAACTCTCGACATTCTGGGCCGATGGTCGAACCAAAGCCGCTGTCGACAGCATACAAACCCGACTTGCTGAAGCCCGCAGTAACGCAGTGATCCATGGCCGGAACTATCAGGTACTCGCTTCACCAGATGGCCGACAGGTTCGTGTTGCTGCAGACCCTTCGGAACAGATGGAGATTGCCGAAGGTGGAACGCCAGCCGCGGAGTTCAGCATTACAATCACGCTGCCGCCGACGGTAACACTCATTCCAGTAACGCTTGCTTCACAAGGCTCTTCTTCCGACACCAGCGGCTGGACACTATTGGTGACATACAAGCCCGACGGAACATGCGTAGAAGATAATGTCGAGTTCAGCATCAACGAGCCAGGTGTGACCCCACAGGTGTTCCGCATCCGCGGGCTAACGGGCACTGTGGCAGTCAATCGGCAGGGCGACCCGAACGCACAACCGCTGGGGACCCGATAGTGATCCGACACGCGGCCGCAAGCACGAACCACCTTAGTATTGCCGGTTGTTACCGTCGGTCGGGTTTATCGCTCATCGAGGTGCTGTTGGCGACCGTCATCTTTATGATGGCTCTCGCTGGAATCTCCATCTTAATTCGAACAGCTGTAGATAACGCCATCAGTGCCTATCGCACCAACTTGGGAAGTAACTTGGCACGCTCGAAGATGGCCGAAATTGAAGCGGCAGTCAGCGATGTGGACATTAACACCGGGGGTGCCGGTACATTTGCAGACCAACCGGAATGGAATTGGGAAGTCACGAGCGTGAACACCGGCAACGGTTGCTACCTGATTGACATCTCGGTCTGGACGAATGCGGACATCAACAAACGGGATCAAACGAAGCTCTCTCAACTCGTGTTTGATGCGAATCTGTTGAACAACGCTGCCACAGCCCAACCACCCAGCACGGAGTCGTCGCCATGATGAAGCATCGACGATTTTGGGAGGGCGAGGCTCCTGCCGAGCCGGGATTTAAAAACACGGCTCACCGGGAGGTTCGCCCTCCCAATGCCATGGCCCGCCCCGGCTACACGCTCCTGGAAATCCTTGTGGCCAGCGTCATTGGGCTGATGCTCATGGCGGCGCTGTATGCTACGTTTGACCTCGTGTTCAAGCAGACCACCGCCGGACGAGAACTCACTGCTGAAAGCGAGTTGAGCAGGGCGGTTATCAACCGCTTGAACCTCGATATTTCAAGTACGATTGGTATGCAATCTCCGAAGTCCGGTGGTACCAGCACGGGTGGCGGATCCAGTTCCACAACCACGACGGATACCAGCGTGTCTACGGCGGCCTCCACGACAGATACATCCGCAAGTACGGACTCGACAGCCACGACAGCGAACATCCCGTTTCAATCTGGCATCATCGGCACAGGATCTCAGCTCACGATGTTCGTGAGCAAGGCCCCTAAGTATCTCCGCCAACGGTTCTCGCAGTTCGATCCAAACGCTCGTGATGGGTCGGATATTATCCGCGTGACCTACTACCTGCACAGCAGTGGCAAAGGTCTGTGCCGACAGGAACGCCCGTGGGTGACTGCCGACGGCGTGTGGAACAGCACCGACCCAGATTCCGCTACGGAAGACGCCGACCTGATTGTGCCGGAAGTGTCGAGTGTCTCGTTCGAATTTGCAAGTGGTAGCGGGTTTACGTCCGAGTGGGATGGTTCGCAAGGCGGAACTGATGGTTCAACCAACACTGGGCCGCCGCGTGCTGTACGAATGACGTTCAATCTGGAATTCACGGACAAGAACGGAACTGCTGTGCAAAAACCATACACACACACTTTTCCCGTGCGGGCTGCCGTGGGCTTAGCGACGGCGCCGGCCAGCACAACGACGGACACCAGCACCACACCAAGCACCGGTTCTTGATTCCAGAGGATTCAACGATGCTTCGCCAAACTGGATATCTTTCGTACTCATGCCGTTCACGGTCGGGGTACGTCCTGTTTGCTGTGCTCATCGTTGTGGTGGTGCTCACGCTGGTCGCGTATCAGTACGCTGAAGCGATGGCTGGGCAGAATCAAGCGGCTGTTCGTGCCCACGAGATTGAACAAGCTAAAGCCAATGCGGTCTCGGGCGTCCACTGGGCCTGTAGCGTACTTTCGGACCCCAACTCGATTGGTACGAACTTTACGGACTCAGCAGACAAGTTTTCTGCTCAGACAGTTGGCGATGCAACTGGCATTTATGGTGGCGGGCGGTTCTCGCTGGTGAATGTGTCCGACTCCGGTGATGGCACCGATAGCTATACACGTCGTTACGGCCTGTCCGATGAATCTGGCAAGATTAACATCAACGCCCTGATTCTGCTTGATCCGACCGGGACAATACTCCACGATATCCTGATGAAACTGCCGAACATGACCGAGGACATCGCCGACGCGATCGTCGATTGGGTCGATGCCGACAGCACCACTCGACCAGCCGGAGCCGAGGACGACTACTACGCTGGTTTGTCACCCGCCTATCACATCAAAAACGGCCCACTAAACAGCATCGAAGAACTGTTATTGATCCGCGACATTACGCCTGACTTGCTTTACGGAGCGGATCGCAACCGCAACGGCGTTCAAGACTCGAATGAATCCTCGGATGGTACCGGCTTCACACGTGGGTGGAGTGAGTTTCTCACCTGTTATGGCCGAGAACTCAACACCGATTCCACTGGCGTTCAACGCACTAACCTGAACGATACGGATGTGGTGAAGTGTTCAGAAGCACTGACAGCAGCTCTTGGGCAGGAATTGTCGGACTACATCATGTACTTCCGCTTCAGCGGCAGTGCCACCACAGCCATTAGCCCGCTACCAGCCAACCAAGTGGCAGCACCCGTCAGTTCACTCCGCGATCTGGTGAAGGCCCGTGTCGATGGCAACTTCCCATCCCGTCGGAAGATCAGCTCCGTGTTCAGCATCGTGGGTACACAGATTGCCTTACCCCGTGCAGCAAACTCCCCACCACAAGTGCCCACGCAAGTCGTGGCCTGCCCGATTAACGACACTCAGAGTCTGAAGAAAGTCGTGCAGATCCTTCTCGACAAATTTACGGTTTCAGAAGACTTAGAGCTGACCCCAAGTATCAACGTGCTGACCGCACCCAAACAAGTCCTTTCCGCCTTGCCCGGCCTGACTGAATCGGACGTGACCAACCTCCTGTCGTCTCGACCGGCCCCTGGTGGCACGGATGACACTGCTGCGTGGATGCTCACCGAAGCGAACCTCGACATCACGAAGTTCCGCAACGTCGCAAGGTTCGTCACTGGGCGAAGCGGAGCCTACCGGGTACAGTCGGTCGGATACTTCGCACAACCGAATGGCCCTTCGGCTCGTGCTGAAGCCGTGATCGAATACGTAGTAAGCGCCGATGCGAACAACGTGACGCAGGGTCGTCCTCGCATTGTCTATTACCGGGAATTGAACGAACTGGGCCGTGGATTTACCGACCTGCCACGCTAGTGGCGGATCATGAGTGAGGTGAAAGCGTGTCACGCTACTTGGCTATGGATGTTGATTCGGCGGGTTACTTCCTTTGCTCGGGCACAGCACAAAAAGGTGTTGTGAAACTTGAGAAGGTAGTGGCCATCGTCGATGATTTGAAACCGCTGACGATGGAGTCCGCCACGGCGTTGGGCCTCAAGCTCAAAGTCGAACTCGGAAAGGCTGGCATTGCTGCGGCCCCGGTGCTGGTCAGCGTTCCTCGTGATCGACTGATCTTCAAAGATATCAAACACCCCAAGAGCAACCCTGCCGAAGAACCGGCCATCGTGCGGTTCCAATCACAGCGCGATTTGGCCGTGCCAGCGGAAACACTGGTTATGGACTACACGCCCATCCCCAACCCGGCTGGTTTGGACGAACAGAAGGCCACCGTGGCTTTCATCAAGAAGGACTATCTCGAAGCGATCAAGACGATGGTGGAGAGTGCAGGCCTGAAACTGCAACTTGTTCATCCACGTCCCTTCGCCGCCTCGGCCGCCATTCAACAAGCGACCCGAAATGGTACGTTGCCGGCACCGGATGGCGGCAAAGGTGCATTGTCAGTACTTAGCCTCTGGCCAGGCGGCGGCGAGTTCGTGGTGAATCGCGGCGATCAAACCCTTTTCAGTCGAAGCATGAGTGCAGGGGCACTTACAAGCGAAGCCTCACTTGTTGGCGAAGCCAAACGCTCTTTGGCCGCATTCAGAGCGAGCTACCCGCAAGAAGAAATTGGTGCGTTGTATCTTGCTGAAAGTGAAGAGAACGTCGCGTCGTGGGTCGCACGACTCCAGCAGGGCTTGTCGATACCAGTTATGCCTTACGATCCACTGGCAAGTTTGAAGCCGAGTAGATCCACACCCGATTTATCAGCCCGGTTCCTCGGCCCGGTTGGGTTGCTCGCTTCAAGATCGCTTTACAACGTCACTCCGCTGAACTTTATTGCCCCTCGTCAACCGAAGGCCGAGACGAAGTCGAGCACAAAGTTGCTGGTTTATTCCTTGGTCTTCTTGACCTTGCTTGTCGGTGGTGGACTGCTGGCTTTGTTTGTAATGGACGGGGGGTTGGATCTCCGCCGTGCACAAGCCACGACCGCAAAGATTGACGCCGAAAAGAAAATCGCCATCGAGCAGTTTGATGTCAACCGTCGGATAGCCATCCAGGACTTCCGCTCACGCTCGATCAACTGGCTCGATACCTATTACGACATCACCGATTCCGTTGGCAGCGTGGAAAAAATCCGCATGAAAGAGTTCGATGGTAGCACGGTGCCAGCCACAGGTGTCTTGTCTAATCAGTCACAAAACAAAGGCAATATCGCAAGCCTGACGCCGTATAAGTCGATCCTCACTATGAAGGTCATCTCCGCCGACGATCAGTTGCCACAAGACATGATGGGTTACTTCTTGAGTGAGAAACAGTTCTTCGCTGGCGCGAACAGTGTCATCACGAACCTCACTGGCTCAACCAAATCCAACGGTGATGCCAAGGACACGACCATCACGGTTGAAATATCAAAGCGAAAACCTAACCAGTTCACCCGTGTCTTGAAGGCGGAGTTCCCCAAGCAACCACCTGCTGTGCTGCCAAAGGAAGAGAAGAAGCCCGACGTGATCGACGAAGAGGAACTGCCATGATCCGAAACAAACGCCTATTTGTTATTGTTGGCTGTTTCGTCGTGTTTTCCGGCATACTTGCAGCGTTCTGGTTCATGGGTGTAATGCCCTACCTGGACAAGCTCAGACAGGTCGATGCGCTGGTCAATGAATCCAACGAGAAGAAGCTGGCCCTGCTTGAAATGCAGACGGAAAACATGAAGCTCAAAGGGCTGCTCGTTGAGAGCCTGCCTGCGGATCAAGACCTGGCCAAGCGCGAATACGATTTGCTGCTGATGAAGTTGCTACGTGACTCGGGCAACCGTGGCTTCACAGTGAACTATCAGGACAATGCTTCTCGCGACTCCAAGGGCATCCCTCTGATTGATGCTTCAAAGAAGGCATCGTTTGCTTACCGCCGTGTCGTCTTTTTAATCAAGATTCCAAAGACCGACTTGGCAGGTGTCACCGAGTTCATGCGTCGATACTACTCGCTACCGCTACTTCAGCAAATCACCCGTGTAGAACTGAAAAAAAGCACGGTGGATTTGGCGTTGGATAAGCGCCCACTGAAAGAACGCAACGACATTGAAGCCACGATCATCACCGAAGCGATTATCGCCGATGGCGCACCAACTCGACGTTCCGTACTGCCGATACCGGTCGCGCAAGGGGCAGCGATGGGTAGTGCGAGTTGGGCCTTGATGGAACAATCGCCGAAAGTCGGCCAAAGCATCAGTCCGCAGCCGATTAGTCAAATGCTATCGACGGGAAACCGCGATTACTTCCTGCTCAGTGCGAAGGATATGTTCCACGGCCAACTGCCGGAACTCAAGCAGGAGATTGTCAAAGGGCCGAAAACGGAAGAAATAATTGTCATTCCACCAAAGCCCGACCATCGCTTCGCGATCAAGTACGGAACAATGTTCCGCAACAATGATGGCTATGAGCAAACGAGCGAACTCCGAATCTACGACCTCATGAACAATGAGGACTACGAGCTTACCATCACTCAAACGGGTGAAAAGTCCAAAACCAGTGTGAAGAAGTTTTACTACATCGGTGACAAACGAAAGCCACCGGAACGCAGCACGACGTTGGAAATCAGCAATGTCTACATGAGCAACAAGAACAACTTCACTGTGCTGGCCATTGATGGGGATGACTTGATCTTGAGCGAAATCACCACAGGCTTAGCACCAATGCCTGTCAAAGAAGACAAACCTAAGTCCGGCACCAAGCCATCGACACGCGTGAGTCTGCCTCCACCCGACCCACGGGCGACCATATTAGGTGGGTTCGTCGTCACTGCTCCAAAGCCTGTGAAGTTCTACCGTTGGGAGTACGGCAAATCGCTCACAGACTTGGTGGAACTGACCAAAGCCGAAGCTGATAAAGCGATTCAACGAGCACATAGTCGCGTGATCTCGGAACTGGAAGCGATCAACGGCAAGCCGGGGAAGTAATGAGGGTGCAGTTGTAGGCCTTTGGTGTTTTGCATCATGCGGAATTGTGTGGCTTACTCACCGTGAGATTAGCCCGCTGTAAACGATCAACATCAAGCCAGACAGTTTGGCCTTCACACGGAAGGCCCAGACAAGGCTCTCCGGAAAGCTTTCGGGCACTCTCGACCTAAGATACCCCTAAGCTTATCCGGGGGTCATTTGCCGATTTCAGAGAAGTGAGGGTGACCCTTCAGGCTTTTTTGTGTCAACGAATGAACAATTTCTCCAGCATCTATGTGAAATATGCAAGTGGGCAATTAACTGCGATTGCGCATCGCCGTCAAGTAGGGTAAATTTGGGGTCGAAGGGAGGAAAAAGATAAAATCGCGACGATTCTGCAAGACTAAGTTTAAGATTTTCTGATTTTTTGGGTACTTATGTTGAAGATTCGCAGCGTACAGTAACTTGTGACACAAAATGGCCCACAGGCCAACGAACTTGAAGCGGACGTTTGAAACGACCAGACTTCGGTTCTAAGGAACAATAGAGAAAGTCGCGATCAGGAAAATCGCGGCCTTCCACTTGCGAATGACTGATCAGCCACACCAGGGAAGGTGACGCAACTCACATCCCTCTTGGTAGATCTGGCTGTAGCAAACCCAACTGCCCCAACGCCGGCGGCGTTACACATTGGAAGGATTCACCATGTTGGTTCTCACACGCAAAACAAACGAAGAAATCGTCATTGGTAACGACATCCGCATCACAATTGTGGAAGTCGCTCCGGGGCGTGTCAAAATTGGCATCAGTGCACCACGCCACGTACGTGTGGATCGTGCTGAAATCCACGAAAAGAAGCTTGGTGAGCAAGAAGCAGCAGTGCAACAGGCGGACGTTCCTGTGGTGGTCAATCGCGTTGCCGATCTGTTGCCAACGACTGTCGAGGTAGCCACACCAATTCCTAGCAGAATTCGTAGCTTACACCGAGTCAAGCCACGTTAACCAGCTGACCAGCAAGTGACGATTGCCATGTTCGAAACGACTCTGTTCATCGAACCGAAGGCGATCTCACTTGCTGATTCCTGCTTGGCCACCATCCGCATTGTTGGCACCACGCCGATGAAGGTCTCGGTGCCAACAACACTTTTAGACGAAGCCACGTCGTTGAATTGGAAGAGCACCCCGCACGGCCCTGCCAAGGAAAGCCGCGACGGGGCAAATTACGTTTGGCAACAACAGTACTTGCTCTCGCCGTTCATCGTTGGCGAAGGCGTTTCGGTCCAGTTCAACACTTTCAAAATTAATGACAATGTGGCGGTCGTGCCCAGTGCCCAAGTGTCGATCACCACTTCTGTCAAGTCGCTGACGACGGCCGATGTCCGACCAATAACCCCGTTGGAGATACCTTCGCCAGTTGGTCAAGAGGCCACACCAGTGGTCCTGATCCTTTTGGTTCTCGTCGCTTTGGGTCTGATCCTCTTTGGCCTTGGTTGCTGGTATTGGTTGCGTCGAACATCGGCTGCGGTTGTCTCCAGTCCACTCGAACGACTGCGTTCTGATCTCCAAACTTGGCCAGCAGAAGCAAGCAAGAGTTCCGCCCAAGAGTTGGCTAAACGCATTCGTGATGTTTTTCCTCTCGACGCGACGGAAGAAGTCAACGAACATGGCTCACGACTAGAACGCTGGATGTATTCTGCTGAGGTGCCGACCGCAGAGGAGATGAAGAGTGAGCTGGAGTACTGGCGTGAGCAAGTTGCTGAACAACTCATTTCCCGCGTAGCCGGTCGACCAACAGTAATGCCGTAACCGTCTTCGCGTCCTTGATCTCGCCACGCAGGCACATCTGCAAGGCCTCGGCGTACGGCACAACAACCGGTTCGATCTTCTCGTCCGGTTCCAGTTGTTGTGGGCCCGGGGTCAGGTCTTCCGCAACAAAGAGGTGCAACTTTTCGTCCAGCACTCCGGGGCTGGCGTACAGGTAGCCAAGGCTCTTCCACTGCTTTGCGGTGTAGCCGGTCTCTTCCAGCAGTTCGCGTTTAGCACAGTCCAGCAGTGGTTCGTTCGGCTCCACGGTGCCTGCAGGAACCTCCCACAAGGTTTCATTCAGCACGAAGCGGAAATTCCGCAGTAGCACTACATCACCATTGGCCAAGATGGGCAAAATCACCACGGCACCGGGGTGGAAGATCAAGTCTCGCTGGATCATCTTCCCGTCTGCGCCGGGGCTGCGGTCGATCTCCACGCGGATTTTCCGCCCCACATGTACAACTTCGCGTGCCATGCTTCACCTGACTTCGGTTTGTAGAAGCTATTTCAAAAGGGGGACAGGCACCTCGACGACTCGGAGCCAGTCCCCCTTTTGAAATAGCTTCTAGGCGTTCCCGCTGTCCGGTAACATATGAAGGGCCGAAGGAGTCTTGCCGACATGCTGAACCCTATGACTTGGTCGATCCCGTTCTTCCGTCTCTTCGGCGTGCAGGTGCGCGTCCATATCCTTTTTTTCCTGGTCACGTTAGGGATGTTCTTTCGTGAAGCCTTCCGTGAAGGGGCTTACGTTGCACCACTGGATGTCTTTCTCTTCACCATCGTCATGCTCTTTGGGATCGTGCTGATCCATGAGTTTGGCCACGTGTTTGGTGGGCGGAGCGTCGGCGGCGATTCTGATGAAATACTTTTGTGGCCGTTGGGCGGATTAGCTTATGTGAGCGTGCCGAACGATTGGCGATCCAACTTCATCACGGTCATCTCCGGGCCGATGACCAACTTTGTGCAATGTGTCGTGGTTGCAGTGGCGCTCGCCTGTGTCGGCTTCATTCCTAGCGTGATCCCATGGGACAATCCTTATGTGTCCCCGATGTACAACTTCGTGGATGGCCGGGTGTACACCAGCGAGTACGGCTTCAAACTGTACGAACCGAACACGAACACGGCCTTCGGCGAGACAGGCAAAAAACATGATGCCGTAAAGCCCGATGATGCAGTTCGTGCCATGGAGAGAAACCCTCATCTGGAGCGTGCCGTAGCTCCATCATGGGTCGTCTGGCTGAATCGCTACTACTGGCTCAATGCACTGTTGTTACTCATCAATTTGCTGCCGGCGTTTCCACTCGACGGTGGGCAGATGATGCAATGCATCATCTGGCGGAGCGCCGGCTACCGTCACGGCACGTTGGTGGCGTGTGTGTCGGGCTATATCACGGCTATGGTGTTGATCCTCGTGGCGTTCTCGTTTGAGTTGGCTTCGCTGGTGATGTTGCTCACCTTCATCGGGCTGAGCAGTTACTTGAAATTGCGTGAGTTGCAGGAATCCTCGGAGTTTGCGAGTGACGAGAACGACGAGGACGAAGACCGACCGAAAGCCAAATCCGTTGGGTTCTTCAAACGCTGGAAGCAGAACCGTACTGCGAAGCGATTGCAAACAGAACACGTACAGCGGCAGAAGGACGACGAACGGATGGATTTGCTGCTGGAGAAGATCGCCAGCAAAGGTAAAGCCTCGCTCTCCGCTGAGGAACAGGCGTTCATGCAACGGGTGAGCGAGCGATACCGACGGTAAGTCGATTCCCGTACCTGATCGCTCCAACGACGTATTGCCAGTTACTATTGTCGCCTTGTCGCCACCCAAGGCGACTTCGTCTTGATGTCGTTCACAACTATCGCTATCCCCTCGGTCACGGAGTGGGGACTCCGTTTCTCGGGGGAAAAAATTATGCGCAAGGTCAACGCGCTGCTAACGGCGTGCATTCTGCTCGGCGGTATCGGCTGTACCAACTTCTCGTATCTGAAGAAGACGCCGGACGGCGGCATCGTGCAGTTCAAAGCCAGCGACAAAAACAAAGTGGTCGAGGAGTTGAAGAAGCAGCACGGCGATATTGAAGTGATGGAAGTGAGCGATGCGACTTCCGTTAGCCCAGGCATGTTCGACCCGAAAGCGGCGGTGAAACCAAGCGATCGAATGATGCCCGAAGGCAACAGCATGAACAGCATCTTCGGCAAGAGCGACTTCGGCCAGATGCAATTGACCTATCGCAAACTTGCAATGCCTTCGGCCACAACACCTTCAGGCCTACCACCGGCACCAGGTAAGGATGAGCTGCAACAGACGGGGTTTACAAGCAAGAGTGCGTACGACCGAATCAACAATCCAATGGTGAGCACGACGCCCAAGAACTGAGCGACGTGCAAATAATCACCCGGTCGGGTGAACTCATGTTGAGCCGGAGGCTGGTGCGGCCTCCGGTTGTTGTTCCGTCGGTGCAGCTTTTGGCTGCGTCTTGGCTTTTTCCATGTCTTCCTTCGACATGAGCACCAGGAACGTACCAATCGAGACAAAAACAATTCCGGCAATCAGCTTCCAGCCTGGCATTTCGAAGTGGAAATTCGCCCACTCGCCGGTTTTGGCGTTCGGGTGCCACACCAAACTCAGCAATGTGTTGATGAGTGGGGCGAGACAGAAGATCAGCGGGGCAATGAAAGCTCGGTAGGTCGCAGGATCGACGTTGTCGATCCTTGCTTGATCCACTGCTGCTTTACTGGCGAAGATCACGCAGATGGCACCAACAGCACCGGCTACACCAGCGAGGCTCGCGAACACGACGCCGACAGGCTTCCAAGATGGTGCGGTGTCGCCTCGACTGCTCATGAGCACCAGTGGAATCACCACGGCCAGCACGAAGTAGGCAATACCAACGCACAAGATGGACGCCAACCGTCCACCCAAAGGGGCGAGCTTTGGGTCACCCGTAAGCATTTGCCCGCCGTAGAACACAATGGGTACATAAGTGCCCCAGCTCAGCCCGGCAATAATCACGTAGCCCCACCACGGAATCGCATTCATCGCTTAACTCTCCTCGGAATCATCATCGACTTCCACATCCGAAAGTCCGACGGAATCCATTTCAATGTACGGCTGCAGCCGCTCGCGAAGCTTGCTGCGTGCCCGGCTGAGCAGAGACTTCACCGCCTTCATGCTCAGGCCCATCACGTCGCCGATGTCATCGTAGCTCATGTCTTCAAACTTATTCAACACCACGGCCATCCGCTGGCGTTCATTGAGCTCGTCCATGGCGGCACGGATCACATTCGCCAGCTCGGTTTGATTCAGTTGTTGATGCGGGGCCGGGCCTTTGTTCGCGGGCATCAGGCTCGACTCCTGCACATCGAGGTGCTGGGCCTTGCGACGCTGGCGGTCCCGGATCGCATTCAGGGCCAGATTATTGGCGATGGTAAACAACCACGTGCTGAACTTGGCCTTGGGGCTGTATTGCTTGCGATTGCGGTAGACCCGCAGGAACACCTCCTGAGCCAAGTCTTCCGCTTCCTGATGTTGTCCGACCAAGTGGTGCATGATGCCCACAAGCCGGTGATGGAACTTTTGCACCAGTTCGCTAAACGCAAGCTGGTCATCCGCACGAACACGAAGCATGAGCCGGATGTCCGGATCCCTCAGCGCCATCATCGTGCTGGTAGCGCCGGTCATGGTACGATGTTGCCCGCCTGGGCCTGTTCAACTTTCCGTCGCAACTGCCCGCACGCTGCATCAATGTCCGCGCCCTTGCGTTTGCGCACTTTCACGCTGATTCCCGCCTTGCGGATGGTGTCGATGAACGCCGTCAGGTCGTCGGGGTTGGGCTTCCTGAACGGCAAGCCTTCCACGTCGTTCCAAGGGATCAAGTTGACGTGGGCCTTTCGACCACGAAGCAGCCCCACGAGTTGCCGGGCGTGAATAAGTTGATCATTCTGCCGACCCAGCACCACGTATTCGTAGGTCACTTGGCGACCAGTCTCGGCGAAGTAATCATCCGCTGCAGCGAGGATGTCGGTGATGCCGGTCTTGGCGTTCGTTGGCACGATCTCCGTGCGTAGCTCGTCGTTGGGTGCGTGCAGCGATACCGCAAGGTGGTACTGCTTGTTGATCTTGGCCAAGGCCCGAATCTTGGCTGGTAGCCCCACCGTGCTGATGGTGACGTGACGGGCACCGATGCCCAAGCCTTCTTCATCGCCTGCCACGGCGAGGGCTTCCAGCAAGTTGTCGAGGTTCGCCAGTGGTTCGCCCATGCCCATCACCACGATGTGCGTCAGACGTGCTGCCATCTCGCTGTTGGTGGCGGTTTTCTCGTCCTCACTGATGGTCAGGTTTCGCAGGCGGATGAGTTGTTCAAGAATCTCGGCAGTCGTCAGGTTCCTCGCCACGCCATTCAACCCACTGGCACAGAACACGCAGCCCATCGCGCAGCCCACTTGCGTACTGATGCATGCCGTGGCCCGGCCGTCGTCCTGAATGAGAACGCACTCGATAAACTTGCCATCGTGCAGTTTCAGCACCAGTTTGTGTGTATCGTCGCTACTACGCTGATGCTTCTCAACCGATGTGCCAAACACCACGAACTCGCGAGCCAGCTCTTCCCGCAACGCCTTGGGCAGGTCGCTCATCTGCTCAAAGCCCGTGGCCCGGGCCTGCAACATCCAGCGGCGAAGCTGCTTCGCACGCATCGGGGGCTGCCTGCGTTCTTGCAGCCAGAGCTTCCATTGATCAAGGGTGTAGTCCAGCAGGGCCGGTCGAGCTTGTTCGACCGGAGAAACAAGGTTCAGGGCCAAAGTTTGTGCCATAACAGTGATTCTAACCGGTGTGGAGATAACGGCCAAGAATCATGCCAGTGTCGTGGCCGGGCCGTAGCCAATCGTGGTCATCTTGGTGATGGGGTACTGATCGAGATACTCACGGATCGATTTGGCATCTACCGCATCAAAGCGTGCCAGTTCTACATCTGGGTCGGAGTATTCGCCGTTGTACAACCAGCTACCGGCGATGGTGCGCATCCGCCCACTTGGGCGTTCACTGGCCCTTACTACTCGGCTCGCGATCTTGTTCTTCGCCTGTTGAAATTCCACATCCGTCAGGCCGTTCTGTTGGACATCGGCCAGCACCCGTTCCACGATCCGCAAGTTCTCCGTAGCCTTGCTCGGATCGCCACTGAACGTGACTGCAAACATTCCGCTGCCCTGGCTGCTGTCCACCCCGCAGTTTGCACTTTCCACAAGACCGGGATCGACCAACTCCCAATGAAGCCGACTGCCTGAATCATCACCGATGGCCACGGCCAATGTGCCTGCCGTATAACGCAGCATCGACTCTGCCGGCAGGCTTTCAGCCAAGCACATGACATGCTCTTGGCTCAGCCCCTCTTTTTGGATCGCGTGAACGCCACCGGGGCTAACTGCCGGTGTCAGGTTTGTTCGGTTCGCGGGTGTATCGAACCAACTCTCCGTTGCCTTCTCGACAATGGAGACAAATTCAGTCCAGTCGAAGTTCCCGGCCACGCTCAGCAGCATGTTGGACGTGCTATATCGCCGGTTGAAATAATCACGCATCTGGTCGGCCGTCAACGCGGTAATGGTGTCATGCGTGCCGAGGATGCTGTTGCCCAGCGGGTGCCCACGGTAGTAGATGTCCTTGGCTTTGTCCCACGCCACCGAGCCGGGTTGATCGTCGTACATCTTGATTTCTTCGAGGATCACCTGTTTCTCGGTGTCGAAGTCTTCCGTCCGCAAACTGGGGCGGAGAATGTCGGCAAGAATGTCGAGCGCCTTGGGTAGGTACTCCGGCAGCACACTGGCGTAATAAACCGTGTTCTCTTCACTGGTATAGGCGTTGTAGTTGGCCCCGATGCGGTCGAAGTCGAGGTTCACATCGAAGGCCGTGCGCCTGGGTGTGCCCTTGAACATCATGTGTTCGAGGAAGTGGCTCACACCACACTCGGCCAACGTCTCGTCTCGGCTTCCCGTTTTCACGAAGAAGCCCAGCGACACGGAGCGGGCACTGGGCAGCACCTCGCCGATGATTTGCAGGCCATTGGGCAGCCGATGAGTCTGAAAGGGCATGTTGATTCCGGAAGAAGAGTTCACCACAGAGTCACGGAGACACAGAGAAAACAAATATTCTGCTCTACTCTGTGCCTCCGTGCCTCTGTGGTTCAAAAGTTATTATGCAATTCAAACACTAACTCATCAGTGCCTTCTCGATCTCCCCCTTCACGTCGTCCATCTTCACGCGGCGTTGCAGCAGGGTGTCGCGGTCGCGGATGGTCACGGTGTCGTCCTTCGTGGTGTCACCGTCGATGGTGATGCAGAACGGCGTGCCGATCTCGTCCTGTCTGCGGTAGCGTCGGCCCACGGCACCCTTGTCGTCGTAGAAGACGTTGAAGTGCGGCTTGAGCATCCGGTACAGCTTGGTCGCCAGTTCGGGCATGCCATCCTTGTTCACCAGCGGGAAGATGGCCGCCTTGATGGGGGCCAGGCGCGGATGGAACCGCATCACAATTCGGGTGTCCTTCTGGCCCTTGGCGTCGGTCAGTTCCTCTTCGACATAGGCTTCTGTGAGCACCGCCAAAGCGAAGCGATCCGCCCCGGCACTCGGTTCAATCACGTGCGGTATGAACTTGTACTTGGCGATCTCCTCCGCCGTCGGGTTCGACTTCAGCCATTCCTTGAAGCTGCGGGTCGCCATGGTCTGGCTGTCGTTGTTCCAGAGTTCTTCGTCGAAGTACGCGAGGTCATCGGCCTTGCCGCTGGCCTTGGCATGGGCTTCAAGGTCGAACGAACCACGGTGGGCTACCCCCTCAAGTTCCTGCGGTTCTTCGCTGAACGGGAACATGTACTCGATGTCGGTGGTGCCGATGCTGTAGTGCGCGAGTTCTTCCTTGCCCTGCTCGCGTGGAACGAGGTTGTCGCTCTTGATACCTAGCGTGCTGTACCACCGTTTCCGCAGGTCACGCCAGTACTCGTACCACTTCATCGACTCGTTCGGATGGCAGAAGAACTCGATCTCCATCTGCTCGAATTCACGGCTACGGAAGATGAAGTTCCGCGGGTTGATCTCGTTGCGGAACGCCTTGCCCACTTGCGCAATCCCGAACGGCAACTTCAACCGAGTGGAGTTCAGCACGTTGCGATAGTTAACGAAGATGCCTTGGGCCGTTTCGGGCCGTAGGTAGACCTTGTTTTCATCCGATGCAATCGGCCCAGCATGCGACTCGAACATGAGGTTGAAGGCACGGGGTTCGGTTAAAGTACCAGGAACTTCAACATCCGGTGAAACTATATCTGCAAGTGGAGTCGTAGTGGAAAGAAATGGAGCTTGCGAAGGAATCGATCCGCCTTTCCAAAGTGTCTTGAAATGCTTATCAGCTTTTTTCTTGGCAGCGTTGATAGATACGTCATCATTCACAATGAACGCGAACATTCTGCCAGCACCAGGTTTGCTTGCATCAAAGCCTTCAACTGGTGCAACGAAGTAAAGGCCTAATTGATCTGCTCGGTATCTTTTTTTGCTGTCCTTGCAATCCACCATTGGATCACTGAACCCACCCACATGCCCACTCGCCACCCACACGGCGGGGTTCATGATGATGCTGCAATCCAGCCCGACCATGCGGATCTCTTGTCCGTCCGGACCTGGCGGCGGGTTGCGCACCATGTCCTGCCACCAGGCATCCTTGATGTTCTTCTTCAACTCTACGCCCAGCGGGCCGTAGTCCCAAAAGCCGTTGATGCCACCGTAGATTTCCGAACTCTGGAAGATGAAGCCGGTGTCCTTGCAGAACTTGGCGAACTTGGCCATGTCGATCTTCGTTGGCATCGCAATGCTCCGATACAGGCGGCGTTTGGTCTGCGCCGCCGGGGTGGTGAAACACTCACGCCGAGGGAGTTGGTTCCCTCGGCGTGAGACTGTTGCATCTTACAGGGTGTAGTCAATTACACTACGGGTGCATTCTTTCTCCCTCGCCCCCGGTCGCCGGGGAGAGGGTGGCCGTTAGGCCGGGTGAGGGGAATTGAGCCTGCCCGCGTCAGCGGCAGGAGTTCAAGATCATTACCCCTCACCCGATTGTTCGCTTCGCTCCAATCGACCTCTCCCCGTAAACGGGGCGAAGTGTGTAGAACGCTCTCTCTCGCTGCGCTTCGTTCGCGGCTCGCAAGAGAGAACTCATCTCCTACGGCTGACCGTGGCCACTACCGCCGTGGCCATCGCCACCTTTGAAGTAGCGGAACTTCGCGTCGTGCTTGGCCCACACATAGGCCAGTAGATCAAGAATCTCGTCCTTCGTCATCTTGTCGAGCAAGCCCTTCGGCATCATCGATACATCGGACACCTTCGGTAGCCCATCCAGGTCGGCCTTCTTCACCAGTCGGGCTTCCGCCTTGGCCAGCGGATTCTCGATGACCTTGTAGTCGCCTTCCTTGGTGCGTTCCAGCACCATGCCGGTGATGGCACCACCACTCTCAAGGTTGAAGGTGTTGGTGCGGTACTTCTCTTCGATCCGCAGGCTCGGCTGCACGATGTGCTTCAGCAGATCGCCGATCTTCGTGAATTCCTTCTCGTCCAGCTTCGTGAGATCCGGGCCGAACTCCTGGCCACCACCATCGAACTTGTGGCACGAGATACAGGTACCCACGGTGAACATCTGCTTGCCACGGGCGAAGTTCCTGCCGCCCTTGTCCAGTTCCGCCAGAGCCGGGGTCAGGTCTTCGAGCTTCCATTCCGTGCGCGGGCGGTTGAACTTGAGCAGTTCGTCCGTCGGGGCGATCTTGTTGGCGGCGATGTACTTCTCCGGGTCGGCGAGGTACTCGTCCATGTCGGCCACCACATAAAGCGCACCGTGCATCCGACGCCAGTGGCCTGGGTAGGTACATACGTACGGGTACACGCCGGGCTTAGTGGGTGCCGTGTAGCGCATCGTCTGGCTCGTCTGCGGTTGCAGCAGCTTGCTAGCCAGCAGGAACTTCTTGCTAGGCGGGATGAATTGCTTGGCCATCGCATCCGGGCTGGTGGCGAAGTTCTCGGCGGCATCGCCGATGTCTTGCAACTGGCCCGGTTCAATGATCACGAAGTTGTGCGGCATGATGTCGGTGTTGTCGAAGACGAACTCCACCGGCTTACCCGCCTGCACTACGATGCGATCCTTGTCGAACAGCATCTGATCCGTGATGGTGCCTACGCGGATCACGCGAACACCGAGTTCACCCAAGGCCTTGCGGGCCTTCTTGGCGTCGTCCTTTGGTAGTAGCACGGTCAGGCTATCGGCGAATTGCAGGGCCTCCAGCACCGCCGGGGTGGTGCGTTCGGCTTGTGGCACCTTCGCCACGTAGGCCGAGATTTGCTTGAGCAGCGGGCCCGCTTGATCTGCTGGCCAACTGTTCTGCGGGATACGCAGCAGCGCCGTGATCGCTGAAGCTCGGTCTCCTTCACTGCCCACGAACTTGGCAATCGTGGTGAAGGATTCCGTCTCTTTGCCACGTACCGAAGTGAGGGCCAGCATCACGTTCCGGCGGAACAGGCTCTCCGGGTTCTCTGGACTGACACGATGCGTCACGCTCGCGCCATTGGGTTGCGGTTGGTTCTTCAACTCGAACACTACCTTCTTGTCTTCGCCCTTCACCACCAAGGTGTAGTTGCGAAAGCGGGCATCGTGCTCCGCATCGGTGCGGTTCCAGATGACGATGCGGTCAATCGGCATCTCCTTACCAAGGTCCAGTTCCCACCACGGGTCTTTCTCGCCCACCTTGGTGTGGGTCTGTCCGCCATCGGTGAACTTGCCACTGGTGTTGCCATCAATGGCCTTGCTGGCCGGGCCGCTGAAGTCGGTACTGCTTTGTTTGGCCTTACCACCCAGGGCCACGTTACGGTCATTGCTGTACACCTGAACCTCAGCCAGCGTCAGCGTCCGTTGATTACCCGGCAGTTCAATGCGGACATACCGAGCTTTCAACTCTTTACCCGCTGCACCGGCTTGCAGTTCCTTGGGAAAGCCGCCCAGCAGTGGTAGCAGTTGCGGGTACAGTTCGCTGCGTTGCAGCGGATCGCGCAGCAGCGGCACGGCACTCACGAAGTCCGAGAGCGATGAGGCCTTCCCCTTGGCGAACGAGTACACATCAGCTGGCTTTGTGGTCGAGGTAGCAAGAGCCACGAAACCGAGTTGGCGAACCAACGCGGTGTTCGCACCACCGGCCAGCTTTTCGAACTCAGTTTTCAAGCTCGGAAGGTCGGCTTTGCGTTCTGTGAGCAGCCGAACTAAGTCGAACGCCACGCCTTCATTCAACGCTTGCGGATTGTCGATGGCCTTGATGGCCTCGAGCATCACGCTTGACTCGCTGGTCTTGCGGGCCTTGGCCAACTGGGTCACCACATCCTTGCGCACTTCGTCCCGTAGACCGGGCCGAAGCATCAACTCATCGTTGATCTCCGTCGTGCGTGGTAGCTTCAACAGGTCGTCGTTACTCAGAAGTTTGGTGAAGTACTTGGCCCCCACCGGTGTGCTGAACTTCACCGGTTCCTTCTTGGTAATCGCTTCTTGAATCAGCGGAGTCATGCCACGGATGGTTTCGTTGATGACCACATCCACTGCAGCATCTTTCGGTTGTTCTTTGGCAATCAGGGCCGATTCCATTGCTTCTGGTTTGCGGATGAAGCTCGACGCCCACACGGCCATGAGCCGCACACGTGGGCTTTCATCCGCCGCGAAGGTGCGGGTCAACTCGAGGGCATTCGGCACACGATCCTTCCAGTAGCCCAGCACTCGCATAGCCGCAGCGCGAGCGTTGGCATCTTTGCTAGCCAATACCTTGTTCAGCAGTCTTACGTTGGCCACGTTGTGGCTCTGGTGAACCCACAGGGCTTCGGTGAGGGCGTGGGTTTCTTCTGCCTTCAACTCTTCCGCCCAGCTTTGTGTCGCAGGGATCACGTCCTTAGCTTCACGGCTACCCAACTCCAATTTGGCCCAATGGCGTACTCGATCGTCCTTGTGCTTGAGCAGTTCGAGTAGCGCTGTCACCGGTTCTCCGGCGATCTTCGGCAGCTTGTCCAGTGGTCGGCCTTCGTAGCTAATGCGATAGATGCGCCCGTGTTCGCGGTCGCGGTTGGGGTCGCGCAAGTTATGTTGCATGTGGCCGATGATCGGGTTCTGCCAGTCGGCAATGTACAACGCCCCATCTGGCCCGACCTTGGCATCTACCGGACGGAAGTTCGGATCGGTGCTCAGCAGCATCGGTTCCAGTTCGCTGCCCTTGAGCGTAGCCCCGTTGTCTTCGATCTTATAACGCAGCACACCCTGTACACCGATGCAGTTGGTTACGGCCAAGGTGCCACGATAGTCTTCTGGGAAGTGTGTACTGCTGAGGAACTCGATGCCACCGCAGGGGCGGGTGCGTTGTTGGTATACCTGCGGCGTTCGGGCGTGCTTCATCGGAAACGGCAGGTAACTACTGAAGAGGGCAGCGTGATACGGGTTGGCCCCGGTACCATCCACAACGATGTCGTTACCCCATTTGTCGAACACGTGGCCGTGCGGGTTGGCAAAGCCGTAGGTCACGTACACTTCAAACTTCTGGGTGCGTTGGTCATACCGGTAGACCCCACCGTTGACGTTGCGCTCCGGTGGGCCATACGGCGTTTCAACCTGACTGTGATGGAACGTGCCTTCCTGGAAGTACACTTCGCCACCTGGCCCTACCACGAAACTGTTCGAACCGTGGTGAGTATCGGCTGAATCCAGCCCGCTCAGCACACGTTCGCGGCTATCGGCTTTGCCATCGCCATTGGTGTCCTTCAACAACCAGATGTCCGGGCACTGCGCGACCAATACACCACCGGGCACGAATTCCATGCCAGTTGGGTTGTTCAGCCCATCGGCGAACACCGTGCATTTGTCGGCTTTGCCATCGCCGTTGGTGTCTTCAAGGATCAGGATTTTGTCGTTGAGCTGATCCTTTGGCTTCCAGTGTGGGTAACTGTGCCAGGTGATGACCCACAGTCGGCCCTTCTGATCCCAAGTCATTTGCATGGGGTTGATCAACAAGCCCGGGAAAGTCGTCTCGTCGGCGAACAGGTTCGCCTTGAGGTTCTTGCCCATCGTCATGCTGTTGATCGATTCCTCGCCACCGACGAAGAGATGCTTGCCACCCGGACCTTTGCCCGGCTTGTTCGAGATGACCGGAATGAACGCACTGGTTTGGGTGTCATCGATCGTGTACGACGAGCCTTGAGCCTTGGCGTTCACGTTTTCATCACGGCTGGCCGTCATCTCATCCAGAATCTGCATCTCACGCTGGGCCACAGTGCGGTTGGTTTGTTTTTCTGGCTCGAACACGAGGTGAGAACGCCCACCGAACACGCTGTACCCGTCGGTCGTGCGGTAACGCTGGTTCCAGTGGAAGTTGCGATCCACTGCAGCGGCATGTGTCGCTTCGACGATCTTGTCATCGCGACGAATGGCTTTGCCAAAGAGTTGTGTGTCGATCATCTCCGAGACTTGGCGGTAGCCGTCGTCGGTCAGGTGGATGCCGTTGATGGTGAGCGGGCTTTTCACCTTCGGGTACGTTGCCGATGTCGTCGTGAACAGATCGACAAACGGTACGCCGTTGGTCGCCGCCACTTCTTCCATCGCCTTGCTGTACATCGCAATGCGTGTGTTGTTCTTGCTGCCATCGGGCAGGTTCAGGTTCTTTAGGTTCTCGTGGGCAATCGGCCCGACGAGGATGACCTGCGGGGCACTTGTGCCGTTGTATTTCTGCTTCTTGCTATGTGTGATGAAGTCGGTGAGTTGTTCCTTGAACTTGGGGAGGCCTTCTTCCCCAGCGAAGCTCTCGTTGTACCCGAAGCAGGCGACGATCCAGTCGGCCTTCACGCGGGTCAACCATTCGTCGTTGCTGCCGAAGTCGGCGGAACGCAACCGTTTGCTGAAGTCTGGCTTGCTGCCGAAGCCGCCGATTTCATCGGCAGAGAAGCCGAGGTGACGCACGCGGAGTTTCTTTTCCGGGAAGCGGGTTTGCAGCATGGTGTCGAACCAGGCACTGTGCTGCATGCGGTCAGCAAAGGTGTTGCCGATGACAGCGACTGTGGTTCCTGTGGTAGGCACCAATGGAACTGCGTTGTCCGCGGCAGTGGCTGTGTGCAACAATCCAAAGAGGAACAGCAGCACGCCGCCCCAGTGGGAGAGAGATCGGAGCATTCGTTTCTACCGTGCGAAGGAATCGTCAAAGGAATCGGGTTGGAGCGAACAACGTCGCAGATTCCGTGATGGAAAGTATAGCCCAACCGCCGTACATCTGGCAACCGTCGAGTATCGCATGGTCGAGCGATACCGTAACAGGTGAGGGTGTAAGTGAATCATGCGGCGACAGTTGCAAGGGTCATGATTCAGCTCCTTGTTCTCAAAGTCGGGCTACACGCTACCTACATCGACCCATTGCTTCTTCTTGGCACTCTCCAAGACGGCATCCAGAATGAGTTGCGTTTCGAGCGCGGCCTTGAACGTGGGCCCGGCAGGCACGCCAGTTTCCAGCCCGTGCAGGAAGTCCGCCACTTGGTGCGTGAAGCTGGTGTCGTAACCTACGGCGAGGCCGGGAACCCACCACTTGTCCATATAAGGGTGTTCGCCACCGTTATCGGTCACGTGGATGCTTTTCCAGCCACGGATGGGGCCATCGTCGGTGTAGTCGAAGATTTGCAAGCGGTGCAGATCATGCAAATCCCAGAAGATCGACATGTTCTCGCCGTTGATCTCGAACGTGTACTGTGCCTTGTGGCCTCGGGCGTACCGAGTACTTTCGAAGTTGGCGAGGCTGCCGTTTTTGAAGTTGCCGAAGAAGGTGCAGGCATCGTCAATGCCGACTTTTTCCATCTTGCCCGTGAGGTTGTGCATTCGCTCTTTCACGAACGTCTCGGTCTGTGCGCACACATCTGTCATGCCACCGTTGAGCCAAACGGCGGTGTCGATGCAGTGGGCCAGCAAATCGCCAGACACACCAGCCCCGGCCGCATTGATGTCCAATCGCCACAGCCCTTGGCCACCCTGTGGAATGTCGCTCTTGATTGTCCAGTCTTGAAGGAACTTAGCCCGGTAATGGAAGATCTTGCCGAGGCGGCCTTCGTCGATCAATTTCTTCGCCAAGGTCACCGCCGGGATTCGCCGGTAGTTGTACCAAACAATGTTCGGCACACCGGCCTTCTCCACGGCCGCGATCATGGTGCGGCCTTCCGCTGCATTCATGGCTAGGGGCTTTTCGCAGAGGATGGCTTTGCCGTGCTTGGCAGCTTCAATCGCGATTTCAGCGTGTAGGTTGTTGGGTACACAGATGTCCACGGCGTCGATGTCGGGTCGGGCAACGAGCTTCTTCCAATCGGTTTCGGTGCTGGCGTAGCCCCATTGATCAGCAAAGGCCTTGGCCTTGGCTTCGTCGCGGGCACACACCGCTTGCAACACAACTTGATGTTCGCCTGGGAAAAACTGGCCGACTTGCTTGTAGGCGTTGGTGTGCGCCCGACCCATGAAGCCATAGCCGATCATACCAATACGGAACGGTTTCTTCGCCATGTGAGTTCGTCCTGGGGGAGGTTGAAGATCTTAGTTACAGGTGGAGCAAATCGTACGAGAACACGATGGAATCACTCAGGTCGTCCTCAGCCTTTCAATCTTCGGGCGGCTTCGCTGGCTTCGTAACTGCGTGGATGGTTTTGATAGATGCTGACGGCTTCGTAATTGCGGATCGCCGCCTTAGTGTTGCCGGTGGCCTCATACGCGCGGGCCAATTGAAACAGTGTCTCTCCGCCAGATTTGTTGTACTTCGAGTACGCACTGTACGCCACGATGGCCAAGTCCGGGCGGTTGAGTTCGTTCAAGTACATCTCGCCGAGTAACCGTGTGGCCAGGTACCACGCATCCTCTTCGTCACCCGTGCCGACGGGTAGTTCCTGCACGTCTTCCAGCAAACTTACGGCGGCGTCGCGGTCGCCTTTGCGGAGCAGTAATCGCGCCTGCGTGACCATCGCACTGTGACGGGTGGGTTCCACCTCGCGGGCCAACGCCACGAGGTGCAGGCCGTAGTCGAGCGTGTCGACGTCCAGATCGTTCTGCTCCACCACCTTGCGGGCCTTGGTCACGCAGTAGGTCACGTCAAACCAGTTCCTGATCTTGTCCTTGGCATCGGCCACGCGCTGGAGATCCACCGAGTAGTAGTAGCTGTCCTTCTTTGCCAATAAGTCGGGGTCGGTCTTCGAATAGAGCAGGGCACGTTCGGTGATGAGCAGGGCGTTGAGCACATCGCCATTCTTGGCATTCAGCTCGGCAAGCTTGCGGAGTTGGTTCACGTCTTCCTGGCCGGCTTCAATTTGCAAGCGCATGTCATCAACAGCGGCTTGGTAGTCGCCTCGGGCGACGGAATCATCCACAAGTTTGCTCAGTCCGGCGAGGTAGAGCGCCTTCTGATCCGCTGCGAGGTTGGCCGGGCCAACCAGTTGGCCGACACGTTTGATGTCGTTCAAGTACCGGCGCACGCCCGTGGTGTCGGCTCGTTGTTCGGCAGCCTGAACCAAACGCGTGAAGAGCCAAGGCCCGCGTTGCAGTAGTCCACGGGCGGCTATTCGCAGGAACATCTGTCCGCGATCAATCTTTTCGTGGTTAGGGTCGTCCACGAGACCCAGCCCGATTTGTTCCACGTGATCGTAATCGAATTCGGTTGGCGGAGCCGCAGGGCTGGCTTGGCAGGCTGAGTCAAACTCAGCTTCGTTTAGCCCGGCGTACAGGAAGTTACGCAGTTCCTTCACAGATGCATCATCCGGGAACTTGCGCAGCTGTCGTTCCGCTGCGGCGATCGCTTCCATCCGTCGGCCGGGCAAGGCCAGGTGCGGTTCGCCAATGCGGCGGACAAGCTCCGAATGCAACCGAAGCGACAAGTCCCAGGCTTGGTACAGCACTCCGTTGCGGATGTCCGAGTTCGGGTAACTCTCCGGATTCAGAAGTTGAACAAGATACCCTGCGGCCATGTCAAAGTCTTTGGCGTGGGTGTTCGCTACGGCCTTGAGGTAGTCAACACGCGGGCGTTGCGGTGTGCAGTACGTTTCCACCAAGTCCAGCATGCGCAGGCTTTCGGCTCGTTTTTCCGGCGTTGGCGAAGCTTCACCCAGCAGAGTTTGCTCGGCAAGTTGCACGCAGAAGTCGAAGTTCAGCAGTCGCAGGGTGTCCGGGTCGAGTGTGTTCAAATCGAGTTGGCGGTGCAGTTGGTAGAGCCCGCGGGTGGCGAGATCGTTGCGGCGATCCAGCGTGAGGGCGCGGCCAAAGCTCACGAGGCTGTCGCGAACTCGCCCCAAGCTGAGGAAGCCGTAGCCACGCATGGTGTGCTTGAACACCCGCAACCGGGGCAGCAACCGCGTGGTGTACAGAAAGTAGATCAGCACCGGCACCAGGAAGATGAGCTTGTCGCCAATCTCCGGTAACTTTGACGAGAACCGCAGGAGGAACAACCCAATGCCCAACGCGGCACACAGCACGCCGATCTCGACTTCGCTTTCTTCCGTCTCCCCGCAGAACAGCAACAGATAGAAGAAAGGCAGACCCACAAGCAGCAACGTGCCCAAGAGTTGCATGAACTCGATGGCTGTCGGCTCGGCACTGTCCGGTTGGAAGTAGCCAAGCTCAACCCCACCCCAAAGTACAAACACCACCAGCGCAATTCCAAGGATTGCCCCTGCGACCAGCCGAGTGACGTCGCGCCGAATGCGGCGAACCTGCGCGAAGATCAAACCCACGAGCACCCCGCCACCGGCGAAGTAGTAGAGCCAAGCCTCGCGACCTTCCGGTGGATTTGTCTCAACGGCAACACCCAGGCCAAGGCCCCCCAACAAGCCGACATACAGAAAGAATGAGCTTTCCAAAAGCGTGATGATTAAGAAGCCAGGTAGGTTGCGCAACGGGCGGAATCCACGCAGACGTTGCTGAATCATGCCCAGGAGCAGCCCCACGGCTGTGCCACCGGCAAGCCAAAGGAGTACCCGGCCGACAGCATCCCAACTGGGGTGCAGTACGACCAGATAGGCCCAAAGTCCTAAAAACAGACCTTTGAGGGCCTGTTCAAACAACGCAGAACGAAGAACCGGTGCCCGCCCGGATGATGTCGAAGCTTTCATCATGATGATTTAGAAGATAGAGAGCCGGAGATGGCTGCGGTAGGCAAACTCGCCCTGTTCGGGCGTTCGTTCAGCTAGTTTAGAAAAACTGTTGACGTGATACGAATTCTGTACCATCTTTTGGCGTCAGAAGATATATACTCTTCCGAGTGCCGGGACTGGGTCAACTGCTCCACCTGGCGATACCACCCACGACAATTGGAGATGGCACTGATGGTTCGCAAGTTTGGCCTTTCGTTGCTGGCTTTGGCTCTTGGTTTTGGTCTGGTCGCAAGCATTCAAGCGGCCGATGAGAAGAAGAAGGACGACAAGAAGAAGGAAGAAGTGGCGGCCATCCATGACATCATGGAAACCGTGCCGGGTAAAAAAGGCCTTGTTGCTCAACTCGGCACAGCCGCGAAGGCTGAGAAGTGGGACGACGCCAAGAAGATCGGCGAGCAACTGAAGAAATTCGGTAGTGACCTTGGAAAGAACACACCAGAAAAAGGCTCAAAGGAAAGCTGGGCCAAGCTGAGCGAGAAGTTCGACAAGCAAATGTCAGCAATCGCCAAAGGTGCTGACGAAAAAGATGGCAAAGCCATCGCTGATGCGGCAAAAGCCTTCGGCGGATCGTGCAAAGCCTGCCACGATGCCCACCAGAAGAAGTAAGTAACGAGCTGTGCTTCAAAAAGATAGAAACCACGGGTCAACCCGTGGTTTCTTTCTTTTAATGATGTGAACCCGCGCCGAATTTCGTTGTCACTCCAACGTGTCTGCAACAAACAACGGGCAGAACTCGGCTGTTGTCGCTTGACAATCGACAAGATCGAAGGAAGATATAGTGTGGTGCGGCGATTGGCTGTCACCGCGTATCGTTCAACCTCGCCGGGGGTCGGATCACGAAAGAACCAAGCAGCCACGCTGTGTCGGTCATCGTATTCCAAACCTCCTGCACCGAACGGGAGGTCGCTTGAGCCATATCGCTACAACACTGCTTGACTCACCACGGATCGGCGATTTGTCTGCATCTCGCACACAGCGATCTCTGCCGGATGCGCTGCAAAGGGCCTGCATTGCAGCTAAAACAGCCCACGAAAACAAAGCTGAAGACGTGATGATTTTGGATCTGACCGAAATCACACCCGTCTTCGACTACTTTGTTATCGCTACTGGCACGAGCCGTCGGCTTGTGCACACGTTGGTCGAAGAAATCGATGCGGCCATGCGTGGCGTTGGCGACGAGCGCATGAGTGTGACCGGCTACGAAAGTAGCACTTGGGTGGTGCAGGACTACGGCGATGTGGTGTGCCATGTGTTCGATGCAGAAAAGCGGGCGTATTACAACTTGGAAGATCTTTGGGCCGATGCTGAAAAGCTCGACTGGCGCGAAGAGTTAGAGTAAGGTTCGCGAGACGGAATTGCAGCATGAACACCGTTCCTGAAGTGGAGTGTGTCACGCGCGCATGCTGGCGTGAGTGGCTGACGAAGTATCACGTCACTGCAACTGGCGTATGGCTCATCACATTCAAGAAAGCCGTCGTTGAGAAATACATCTCCTACGACGTGACTGTTGAGGAAGCGCTCTGCTTCGGCTGGGTAGATTCCAAGCCCGGCAAGGTCGATACGGAACGCAGAAAGCTCTACTTCAGCCCACGCAAGCCAAAAAGCGCCTGGGCCAAACCGAACAAGCTTCGAATTGAGAAACTCACCAAGGCCGGGTTGATGCAATCTGCCGGCTTGAAAGCCGTGGAAATCGCCAAGCAAAACGGCACATGGACACTTCTCGACGACATCGAGGAGTATGTCTGTCCAGCAGATTTGCAAATCGCTCTGGAGATGAACAAACCGTCGAAAAAATTCTTTGAGGCGTTTCCTCCCGGTGTTCGCAAAACCATTTACCAGTGGATCGTCCTGGCCAAACGACCGGAAACACGTGCCAAACGCATTGCCGAAACTGTGGCCCTCGCCGAGCAGAACATCCGGGCGAATCAAACAGGACAGCCAAAGGCGTGATGTAACAAAGCGACATGAAGCTACACTAGATCTAAAACCCAATACTTCGCAAAAAGGCTCTTCATCAGCATGGCCGGGCAAAATCCTTACATCACCAAGGCACGCGTCAGCCTGCCAACTCGCCCCTTCCAAGTGACGTTCGTCATCGAAGAGACAAACGAGACGAAAACGCTGACCGTTGACCCAGCAAAGATTCCGTACAACCGCACCGGCGAACCAGGCAGCCTGTTCGATTACGCCGAAGGCGTTGGCGTGGAAATCGACCACGCCTGCGGTGGTGTGTGTGCCTGTGCCACCTGCCATGTCTACGTGACCAAGGGGTTGGGAACTTGCGTTGCCGCAACGGAAGACGAAGAAGACATGCTGGACACCGCCCGTGCTGTCACTCCGGAATCTCGCCTGAGTTGCCAGTGCGTGCCCGATGGCACACAAGACGTGACCGTCATCATCCCCGCGTGGAACAAGAACATGGTAAAGGAAGGCCACGGCTGATGAGCAGGAAGGTACTGTTTGGCCCCGCACCGATGCGGGACATCCCACACGTTTATGAACCAGTGCTACGCGAAGCCGGGCTGGAATTGGTTTACCCATCCGCTGTCCGGCAGATGACCGAAGTCGAACTCCTTGGGTACCTGCCCGGCTGTATCGCCAGCCTAGCGGGCAGCGAACCGTATACCCGGCGTGTGCTGGAAGCCGGGGCCGCAGCGGGGTTGAAAGTCATCGGTCGTGCGGGTGTTGGCTACGACGGTGTGGATATTCAAGCGGCTACCGATAACGGCGTGGTGGTGACGTATGCACCGGGGTCGAACCACGAAGCCGTCGGCGAACACGCACTGCTGCTCATCCTCGCGCTCGCTAAAAACCTTGTGATGCAAGCGGCAGAGACGCGGGCCGGGAAGTGGCCACGTAGGGCCCAGTCGCCCATCCGGGAAAAAACACTCGGCATCATCGGCCTTGGTCGCACGGGTCGGGCCACTGCTCAGCGTGCCTACCCCTTCCGTATGAACCTACTGGCGTGTGATCCCTACGTTGACCCAGCCTTCGCTAAAAATCATGGTATCCCATTACTGCCGCTACAAGACGTGTTGAAACATTCGGACTACGTCAGCTTGCATGTTCCACTCACTCCTGAAACCCGGAACCTCATCTGCACAGAAACAATCACCCAGATGAAACCGGGTGTCATCCTCATCAACACCTCACGCGGCGAAGTGGTCAACGAGCCGGATTTAGTTGTTGCGTTGAAAACTAAGCACGTTGCTGCCGCCGGGTTGGATGTCTTTGAACACGAACCGCTGAAGAACAATCCACTACAAGAGCTCGACAATGTGCTACTCACGGCTCATACCGCTGGGGTCGATTTCCGCAGCCGGGAAGACATGGTACGCTTTGCTGCCCAAGGCATTGCCAAGGTTCTGGCCGGAGACTGGCCGAGTGAGTGGATCGTCAATCCTGAGGTGCGGAAAGCTTCAGCGTAACTTTGGCTTCCTTGCCTGCATCAATCTTGACCCGTTGCACGACGATGATGTCCGGCCCGCGGTGTAATTGCATTACCCGTCCCGTTTCCGGATCGCGATCCCGCCCCACGATGCGCCAGTTGGGGATCGACGCCTGGATGTCGTACTCGCCCGGTGGTAGTCGGCCCAAATCGAATTGCCCATCTTTATTTGTCTTTACCACATACGGATGCGAGCAAACCCAGAGTTCAGCGTGTTGCCAGAACTGGCCGTTCGGCCGAGTGAGTTCAATGCGGCCCGGTTGATCCAGCCGAACCGCATGCGTGGAGTCTTCATTTGGAAAACTACGAGTGAAGAAGCTTTCCCCACGACCACGGATCTGTGAATACTTGATTCGACTGGAGAGCTGAAGTTCCGAACCCACTTTGGCGAAGCCTGGGTTGGTGGTGAGATTCAACCCAGTCTCGCTCAAAGCACAACTCACTTCCTCAGCGTGTGGCCAATCTTGGGTGATCTTGTTTGGGGGGTTGAGCACTTGAACAACCACATTCGCCATCAGGTTACGATCCAGGATCGTTGGCGCAAACGGATTGTCCACCTCGCCCCACGCGGCACCCTTTGGCGTGTCGATCAAACCGCGTATTGGCTCCACCACGGGCTTTTGCCCAATCCACACCACCAGACCCGTGAGCTTGCCAGTTTCGGATTCCAGACTTGGCTCGGCTTCGTGATACTCCACAGCGGGCGTTGACCCAGCAAAGTGCAGCTCCATCGGCTTGCTGCAACCAAACAGAACGAAAAACAGAAAGCCCAGGCTGCAACTCCAACGCGCCGAAAGTTCATGAGCCATTTTTCATTTCCTACTCAGCAAGGGTTCATCATTCCACCGCTATAAGTTCGGTGTCGAATCAAAATGACCGGGAGATCCGGCCACGGAGCATAATCTTGACACACGCTGAATTGTTTACGCAACTGATGCAGGCATCTGCCGTTGCCGCCGGGTTGCTTGCGTGGTCATCGGCTACAATTCTTCTCTCACCACGGGTATGGTACTGGCGAGCTAGCGTTGCAGTCATGTCCAGTTTCGTAACTGTTGGGGTGTTGACCATGATGCTGGGTCGCATTTCACCAGCGTGGTTCATCGGGTTGTGCTGCGGTGTCGTGCTCCTCACCATAATCACGAGTTCACAACTTTGGTTGGGCCTTGCTCAATTTATTCAGTTGCTCAATGTCCGTCGTCCAGCACGTGTGTTTGGATTGCTCTCGCTTCTTGTCGTCGGCCTTGGTTGGGGCTTGGTCTACCACCATTATGAACAAACTCAGTTAGCCCAATCCGATGATATGCTCGCAAAGCTGGATGCTCGGAATCCGCCTAAAACGATTCCTGCTGATATGTACGGTGTCACCGATCTCGGCCAGACCATCGAACTCGAACTTCCAGTTGATCCCGCAAACCTTGCTGATCTCGAAGACCTTGAAGAATCGTCAGTGCCAATTCAACAGTATCAACACAACTGGCTGATCCGCCGTGGCCCACCAGACGACACCTCGAACTGCCACGGCTGGGTGTTTACTAACGGTAAGTACAACATCGCAGGGAAAAGTGTGACCACGATTTTGGAACAGAACAGCTACGTTCAGGTCACCAGAATAGAAGCGGGTGACCTCGTTGTTTATCGCAACACCAATGGCGAGATTTCACATACAGGTATCGTCCGTACTGTTTTTGCAGAGAATGATGTCCTCGTAGAAAGCAAATGGGGCCGGATGGGTGTCTATCTTCACCCGGTGGAGAAATCGTGCTACGGCCACGACTTTGAATACTACCGCTGCGAGCGTGGCACACACCTCATTAATTTGCTCACCGAGAATACGAAATCATTGAGGTCGACGGAGTAGGGGCCCTTAAGTTGTTTGTCATTGGTCTGCGTTGAGCCTGCCCGCGTGAGCGGCAGGAGTTCAGGTTTTCATTGGTCTGCGTTGTGCCTGCCTGCGTGAGCGGCAGGAGTTCAGGTTTTCAAACTCCTGCCGCTTACGCGAGCAGGCTCAACGATGATCTAACTTCATGTCAGTCTTCGAAGGTGCCTGTCCCCATCTGAGGAAGCGTCTACTTCTGCTGCACCAACTCCCACACCTTGATGCCTACTGATGCGGGAATGACGCCGGTGTGCCAACGTCCATTGTCATCTTCCCCAGAGTTGTACGGGTCGCCGAAGGCGGCCAGTAGCCTCTTCCCGTCAGGACTAAAGGCGAGTGACACCGGCGGTGCGATGGAGCCAACCCGCCAACGCCCCGGCAGAACGGATGGATGCGGCGCGTTTCGCCAGCACCACGAATGTGGCCTGGAACACATCTTCCGCCGTGGCGTCCGTGCGACAACGTGTGCGGGCCACCCGCCAGACCAACCGCGCGTACCGATGCACCAGTTGCGAAAAGGCTTCCTGATCGCTGCTCATGGTAAAGCGTTCGAGCAACTCCGCATCGGACGCCGCAGAGTCTTCAGATCGACCAAGCGCGAGAAGCATTGTTGGTAGCGCGGATGCCTTCATGGAAGTAGTAGCGCCGAAACCGAGCGAAACGGAACGACGGATTTGCAAGTTCGAGTACTCTGCCTTACGCGGGGTGAAGTGATGTTTGTTGCAGGGTTTCGAAGTTGTGCGTGAGGAGTGTTGCCATCTGATCTTTGAACTGGGTGTCGAGTCGATCGACGACGGTGTCGATGGCGGT
>JBBRME010000010.1:0-42899 GCA_038230995.1 Gemmatales bacterium
ACTGCCCGAGTTCAAAGGGAATGTGATGGCGGTCGAGACGGCACCGTTTTGGGACGACGACCTGGACGCTTTCAAGCAGAAGATGGACAGGCTGAACGACAAGTTGAATCAGGAGTTTAAGAAGGATCCGAAGTTGACCCGCGAGGCGAAAGAAGAGGCCCGCGACAAAGCCGTCGCCGACGCCTTTACGCCGGAAGAGTCGAAACGGCTCAAGACGGGTGTCTCGAACGGCGGCTACCACTATCTCGGTGCCGCGAAGATCATGGCCCCCATCGGTAAGGCGTTCGCCGAAGCCTTGCTTGGCATTGGTGAAAAGAAAGCAGATCCCGTCAAACCCGCAAATTCGACGAAGCCTGTGAAAGTGTTCTTACTCGCTGGCCAATCGAACATGGAAGGGTTCGGACTCATCAAGGCCGACTCCAAGCGGAGCGGGGGGCAAGGGAGCCTGGAGTATCTCACCACGGACAAGGCCACGGCGGACAAGTACAAGCACCTGCTCGGCAAGAAGTCTGCGCAGTGGGCGGTGCGCGACGACGTTTGGGTTCACTACTTCGATCGAAAAGGCAAGCTCACGCCCGGGTACGGAGCGCAGGAGCACCTCATCGGGCCTGAACTCGGTTTTGGCACGGTCGTCGGTGATGCTTACGAAGAACCCGTACTCCTCATCAAACTCGCTTGGGGCGGGAAGAGCCTCGCGAAGGACTTCCGTCCACCGAGTTCAGGCGGCGAGGTCGGGCAGTATTACAAGGAGGTCGTAGATCGAACGAAAGCCGTGCTGAAAGACTTGAAGAATGAGTTTCCTGACTTCGGCGAACGTGGATACGAGTTGGCCGGGTTCGGTTGGCACCAGGGGTGGAACGACCGCGTGAACCAAGAGTACAACGACGAGTACGAAAAGAACCTCGCCAACTTCATCCGCGACATCCGCAAGGATTTAGGGGTGAAAGACCTGCCGTTCGTGATTGCCGAGACCGGCATGGGCGGCAAGGAGGAGAAGCACCCGCGTGCACTCTCGCTCATGAAGGCACAGGCGGCGGTAGTCGAGAATAAAGAATTCAAAGGGAACGTGGCGTTCGTCGGTACACGCGAGTTCTGGCGCGAGAAGGATGTCTCACCGCTCAACGCGAATTATCACTGGAACAACAACGCCGAGACGTATTACCTCATCGGCGAGGCCATGGGCAACGCGATGAAGAAGTTGAGCGTGAAGTGAGAACCGAACGAATGACCACGAACACTGATTGGCATCACCGAGAACCCATATGAGATCGACACTCGCAGTTCTGGTCGTATTCCATTTCTCGCTGCTCTGTACAGCGGTTCAAGGGCAGGAGAAGGCAAAGCCCAAAGGCCTTGGCCAAGTCACCTTGCACAGCGAGGGGTTGCATGGCTACATCGGTTTTGAACACGAAAAACTGCCAAAAAATGGTGGGTACACTGCTGGCATGGGCTTTTACGCTGCTGTATGGCCGCTCGTTTCGGAGCCACTCGAGAATTTTCAAATCGGCTTGCCCAGTTGTTGGATTCAGCCCGACAACTCAGACAACAAAATGAAACCGCTAGCACCCGAAGGTACCTTGGCACGCAAGTGGAAAGAACGTGGCCCGACATGGGACACCGTCTTCCAAACAGTCGAAGGTGGACTTGGCTACTGGGCGGGCAACCACTTCCGCTACGGCCCGCCGAAGTTCAGTATGAACGCCACGCCGCAGTGCTACGACTACGAAGTTGGTTCGCCCGGCTGGTCGTTCTTCTATAGCAACGAAGCTCTGCCAGATGATCGGCTTGGCATCGCGCAACTCAGCAACCGCTTGTTGATACCGCCTGACGCGTTGCCGTTTCAAGGCAAACCGAATGGAGAGTTTCTCGGCTACACATGGATGGCGTTACCGTTCACAGATGGAACTGCGGGCGAACCGCCGACGGGGGATCAGAGTTGGACTTGCTTCCTCAACGCCGCCAACTACAAGGGGCCGATTGCTTATTACATCCCGGAGACGTGGAGCAAGATCGGCAAGATCTTTAAATACCCATTCCTTGATGGACGCGGTTTGGATTCTCGACCTGGCCTGATGGGCGGTGGGGCAATGGAGATCAACACGGTGCCACGATTTACTGCCGAGGATGCCAAGGGCATCACCTACTCGAAGCTGCCGAAGATGCAGTTCCCAGTCGACAAAAAGGGCCGTGCGGATTTGGTACAGGATGTGACCTACTACTCAAAGGCAGCGCTGTACGACGACTTTAAAGCTTGGCGTGATGGCGGTGAAAAGTGTTCGGGCCAGTTTAACGAGAAGGGTACGTTCAAGCCGAAGCTGACGACGAAGACCACGAAGTTCGACCAAGGTGGCAACACCATCGTCGGGGTCGACAAACTGTTCAACACGAAAGTCTTTGAAGGGAATGTCTGGGGCTTGCAATGGGCTGACCTTGATCAAAAGGCCGGACTCTTTCCGCAGTATTTCAAACACGACGGTAAGGCCCGGGTCACCATCGCACAAAGTGAACTGCCTGCAGAGACCGATCTACTCAAACAAGAGTTCCCACTCGCCAAGGCGGGGGAGCCTTACACTTCGCCGAAATCACCAGCGTGGATCAAGCCGGGTGCCAAGACTGATGACTTCATTGCCATTCTTGTTGACGGTTCAAAGGTGACCTACCGTTGGTATCGCTTCGTCGATCAACCGTCGTTTCGGCAGTACGACTGGACCGAGGACAAGAAAAAGAAGCTGCAAGAGTTTGTGGAAAAAGTCCACGCAACCTGGCCCATAGACCGTGATTACATGGCTGCACCTGGGCGAGGCAAGTTAGTCTCGTTCGACCCCGCTCTTTTGGTCACCCCGCCAAAAGGGCTTGAAGTGGGTTACGTGCCCATCGTGGTCCGGCAAGAAGCCGTGGTTAAAGCAACTTCTTCAAAATAAGTTACGTTCACCCTTCTGGAGATCTTCAAATGCGGAACACTCGCTGCTCTCAATGGTTCGCGGCAATCTTGCCGTTCTATCTGCTTGTTGCCCCGCTTCCCGTTCGCGCGGCCGACCCGATGCCAAAGAAGGCGGAGATGGCGGGCTACCTACTTGTGCCGCATGAGAGAGTGCCCAAAACGTACAACGCTGGCTTCTCGATGTACGTGGCGGCTTGGCCACTTTTGAAGAACTACCCAGGGCAGGATTTCCAAAGTGGTTTGTTCGGCACATGGATGTTCGCCCAGCACGAAGGACAGAAACCGAAGGGCCAATACTCCGACATCGAAGGTGGACTAGGATGGTGGCGTGACACGCAATACGCCACGGAAACGCCCAAGTTCATCATGGGTGGGGTTGCGCTCGAGTTCAGTGAATGGGCGAACGGCCCCGGCGCTGGCAAGGGCCGCGACTGGAAGAAGCCAAACGGGAAGTATGCCATCGCACAACTCAGCCCGTGGGTGCTGTGGCCACCGGATGGCTTGAACTTGAAACAAGGCACGAACGGGGAACTCTTCGGTTACGGCTATCTTCCACTACCATTGACCGCAGCCAAGAAGACGACTGCGGGGAAGGACGTATCCACGGGCGATCAGTCGTGGACGTTGTTCCTCAACACGGGCAACTTCAAAGGGCCGGTCACCTTCTTCACGCCGTACTTCTGGTCCCGGCCAACCGTGGAGAAGCCGGAGTTCGCTGGGATCTTCCTCGACACGAAACCATCCGAGCCGAACAAAGCCTGCCAGATGGAAACGCAACACATCCCGGCGTACATCGCCAAGGATGCCAAGGGCGTCAGTTACGCTCGCGTTGCCCCGACCATGTTCCCCGGCAAACCGGATGGTGACGCACCCTTGGTTCACCGCATCACCGCGTACAGCAAAGCCGCACTCTGGGATGATGTGAAAACGTGGTTCGATGGTGGCAAAGAGGCATCTGGATTGATCGACCCGAAGGCTGCGAGCGTCCACAAATTCGACAGCAAAGGCGGGGCTACTTGGCAAATCTATCCGCCGAACACCAAGGAAAAGAAGGTGGGGCTGGCTTGGAATTCGTTCGCAAACCCGGTAGCGCTCGATGACAACACCTACGGTTACCGCTGGACGAAAGACCTTGTGACAAAAGCAGACTCGCTCATCACATTGCCGGAATACTATCGCCTTGAAAAGGACAGCAAGGAGAAGGAAACGTGGGTCGTCGTTCGTGCCAAGGATGTCCCCGAGGAGACTGGTTTGGCCAACGTGACGTTTCCACGGGCACCGCGTGCTGCGAACAAGCCATACACCACACCAGATGCGGCGGAGAGTCCTTGGAAGAAGCCAGGGGCTGCCGCCGGGCCATTCAAGATCACACTTGGTGACGGTAGCGAAGTGACGTATTCTTGGTACCGCTTTGCAGATCAGCCTGCTCTGCTGAACGCCGACATGACAGCCGACGAACGTGAAGCTCTTCAGAAGCGTGTTGAGATGATCCACAAAAAGTGGACAAAAGAACGTGAGTTCCTTCCCGCACCAACCGTCGGCAAACTCGCCGATCTTGATCCTGCGGTACTCGTCACCCCGCCGAAGGGGTTGGAAATCGGCTATGTGCCGATCGTCACTCGGCAGGCCGATAAATAGTAGTGAGAGCGAAATGGTTTTCGCCTAAGACAACAGCCGATGCACACGGGTAACAGCTATGCCCGACATTGAACCCGATCTCGGGCATTCCCTCGTTTGCATGGAAATTTGGGGCGGTAACCAAGCCACGAGCCGCGCAGTGACAACGCCGGGGTTGGACCTCTGGGTTTACAGTCGTCCGTATGAAAACGCCGCAAGTGGAGGCGATGTCCATTACGTATCACTTTGCGGTGGCGGAAAGATAACGCGATTCATCCTGGCCGACGTGTCTGGCCATGGCGACTTGGTGGCCGACTTGGGGAAGTCACTTCGGACGTTGATGCGGAATAACATCAATCGCCAGGATCAGACACGGTTGGTCCAAGCGTTGAACCGTGAGTTTGCAGAACTGTCGAAACAGAATCGGTTCGCTACGGCCGTCGTCGCCACTTATCTGACGAAGGGCGACACACTCACGATTTGCAATGCGGGGCACCCGAGGCCGCTTTACCTGCAAGCAGCCACGGGTGAGTGGGCGTTCCTCAGCTACGACGGTGCTGATACAGGCGGGCTGGCCGATCTGCCGCTGGGCATCCTTGATGAAACCGGGTATACGCAAATCGAATTGCCATTAGGTCGCGGCGATCTTGTTCTCCTCTACACGGATGCCCTTACGGAGGCCGAAGACTCACATGGGCAGCAGCTTGGCGAAGCAGGGTTGCTTGAGATGATGAGAAAACTGAACGCGTTGAACCCAAGCACAATCCCGAAGGCCCTTGTCGCCGCACTCGATGCCTATCGCGGTGGTCGGCCCATCGCGGACGATATGACTTTTCTAATCTTGCATCACAACGCAGGCCCCGCACAACCGCCGAGTCTCCGCGAATCACTCAACGTGTACGCCAAGGTGCTTGGCTTAAAAGCTGTGTGACGACTTCCGTTGTTGCAGGTGCTTGAATACCACGACATGGCTAGCCCTACAGCCGAAGTTCAGTGAACTTAACCGCGCTAGAGACCTTAAGCGAGGTTCTTTTATTGTCACCACGACTCACGGCCACCACGTGTTGGGTCTGGCCATCGTGAAGGAGTACGTCAAACAACTGGGCGGCACCAATGCATTCAAGAAACGCAAGTTGAGGCGCGCCGAAGCGATCCAGTAAAGGAACGGCACGGGCGAATTGCCGGCCTCCCAGATTTTCACTTCAGGGACAATCAGAACCCAGTTTCGCGATGATGACGCGATGAAATACACACACTGAAAGTTTGGATACACAAGTGACGGAGCAAACCGTTCGGGCTTTCTCAACCACCGCCTTAAAACCCTGGAGTGGAATCCCCATGTTCACGAACCTGCTTCTGCGCTCTTGTTCGCCCGTGAGTTCTAAACCGACTACAACAAGAAGAGAATTCGTTAAGCTCCTGGGCAACTCAACTCGGCGTGTGAAATGAAGCCATCAATATCGAAATTCATTGGTGCCTTCTTCACAAGAGAAGTGATCATCGCCATGATCGCACTGCTGGTCATCGGAGTCCACCTCCTGATGCGATTCGGTAGTGCAATAGCGGGTACCGCGTTCGGGGTTCCGTTGCACTCGATCCCACTCTTCGTGGGACTGGCAGCTGGAATTCCGTTGCTGTGGGGTTTGGGCGTCCATCTCTCACGTGGGGAGTTTAGTGCCGACCTGCTTGCTGGCATCTCGATTGTGACCTCGGTGATCCTCGGGGAATACCTCGCGGGCACATTGGTTGTGCTCATGCTGTCAGGCGGTCAAGCACTAGAAGCGTATGCGGTCCGCCGGGCGTCCTTCGCACTCGAGGCACTCGCCAAGCGATTGCCCTCACTCGCACACCGCAAGACGGAGGCGGGTATCGCCGACATTCCTCTCGCTGGAGTTGCAGTCGGGGACTCTGTCGTGGTGTTCCCGCATGAGACGTGCCCCGTTGATGGTGTTGTGCTCGATGGTCGCAGCACCATGAACGAATCATACCTGACAGGCGAACCGTTTCTGCTGCCCAAGGCCACAGGGTCGGCGGTACTCTCCGGGGCGATTAACGGCGACGGAGCGCTGACGATTCGTGCGGAGAAAACCGCCGTCGATTCGCGGTACGCCAAGATTATGCAAGTGATGCGTGACTCGGAACAACAGCGTCCGCAACTGCGACGGCTGGGGGATCAACTCGGGGCTGTCTACACACCGCTGGCTGTCGTGATTGCCATCGTGGCCTGGGCCGTGAGTGGGGAGGCTTCAAGGTTTCTTGGCGTGCTGGTTGTCGCCACCCCTTGCCCGCTGTTGATTGCCATTCCAGTGTCGATCATCGGCTCGGTTTCTCTGGCCGCACGCCGAGGAATCATCATTAAGGATCCTGCTGTACTGGAGAAGATCGACACCTGTCGCATTGCCATCTTCGATAAGACGGGCACACTGACCTACGGGCAACCGAAGTTGACCGAGGTGTTCCCGGCCGCTGGTTTTACCAAGGATGAGACCCTTGCCGCAGTAGCCAGCCTCGAACGTTACTCGCGCCACCCGCTAGCCACCGCGATGATTGACGCGGCCATGGAAGCGAAACTCTCGATGCTCGAAGCGGAACATGTGAGCGAGCGGCCCGGCGAAGGTTTGCAGGGAAGCATCGGCGGGCATAACGTCCAAGTGACGAGCCGGAAAAAACTCTTAGCCCAACAGCCAGCCCTTGCAGACGCTCTGCCTGCCTTGGCAGGCGGGTTGGAATGCGTTGTGCTCATCGACGGTCGCTATGCGGCAACGTTTCGATTTCGAGATGAGCCACGAGCGGAGGGTCGATCGTTTGTGGAGCACCTGAAACCGCGTCATGGTTTTGAACGTGTTCTGCTCGTGTCCGGTGATCGCGAAACCGAAGTGAAATATCTGGCTGAACAGGTGGGTATCACCGAAGTGTTCGCAAGCCAAAGCCCGGAACAGAAACTGGCTCTGGTTCGTGAAGAGACAAACCGCTCCAACACGATCTTCATGGGTGATGGGATCAACGATGCACCGGCACTGACGGCAGCTACGGTGGGGATTGCCTTCGGACAAGGCAGCGACGTGACCGCAGAAGCGGCGGGTGTGGTCATCTTGGAAAGTTCACTGGAACGGGTTGACGAACTGATGCACATCGGCAAGCGGATGCGAAGAATCGCTTTAGAGAGTGCGATTGGTGGTATGGCCTTGAGCATCATCGGCATGTTCATTGCCGCAACGGGTTACTTGCCGCCGGTGGCTGGTGCAGTGATGCAAGAGATCATCGACGTGCTTGCGGTGTTGAATGCACTTCGGGCATCGATCGCACCACGAACACTGACGGACTACCAAGACCGTTCCCACGACGAATCCAGAAGTACACACGATGTGCTCTCCGTTCCTCTTTCATAAGTCGACAAATGACCCCAACATCCGATCCGAAGTTCACGGCACTGATGTCGTCGGTAACGCAGCCGGGAAACCGGATCCTCGCGGTGAACGGTGGTTCGTCGAGCATCAAATTCGCATGTTTTCAGCCTGGTGACCCGCCGACGCGAACGACATCAGGGACGATTGATCGCATGGGGCTGGCGGATTTGGATGGCGCGATCGACAAGCTGTTCGATCGGCTCGAGACATCCGGCTTCCTCGGTCAGGTCGGTGCGATCGGTCACCGCGTTGTCCACGGCGGCCCGGATCATAACAGCCCGCAAGTGGTCACGCTGAAACTGCTGGCCGATCTGCGGAAGGCCATTCCGTTTGCACCGAATCACATGCCGAGCGAAATCAAACTGATTGAGGCGTTTGCTCGGAGATTGCCGGGCGTACCCCAGTTCGTCTGCTTTGACACGACCTTCCATAAAGGCCTCCGCCGGGTCGCGTCGCAACTACCGATACCTCGACGTTACTTCGACACAGGCGTGCGTCGGTACGGCTTCCACGGGCTTTCTTTTTCGTATTTGATGGAAGAGTTGGAGCGCCTCGCCGGTGCAGAAGCCGTGCGTGGCAAGGTGATCCTCGCCCACCTCGGCTCGGGGTCGAGCTTAGCCGCCGTCGAAGACGGATCTTGTCTGGATACGACGATGGGCTTCACGCCGACCGGAGGCGTGATGATGGGTACCCGTTCCGGCGACCTCGATCCGGGTGTGCTGGTTTACCTGAGCCGAACGGAAAATTGAACAACGAACAACTCGATCATCTCGTGAATCAGGAAAGCGGGTTGCTGGGGGTTTCCGGCATGACCTCGCACATTGACGACCTCGTCTCACGTTGCGAGACCAACGTCGCGGCGGATGAAGCCGTGGAGTCTTATTGCTATTCCATCCGAAAAGGCATCGCCGCGATGAGTGCCGCGATGGCTGGCGTGCAACATCTCGTGTTCGCGGGCGGTATAGGCGAGAACTCGCCGGAAACGCGCGCTCGTATCTGCCAGTCTCTTGGCTTCCTCGGCATTCGACTCGACTCGGTGGCCAATGCAGCGAATGCACCGGTCATTTCCGCCGCCTCCAGCACAGTATCCATCCGAGTCATTCCGACCGACGAAGAGGTGATGATCGCCAAGACAGTTCGCCGCCTGACAACGGATCAACCGCAACGACTTCCAGGAACACTCGCGCCCACCACCGGACTCTCTGCCCGCGTTCCATCGGACGAACTCCTCGCAAAGATGGACGCCTACTGGCGAGCAGCGAACTACCTCTCGATTGGGCAGATCTACCTGCTGGATAATCCGCTGCTGAAGGAACCTCTCAAGCGTGAGCACATTAAAAAGCGACTCCTCGGCCACTGGGGCACCACGCCAGGACTGAACTTAATTTATGTCCACCTGAACCGCGTGATTCGTGAACAGGGATTGAACGTGCTTTCCATCACCGGGCCGGGGCACGGTGGGCCGGGCATCGTCGCGAACGTTTATCTCGAAGGGACGTACAGCGAGGTCTACCCGACAATCACACAAGACGAATCTGGGATGCAGCGGCTCTTCAAGCAGTTCAGCTTCCCCGGCGGCATCGGTAGCCACTGCACCGCCGAACTGCCGGGGTCGATCCACGAGGGTGGTGAGCTTGGGTATGCACTTTCGCATGCCTATGGTGCAGCGTTCGATAACCCGGATCTGCTGGTCGCTTGTGTGATTGGCGATGGCGAAGCGGAGACAGGCCCACTCGCAGCATCATGGCACTCCAACAAGTTCCTGAACCCGGCAAGGGACGGAGCAGTGCTGCCTATCTTGCACTTGAACGGCTTCAAGATTGCCAACCCGACCGTGCTGTCGCGCATCCCGAAGGACGAACTACGCAAGCTGCTAGAGGGGTACGGCCACACTCCGCAATTCGTCGAGGGGGACGATCCAAAGGTCATTCACCAAGAGTTAGCTCGGACGCTGGATCTGGTGGTCGCGGAGATTCGCCAAATTCAGACCGACGCACGCACCCATGGATGCCAAGCTCGTCCCACATGGCCAATGATCGTGCTGCGTACTCCAAAGGGTTGGACATGTCCGAAAGAGATCGATGGTAAGCGTGAGGAAGGGTCCTGGCGCAGTCATCAGGTGCCAATGGGCAACTTGGATTCGGATGATCACGTCCGCATTCTCGAAACGTGGATGAAGAGCTACCGGCCCGAGGAACTCTTCGACGCTGCGGGTCGGCTCCGCCCGGAATTGGCAGCACTAGCTCCGTCGGGTGACAAGCGGATGGGGGCGAACCTGCACGCCAACGGCGGCCAGCTCCTCCGTGACCTACACCTCCCGGACTATCGCCACTACGCTGTGGCTATCCCAACACCGGGAGCGGTGGAGGCGGAATCGACGCGGGTACAAGGGAAGTACCTCCGAGACGTGATGCTGGCCAACACGGACGCCAAAAACTTCCGCGTCTTCAGCCCAGACGAACTCGCATCGAACCGCTGGCAAGACGTTCTCGAAGCGACCGATCGGTGCTTTGTCGGGCAGCTCGACCCAACGGACGGAACCCAGGAATCGCCAGATGGCCGCGCGATGGAGATACTCAGCGAACACCAATGCCAGGGTTGGCTCGAAGGGTACTTGCTCACTGGCCGGCACGGCTTCTTCTCTTGTTACGAAGCGTTCGTGCACATTGTCGATTCGATGGTGAACCAGCATGCCAAGTGGTTGAAAGTGTGCAGTGAAGTATCGTGGCGAAAACCGATCGCCAGCCTCAACTATCTTCTCAGTTCGCATGTCTGGCGGCAGGACCATAACGGGTTCTCCCACCAAGACCCCGGCTTCATCGACCATGTGATGAACAAGAAGGCAGAGGTCGTGCGCATCTACCTGCCGCCGGATGCGAACACTCTGCTCAGCGTCACCGACCATTGTTTGCGGAGTCGGAACTATGTGAACGTCATTGTCTCCGGTAAGCAATCGGCGCCACAATGGCTGACGATGGATGAGGCCATCGCCCACTGTGCTGCGGGGATCGGCGTTTGGTCGTGGGCCTCGAATGACCGCGGGGCCGAACCCGACGTTATCCTCGGTTGTTGTGGCGATGTGCCGACGCTGGAAGCACTCGCCGCAGTCATGCTGTTGAGGGAATACCTACCGAGCCTGAAAGTGCGCCTCGTCAATGTTGTTGACCTCATGAAAATCCAACCACCCAGCCAGCACCCGCACGGCCTTCCGGACGCCGATTTTGACGCACTGTTCACGCGTGATAAGCCGGTCATCTTCGTGTTCCACGGTTACCCTTGGCTCATCCACCGCCTGACTTATCGCCGGACAAATCACCAGAACCTGCACGTTCGAGGTTACGTCGAAGAAGGAACGACAACGACGCCATTTGACATGTGTGTTCGGAATCGCATCGACCGCTTTCACCTGACATTGGATGTCATCGCTCGGGTGCCGGGCTTGGCCGTTAGTGCAGCGGATGTCGTAATCACCATTGAGAAGCGGCTACTCGAGCATGAGCGGTACATCACCGAGCACGGCATTGATCAACCTGACATTCGCGGCTGGCAGTGGGCCACGCGTACCGCTGGCGAATCTCTTTAGGTCTTTCCTCATGACCCACGGAGTTGGGCGGTGAATAGCCCGGCATTCACCTGCAAACGACGTGAATCGAATCACCTCGCCAAATGGCCAACCATTGTTGTCCTTGGGCAACAGGCAGTCAGTATCAGCATCTGCCTACGTCATCTATTAGAACTGGTCGTCGTAACGGAAAAGGCGAACAGCGTGTTCGACGATCCCACAACGTCCGTGAGATCGGTTCCGTGGCGAAATCCCAAATGACACTACAACTGCGGGCGGTAAAGATGAATGCGATGTTCAGACTCTTCGAAGTGGCTGAACGGCTCGGTGTCACTGTCTCTCGACTAATGCTTGTCTGGATCGGCGGCCTCAAGCTCTACGCTTGCGAGGACGAGGGCACTTTTCCACACGTCGCTAAAAGCACTTCATGAGCTTCCACTAGAAGCAGCCCGCAGGGGAGTGCTAGCAGCACACGAACCGGGAAGGTGAGTTGGTGCCCGCCAAACGGCCCGTGGTCAGTCCCAATCGAGTTTCAAAGCGCTCACCGCTTTGTCAATGGTCACGGTAATGGTCGACTTGTCACCGCCATACTTACTGAACAATTCCGCCGAGTCAGATGACAGTTTGGGAGCCATGCCGGGAACGGCCCCCGGAAGATTGGCGTCGGCGGCGGTGTTGTGCATCACGAACACCCGGTGCTTGCCGAGCTGCGCCCCGTTCGTCTGAGGGTCGTAGGTGAGGGCGAACCGGCCGTTCGGATCCGTTTCCCCCATGCTCGGCCGGCCGCTGTCCGGCACGAAATGGATGATCGCGTTTGTGACCGGCTTACCCTTGTAGGTGAGCACGCCGGAGACGGCGACGACGTTGCCGCCCCCGCAGCCGGTCAGCAAGAAGCTGGCGGCGAGAGCGAAGGCAGAAGCCACGACGGACGAGCGAAGTCCGGTGGTGAAAGTGCATGGCATGTACGACCTCGCGGCTAAGGTGGGTGCGGGAGCAGGAGTGGCGAAACGCCGCTCAACTTCACGGCTGGCTGACGACCTCACCACCGTTACGCGTACCCATCGCCATCCACGTGGCCATGTTGATGCTGTTCGGGACGAACTGCACGTGCCCGTCCACGAACGACACCATCACCCCACCCGTGTGGTGGCCGGTGGCTGCCCGGCTGTTCCCTTTCACCGACCAGTTCGGCGGCTGCGAGCCAGTCACCAACCCCTGCGACTGGTGGTGCACCCAGAAAAACTGGTTGCACCCGCTGCCGTCAAAGCACCAGCTCTGGTTCGCATAGTTCGACTTCTCCGTGAAGTGCATGGTGCTGCTGGTGCCGTCGATCACATCGGCGATGCGGACGCCGCTGTTGATCCACCCCATCCCGTTGTACGCTGACGCGTTGCTCCGCTCGGGGCAGCAGGTCTCAGAGAAGTTGGGCCGGCCGGAGTCGTAGATCATTGCGTAGTCTTTATTGGTGTTCTCCGGTCCCCGCCGCCCGCGGAGTGCCGATGGGCAGCGAAACGACTTCGGCATGCTGTTGGCGGCGAGGATATTGGGGTTCGGCTGGCCGATCAGAGCGGCTGGGATGCCGGGCAGGTTCGGCACGATCGGTTGGCCCGGCCCGCGGTCGCCACCCGGGGTACCCCAGCCGGTGTCCTCGGGCACCGCTGGGGCGTACGCTGGCACGTCGAAGTTGATGCTCCGGTACAGGTTGTCGCCTTCGATGTACGGGAGGATGCGGGCTGCCCAACTGAAGGCGCCCCACGGGCAGCAGGAATTGTTCGGATCCCGCCACCGCCAGTTTGATCGCGGGTCATTCCCGACGTAAGCATGGGCCGGTGCCCAGACACCCGACGGGAACGCCCCCAGAGTGTCGTGGTGGTTGTGCGACGCCAACCCCATCTGCTTCAGGTTGTTCGTGCAGCTCATGCGGGCTGCAGCTTCGCGGACTTTTTGTACGGCGGGGAGGAGCAGACCGATGAGGATCGCGATAATGGCGATCACCACCAGAAGCTCGATCAGCGTGAAGCCGATCCTGATGTGGCGCGAAGGTCGCGCGCGGGAGAGGACGAATTTGCTCATAGTGACCTCAGCGCTGGGGAGGAAGTGGTTAGCGCTCAGATACCCAACCGATACCAGACTGGTGAGGGCTAGGTGAGTCATGAGAGTAATGTGAGAGTGCTCAGTTCTGCAAAACAATTTCTTGAAAAAGATTGTTGGAGGTAGCCCGCACCAGACCACTCACGGCCCGATTGACGCTCAACCATGGGGGAACGCAAGGGTGGGGACGGAGTGAACTCACCCGACGCCGAGTGGGGTCGGCAATCCTGTGAAGCACCTGGAAACGCTCACAAAAAAGCCCGCCGACAACTTTCGTCATCAGCGGGCCGTTTTCTGAAAAACTCACTCAGCAAGTTGCGGCGACAAGATTTGAACTTGTGACCTCCAGGTTATGAGCCTGGCGAGCTAACCGGGCTGCTCCACGCCGCGTCAGTTCCAAAACTATAGCAGTCGGGTTCCCAAAGGGAAGAGCGAAAGGCCAACTTACCGGACGATCCGTGTGCCGGTGGGTGTACCGGCAAACCACTTGGACAGGCTTTGCGGGTCACGCCCATCCAGGATGACCGCACAACCGGCCCCGGCTTCCAGTGCCTCCAAGCAAGCCTCCACTTTCGGGATCATGCCACCGTCGATGAGGCCCGTAGCGATCCACTCCCGGCACTCGGCTTCGCTCAATTGTGCAACCAACGATGCTGGATCAGTACGGTTCCGCAGCACGCCGGGTGTGTCGGTCAGGAACAAACAACTCTCAGCTTGCGTCGCACCGGCCACGGCACTGGCGGCACTGTCGGCGTTGATGTTCAGCATCCCTTCCGACCCGACGGCGATGGAAGCTATGATGGGCACGGTCGATGTATCGTTCAGCAGAGCTGTATCCACGCTGCTCACCTTGCCCACGAAGCCAAGGTCAATCGGTTGCAGATCGAGGCCCGGCAGGAGCAATCGTTCGCCACATAGGGCATGTTGATTTTGTGCATCGAGTGCAACACCATGTCCGCCGAGAGCATTCAACTGCGTGGCTAACTCCGCGTTGATCTGCTTGAGCACCCGTACCACGATCTCCAGCGTTGCGGCATCGGTGTAACGTCGGCCTTGCACCTTCACGGCTTGCAGCCCCGCTTCGGCCATTGCACGGTCAATCGGTTTGCCTCCACCGTGGACGAGGATCAGCCGAGTGCCCCGGCGCTGTTGCTCGGCCACGGCCTGCAATACAGCAGTCGTCGCTGCAGGGTTTTCCATGGCGCTGCCGCCGAGTTTGATCACCACTGCCATACGTAGCTCCGGATTCAGATGAACGAATACTATGCAACACATTTAAATTGCCTATTTGAGACCATTCTCGGATCGCTTAATGAGTTCCAGTCTGTTGCCGAAAGTAGTCGACATCAATTCTTGGCAATAATCTTCTGAGTAAACATTAAAGACATCTTGAGACATCGTAATTCGAAGAAACGAATCACAACATTCTGAAATCTCGACAACTGCATACACGGATATTTCTTTACATTCAGACATGTCGAGCCACTTCACTTCAAGCTGCTTCCGTTCGAGGAATCGCAACCACACATACTTGCTAGTCAGTCTCAAAACTTGTGGATTCAATACTGATAGTTGTAGCCTAACTGGATGCGGCGAGATTGGTTCCAGACCGACCGTATTTCTTAGATCAAGCCATTGGATACCACTCGCTTCGGTTTGTTGGAAGATGCATAGGGCGTCCGATGGGCTCACTGTTGCCCGGCTCAAGTTCAAATACTGCAACCGTTGCTTCCTATCCGAGAGGATCAACTCAAGCCCCGATCCAGACAGATCGGCGTTTACCAACTCCAATCGCTTCACTTGTCGCACCACTTTCAGGAACCCGTCGCGTTGGTTCATGCGGTGCAACGACAACGGCCCTGCGTAGCGGAAGTCCTCCAGCGCAATCGGTTGGCCGTGTTCCGTCATCGCTTCAAACAGGTCTTCTTCGTTGCCGGATTGTCCGAAGCGCATCTGCAAGCTCTTCAGCCTTGGCCCAAGTGGGTGCAGATACAACTCGCGGATCATCTCCGGGAAAGCCGGGCTGTTGGTGCGGTCGAAGATGAGTGTTGTTAGACCAGTAGCGTTCGGGGCATCACGTAACACTCGCAATGGCTCGATGGGCATGGTCAGCCCAGTGAAACGAATCTCTTCAATCTGCTGAAACTCTGGCAACGCTACCAAGTCTTCCCAGTGGTTCATCGGACATGTGCCGACGTCGATCGCCCCGATGAGCACGGCGTTGCTTTTCAGTGTGCGGATGAGCGTGGGGATGTCGTACACGGTCATCCGCCACGGGAAGCCCCGGCGGTAACTGCCGAGGTCAAGCCGCAGGTGTTGGATCGAGATGGCATCCCAAGGCTTGGCTTCAGCCAGGGCCAGCTGCAAACGAATCTGCTCGGCGCGTTCGGCGAATCCGGCTTCCTCCAGCCAGTCGGCGTAGATCAATCGGGGTAAGTCATCTGCTGGTTGAGCGCAAACCGCTGCTATCAACGCGGCTTCTTCCGGGCTGTCGGTCATTGTCACTTCTTCTTTTCCAACAACGTGAGATGAGCACGCCCCACCTTCCACATATAGTCGCTGATCTCGTTCTTCACGGCTATCGTCAGATGTTCCTTCACCTTTTTTGCATCGCCCTCGGCGTCATACCACAGGGCCACATACAGGTGGGCGTAGAAGCGGGCGCTGGTGCCTTCCCGTTTCTTTGCGTCGGTCTTCTCTGCGGCCGCGAGAACGTCTTCCGGCTTCAGCTTGCCAGCGTACAACTTCTGAATCTCGGCCATCGGCACGCGGCGATCAAGGGTCACATCAATCAGTGCCTCGGCAGCTTTCTTAGTACCCACGATCTTGGAGTTGCACAAGTAGTGCCAGGCGGCATTCTCCACGTCTTGTGGGTTCACGGTTTTATGCGTCTCGAACTGGGCAACGCCTTCCTTGAACTGGCCGGTGTAGTAATACGCAATACCTCGTCGCCAATGTTCCGGCTCGAACTTGGCGTTCTCCGCAAGGAACGCATCGTAGTCGGCCACGGCTTTCTTGAACTCGCCCGCCCAGAGGTACAGATCGCCGCGACGATCACGAAGCATCATGTTCTTCGGTTCGAGTTCGACAGCTTTGCAGAACGCCTCTGTAGCCTTGAGGTAGTCCTTCTGTTCGACGTAATAACCAGCTAAATCGGCGTGAGCACGGGCATCATCGGGCTTGTCCTTGACGGCTTGTAGCAGCCCCGAAAGTTCTTTTTCTGCAACAGCGTCTTTTTGAGCACAGGCCGTAAAGCCCAGCAGAAGCACACCAATAAGGGCGACAGTTCGCATTGAACAATTCTCCATGGAAAACGAAAGTCAAAGTAGCCCTCACCCGGTTGCTGCGCAACCACCCTCTTGCAGAGCCGGGACAGGGTCAGGGCGTCACGAGTGACGTAACGCTTCAATCGGGTCCAGTCTCGCAGCCCGGCGAGCCGGGTACAAGCCACTGATGAGGCCGACGAAGATCGACACACTCAACGCAACGAACACGCTCCACAATTCCACCTTAGTGGGGATGCTCGTCCACTGCAAAGCATATGCCCCGCCAATGCCCAGCACTAAGCCGATGACCCCGCCGCCACACGACAGCACCATGGTTTCTACCAGAAACTGCAACGCGATGTCCCGCTGTTTGGCCCCCAGAGCCCGGCGAATGCCAATCTCGCGGGTGCGTTCCGTGACCGTGGCCAGCATGATGTTCATGATGCCAATGCCACCGACAATGAGGCTGATGCTGGCAATCGCAGCGAGGATCAGTGTAAACAATCGCTGGGTCTCTTCGGCTTTGCGAAGCAGATCAAGCGGCACCAGAATCTGCACATCCTTGCTCGGATGAAACTGCTCGATCATGCTCTTGATAGCGGCAGCGGAGCGGGGTACTTCTTCGAGCGACACGATCGAAAGCGTGATCTGGCTGATCTCGATCTTCTCGATCAACTCGCTGTTCCGCGTGATGGTGATGATCTCCTTGCCGATGCGGATGCGGTCGAACTCGAACGGAATGAACACCACCTTGTTGAAGTCGGAACCGCTGTCGCCACTGTTGCCCGACACCGTCTTCGGTTCAATGATGCCGACGATCTGCATCGGGAAGTTGCGGTTGAACGCTTGCAACACAATGTTGCGGCCAACAGGGTTCATGCCCGGATACAGTTGCTCCGCCACGGCACTACCGATGACCGCGACATTGGCGATTTGATCCTGATCGGATTGCTCGATGCCACGGCCCAGGCTCAGGGCGACTTTGTTTTGCTCCAGATACTCCGGCGTGATGGTAGCCACACGGACGTCCATCTTCTTTTCAAGATGACAGACCGTCTTGCGGAACTCCCGCATCGGAGTGGCCGAGGTGATGGTAGGTATTGTTCCCTTCAACCGGGCTAGGTCGGCATAGGTCAAGCCAAACTCGGACTGATCGCTCTTCTCTTTGTTCTGTTCCATCTCCTGCGGCTTGGTCGTGCTCAGCACAATCGTGTTGGCCCCGAGGTCGCGCAGTTGCTTCAGGGCCTGTTCCTTGGCCGCTTCGCCCACGGCCAGCATGATGATGACCGAGGCCACGCCGAGGATGATGCCCAGCGCCGTGAGGAACGTCCGCAGCCGGTGCGCGGCCAATCCCCGGAAGCCCAGGCGTATGGCGTGCGTAAGACGGGGCAGCGTGACCATATCATGATCTTAGTCGAACCGGCACATCTGCGGTGTTCAACAAGAGACCAACCCCATGACCTGGACATTCCCTCCGCCCTACGACCACGACCACCCACCGGTGATGAATGTCAACGCGGAGGCCCAGAAAGACTTGACCTTCGGCGAACGCGCCGCTGACTGGGTAGCGGGCCTCGTTGGTTCGTGGCGGTTCATTGTGGTGCAGTCAGTGTTGTTGGCACTGTGGGTGTTTCTCAATGTTGTGGCGTGGGTGTCGGCGTGGGATCCGTATCCGTTCATCTTGTTGAATCTGTTCCTTTCGATGCAGGCCGCGTATACCGCGCCGATGCTGATGATGAGCCAGAACCGCCAGGCTCAGTTGGATCGTTTGCAGGCGGATCACGACTACAGAATCAACATCAAAGCCGAGGAGGAGATTCGCCTCGTACTGAAGCACTTGGAGGCCCAGAACGAAGCGCTGCTCGACATGATGACGGAAATCAAGCGGGTACAGGAAGGGAAGGGGTGAGGTGTTGCTATGCCAGTCGACTACCTCGTCTTCATCTTGCCGGTACTAATTCTGCTGGCAGCGATTCCGGCATTGATCGACAAGAAAGATCCCAAGATTTGGCGTGTGGTTGCTGGTGGGTTACTGGCAGTCTTCGTTCTGATCTATTTCGCCCCAGGCTGGGTGCTGTGGGTATGGGCCCAGGCTGGTCAGCGCGACGCGCAATTCATGCTCGGCAATCATTACCAGACTCGGCTTGGGTACAACTGGCCGGACATTGAGGCCCGCGACAAGTGGTGGCTCGAAGCGGCCAAGCAAGGCCACCCGCGCAGCATGTATCTGGTCGGTTACTTCTCTATATATGGCACAAGCAAATACATACCGTTGGACTTGGTAGCAGCTCGGACTTGGTTAGAGGCAGCAAGAGATGCCGGAAAGAGTGACGCAATAGATGCACTTCGGAAACCGAATTAGAAATAGACGATGAACATAGGCATTGAAAGCCACGCTCTCTCTCACTGCGCTTCGTTCGCGGCTCGCAAGAAAAGACAACCGGCACAATCACGTTGTGCCGTTCGCCTTAAAGCAGATCTGTTTTCATCCATGGCTATCTTTGCTGGCCACCGCGCAAGAAACAACGGGCTTTCGCCCGTTGACCGTTTGTCGCTTCTACCCCTTGCGACCGGAGCGTTTGCGCTCGCTTTCGCTGAGGTAAACCTTGCGCATCCGGATCGCCTTTGGCGTGATCTCCACCAGTTCGTCATCCTCGATGTACTCGAGTGCCGCTTCCATGCTGAAGTCGCGTGGTGGCTTGAGGGCGGCCTTGTCGTCGGTACCGCTGGCCCGCATGTTGGTGAGTGGCTTCTTCCGGGTCACGTTTACGGTCAGGTCGTTATCGCGGCAGTGCTCGCCCACGATCTGTCCGCCGTACACAGCATCCTGCGGGGCCACAAAAAGTGTGCCACGATCTTGCAGACTGTCAATCGCGTAGCCGGTAGCCTTTTCAGTTTCGATGCTGATCAGCACACCGAGTGGGCGACCCGGCACGTTGGCCTTCAGCGGGCGGTACTCGTGGAAGTTATGGTGCATGATGGCCGTACCTGATGTGCCAGTCATCATGCGTGTTCGCAGGCCAATCAGGGCACGGGCCGGGATGTAGAACTCGATGTGAGTCGTCGTCCCGTGGTTCTCCATCTTCAGGCACTCGCCTTGTCGCTCCAGTACCAAACGCATCACGTTGTTCGAGTGTTCCGTTGGAACTTCGACCACCAGGAACTCGATCGGCTCGCAGGTCTCGCCGTCGATCTCTTTGAGAATCACTTTGGGCTTGCCCACGGCGATTTCCATGCCTTCGCGTCGCATGGATTCCAGCAACACGCCGAGGTGCAACATGCCACGACCCGACACGATGAATTCGCTTTCGCGTTCACCGGGGCGTACCCGCAGAGCCACGTTGTGCTGCAGTTCTTGGTTCAGGCGATCCCGCAGTTCGCGGCTGGTGCAAGGCTTGCCGTCAAGCCCGGCGAACGGGCTATCGTTCACCTTGAACAGCATGTCGAGCGTTGGCTCATCAATCGTGAGCGGTGGCAGGGCGTTGGGTTTGTCCAGTTCGCAGATAGTGTCGCCAATGTCAGCTTCGTCAATACCCACGACACAGCAGATGTCGCCCGCGCGAATCTCATCCACTTCCTTCTTGCCGAGTCGCTCGAACTCAAGAATCTGCACCACGGTGTCTTGGAAGGTGCTGCCGTCTTTCTGCTTCACAACGGTCACGCGCTGATTCTTCTTGATCTTCCCTTCAACAACACGGCCAATGGCAATCTTGCCCACGAACTCGGAGTATTGCAGGGCCATCACTTGCATGCGCAATGGCAGCGAATCATCACCCGTCGGTGGCGGAAACGTATTCAGGATGGCTTCAAAGAGTGGGCTGAGATCCTTCGGTTCCACAGACATGTCGGTCGTGGCAATCCCGGCTCGACCACTGGCATAGATCACCGGGAAATTGGCTTGCTCCTCGGTAGCACCCAGTTCGATGAACAGGTCGAACACCATCGAGTGGATTTCGTCGATGCGGGCATCGGGCCGGTCGATCTTATTGATGACCAGAATCGGCTTGAGGCCACAGGCAAAGGCCTTGCGGAGCACGAACCGCGTTTGCGGCAGCGGGCCTTCAGCACTATCCACTAGTAGGAATACGCCGTCGGCCATCTTCAGGATTCGTTCGACTTCGCCACCGAAGTCGGCGTGGCCGGGCGTATCGATCAGATTGACCTTCACGTCGCCCAAGCGAATTGCGCAGTTCTTTGCCAGAATCGTGATGCCACGTTCACGTTCCTGATCGTTCGAGTCCATGATGAGGCCGTGCTGGCCCCCGACGAGTTTGTCCAGTTCCTCGGAACGGAACAGACCCGACTGTCGAAGCATTTGATCGACGAGTGTAGTTTTGCCGTGGTCAACGTGGGCAATGACGGCAACGTTGCGGATGTCGGTACGAATCATGGGATCGCGGTAGCACTACGTGTGAAAGAGAGGTTCAGGTGAATAAGACATGATAGCGGGCCATTGGCAATCCGACGAGTGAAGTTTGGATGTGCGTCACAATCGACTTGCCAAAACGACATTCTCTCAGGTACCAGTGTTTATCACGGAGGTGTGTACCCCTCCAGATAAGCATTTCACGGGATGTGAAGGATGAAGGTTAGATTGATTTGAACAGAGCCTGGAGCCTCGGCGAAAGGAAAGCTTGTGTTACTATCCCGGAAGGCCCGCAGCTTCACCGCCGTTACGGGTCACAGTCCTTCTACTTTGCCTTCCAAGTTTTGAAGCAGTACTTCTTCTCCGCGTCGGATTCAAGGAACTGCTTCAACTATCGATGTCATTCATGGAGAATTTGTCTCATGATTCTCGGTGATGAATAAGTCGATGGCGCATATTCGCCTTTTGATTCATGCTACTCCGACGCCCAACAGTAGCGGCTCCCATCCGCAGTGTTGTATACTCAAGGCCTGAATCGAGGGGTGTCCATGCTGCGGTTTTTGTCCCGTTTGGAGCCGGCTGGCTTTGCACCGTCGCGCCGCGATTGGTTACGCATCGCCCTGCCGGGTCTGCTCGCGACCGGATCGCTGGGGGCTGGTGCGCCGCTCAAGGCACGGGCGAAATCGGTGCTCGTCGTCTTCACCAGCGGCGGTATGAGTCAGCTCGATACTTGGGATCCCAAGCCGAATGCCCCGGAGGAAATCCGTGGTGCGTTCGGCTCAATACAGACTTCTGTACCTGGGTTGCGCTTTGGCGAACATCTGCCGCGATTGGCCAAGCTCGCCAAGCACTTCACGGTGCTGAAGTCGATGACCCACGACGACAGCGACCATGGCTCGGCCTGCTACTGGGCTCTCACTGGCCAGCCGCACTCGCGGAAAAGCTCGAACCCGCGGCCGTCGCCGACCGACTACCCGACTCTCGGAGCCGTAATCCACCGTGTGCGTCCGAGCGATCGTTTCCCACACACCGCGATGCACGTCAACGGTCCGTTGCTTGCACCTGTTGAAGTCGGGCCTGGACAAACCGGCGGCTTCCTGGGTCGCGGCTACGATCCCATCGACTTCGGCAATGTTACCGATGGCAGCGACATCCTCCGCGGACTCACGCGGCCCGCCGACATCTCGGCCGAGCGCGCCAACGAGCGCCGGAGCTTAGCCGACAAACTCGACGGACGGGCGAAGCTCTGGCCGGGGGCATCAGGGCAATCCGAGGTGCTGCGCAAGACGCATGAACTGCTCGATTCCCCGAGGACGCGCGACGCCTTCGATTTGCTAAAAGAACCGGCCGAGTTGCGCGACCGCTACGGTCGCCACCGGCCCGGTCAGGCCTGCTTGCTCGGCCGGCGGCTGGTCGAAGCGGGGGTGCCGTGGGTGACGGTCTTCTTCAACCACTCCGTGCGCGGCCAGGATTTCCACCCCAAAGATACCGACGCCTACGGCTGGGACACGCACAACGACATCTTCGAAGCGATGAAAGATCGCCTGCTGCCGCGCTTCGACCAGAGCTTTTCGATGCTGCTCGAAGACCTGCGCGACCGGGGCTTGCTCGACACCACTCTCGTGGTTTGCATGGGCGAGTTCGGCCGCGCTCCGACGGTCGCGGTGGAGAAGAATTTCCTCGGCAGTTCGCCGGGCCGCAAGCACTGGCCGCGCTGCTATTCGGTGGTATTGGCCGGGGCGGGGATAACGCCCGGGGCCGTCTATGGGGCGAGCGACCGCCACGCCGGAGATCCCAGTGCGAACCCCGTCTCCCCCGGCGATCTCTCTGCGACGATGCTGCACGCCCTCGGTATCCCGGCCGACACGCACTACACCGACCTCAACGGCAAACTCACCCGCGTTGTCACCGGCGAGCCGGTGCCGGGGCTGTTCGGGTAAATCATGTTTTGGTTCTGCCATCACCATGCGGATGCATGAACAGATCGGTACGCGGGTCACGTAAGAGAAACCTGCTATCGATCAATCACCACGGCATCCTGGCAGCGGGCCTGACAGGCCAGCACCACACCGTTGGCGCGGTCGAATGTGTCCAGCGCATCGTCCGCATCCATGACCACGTTACCGGACAACACACGAGTCTTGCACTGGCCGCAGACGGCAGCCCGGCAGTCGTAAGGGATGCTGATGCCATTTGCTTCGGCAAGTTCAAGAATGGTGCGGCCTTTCAAGTTCTTGACTTGTCGACCGCTGTTGGCAAACTCCAAGGTTGCTTCGGTTGAAGTTGCTGCGTCGAAGGTTGCAGCCGGTGCTGCGACGGCATCTCGGCTGGGCGATGCAAACGATTCCTGATGAATGCGATTTGGCGCTACCCCATCTGCCAGCAGAAGTACTATCAGCGGTTCGGTCATCTCTGTCGGGCCACACAGGTGGACGCGGCTGTTGGGTAGCTTCGATAGTGTCGTGCTAAGAAGTTTCGTTGAGATGCGCCCGCGCAGACCGGCCCACATGGGTGACTCTTCGCGGGTCAAGGTGGTCGTTACTTCCAAGTTGGCATGTCGTTGCAGAAGATCTTCAAGTTCATTGCGGAAGATCAATCCTTGTTCCGTCTTGGCCGAGATCAAAAGATGAATGCGGCCCGGCCAACCGCAGTCGGTCAGGTAGCGAATCTTGGCCATCAACGGCGTGACACCAACGCCACCGGCAATCAGGACAATGGAATCGGATTCACGTCCACTGAAGACGAACCGCCCCGCTGGTGCGGTGATGGTCAGGATATCTCCGGCCTTGACGCTGTCATGCAAGTAACGGGATGCCAGGCCGTTCTCTTCGCGCTTTACGGTGATCTCGACAAATCGATTTCGCGACGGTGGCGAAGAAATGGTGTAGGAGCGCCGCACGGGTTTGCCGTCGATCATCAAAGAAAGTATCAGGTACTGGCCAGGCTCATGGTCGAACGGAAGTGGCCCACCATCGACCGGTACAAAGCGGAATGTTTTGACGTTCGGCGTCTCTTGGAAGATGCGCGCAAGTTGCATCGGGCCGGTGACGGATTTCGGTTTGGCAGCCGGAATGGTTCTGGCCGCACGCAACTGCTTCAGTTCGGTATGCAGCTTCATCTGATGGGCCACAGCGCGATAAGTGAAGAGCAGACCAAGCAAGCCAATCACGATGAGTGGGCGAGTCGTGTCGGCCTTCACCAGCATGTAAAAATGCAGCGCACCAGCGCAGGCGGCGACATAGGCCAGCAGGTGCAGCGTCTTCCAGCGCTTGGCCCCCAGCTTGCGGATCATGCCGTCGGTCGAGGTTGCTGCCAGTGGCAGCATGATCAGAAAACCGATGATGCCGACGAGCAGATACGTTCGCATGCCGATTTCGGTAATCGCATCGACGATGTTCGCCGAGCGATCAAAAAAGAAGTACAAGCCAAGGTGCACGGCGGAATAGGCAAAGGCACTCACCCCCATACTGCGGCGGAACGTGCCAAGCCAGCTCAAACTCAACAACCGCACCAGCGGAGTGACAGCGAGCGACAGGATTAGGAAAATGATGGTCAACAAGCCCGAGGTGCGGATGGCGAAATTGACGGGGTTCGCCCCCAGCTTATGTTGAAGCGCGTCCCATGCCAGCAAGAGTGCTGGCACAGCACAGTTCAGCAGCACAACTCGCTTGGCAAACGGGGTGACAATCATGGCGTGGGGTATCAATTAGTAATTGGTGCGCAGATCCATGCCCTGATAAAGGTGGGCGACCTGCTCGGCGTAACCATTGAATGGCAGCGTCATGCGACGACCTGTTTCGCCAAGGCGTTGTTCCGTCGCTTGGCTCCAACGTGGATGCGGTACCGCTGGATTCACATTGGCGTAGAAGCCGTATTCGCTTGGCCCTTCACGGCTCCAACTCGTGGCAGGCTGATCGCCGACCAGTGAGATTTTCACGATCGATTTGATCCCCTTGAAGCCGTACTTCCACGGCACGATCAATCGCAAGGGGGCACCGTTTTGCGGGGGCAGCATCCGGCCGTAGAGCCCAACGGCGAGGATCGTCAGTGGGTGCATGGCTTCATCTAACCGCAACCCCTCTGTGTATGGCCAACTCAGCACCCGTGTGCGTTGACCTGGAAAACGGGCGGGGTCGTTAAGTGTTTCAAACGCCACATACTTTGCACCGCCCATCGGCATCACGGCATCAATGATGGCCTTCAGCGGGATGCCCACCCACGGCACCACCATCGACCAACCCTCGACGCATCTCATGCGGTAAATGCGTTCCTCTAAAGGTGCCAGCTTGAGCAAGTCATCAATGTCAAAGACACGTTCTTTGTGCACCATGCCACCCACGGCCACCTGCCAAGGCTTGGGCACGAAGCCTTTCGAGGCTTCCGCAACTTCCTCTTTGTTCGTGGTGAATTCGTAGAAGTTGTTGTAATTCACCACACTGGCGACGGGTGTGCGTGGTTCATCGAGCGTGAAGCCCTTGAGTGCATCTTCCGGGGTCACTGGCCGAACGCCGGTCAGTTCCTCGGTGGTGATGTCCATGAGGGCACTGCGATTAAAGGTGCGGTAGGCCAAGCCGGTGAGAGCAACACTTGCTGCCGCCCCGGCGTACTTCATGAACGTGCGACGTGCCAGATAAACCGGTTCCGGAGTGATCTCGCGAGCCGGGATGCGTTCCATCGACATCAACTGCCTCCACGGCGGGAAACGGTGAACGACTTTCCCGGCTTTGACAGATTCATCTCTGTCATGCCATCAATCACGATCTTGTCGTGCTTCACAGTGCACCAATCAGGTACTCGCCAAGCGAAGGAAATGACACGTAGATTCTGTCACTTTTTACTTCTTCTTCCGGGCTATAGCTTCCTGCACGGCTTGGCCCAAGTCGGCTGGGGTCTTAGCCACCACGATGCCAGCGGCTTCCAGTGCCTTGATCTTGTCCGCAGCACTGCCACTACCACCGCTGATGATGGCACCGGCGTGGCCCATACGTCGGCCCGGTGGGGCGGTCTGGCCGGCGATGAACGCCGCAACGGGCTTGGTCACATGCTTGGCTACGTAGGCTGCTGCGGTTTCTTCAGCGGTGCCGCCGATCTCGCCGATCATCAGGATCGCTTCCGTGGCCGGGTCTTTCTCGAACAGTTCCAGGCAGTCGATCTGATTGAATCCGATGATCGGGTCTCCACCGATGCCGACGCAAGTGGTTTGCCCACGGCCCAGTCCTGTCAGTTGGAACACGGCTTCGTAGGTCAGTGTGCCGGAACGGCTCAGCACGCCGATGCCTTTCTCGCCCGGCTTGACTGGCTTGTGAATGTACCCCGGCATGATGCCGATCTTGATCTGCCCGGGTGTTATCACACCTGGGCAGTTTGGGCCGACCAACCGTACACCGGGTTTGCTCTGCACGAACCGCTTGGCCTTGGCCATGTCCAGTACAGGGATGCCTTCGGTGATGCACACGATCACCTTGATGCCCGCGTCGGCTGCTTCCATGATCGCATCGGCAGCCCCACCCGGTGGCACGAAAATCATGCTGGCGTTGGCCCCGGTCTTGGCCACGGCCTCGGCCATGGTGTTGAACACGGGCAGGCTCTTGCCGCTGTCCTTGCCGCTCCAGGTTGTGCCACCTTTTTTAGGAGTCACGCCACCAACGAAACTCGTGCCAGAATACTCCAGGCACTTATCGGTGTGGAAGCTACCCGCACTGCCGGTGATGCCTTGGGTAATCACGCGGGTGTTGCTGTCGATCAGAATGCTCATGGTTAGCCAGTGGGTTCCGTTGTGAGTGGTGAATACAGAATACTGATTGAACTCAGTTACTCGACGGTCACAGCTGTCACCTTCGCGTTGCCGTCGAGTTTGATCTTGGCTCGCTTCGCTTGACCGACCACGGTGTACTGAATCTCGATTTCTTCTTTGGCCGACTTCGCCAACGTGTAGTTTTCGATCAGCCCGAAAAGTTCTTCGAGCCTGTTCTTTAGTGCCCCGCGGTCGAACTCGTTACCAAAAGTGCTTTTACCCAGCATGGCTCGTCCCGACTCACTTATCAAGCCTTCTGCAATGCGGTATTGTCGGGTCATCACGGCGTGAACCAGGGCCAACGCAGTGAACTGACTTGGCACGCTGTCGCCTTGCAGTGTCTTAACGCCGACGCCCTTTGGGGCCGTGGCAAGCCAGTCGATCTTCCACTCACTGCCGACGTAAGCCAACCGAACCAGTGTGGTGCCGGGTGTGCCAACAGTCTTGCCATTGGCGATCACATAGGCCTTATCGCCCAACAATATCTCACAGTTGACGTTGTCCGTGCCGATCTCCGTGCCCAACAGCTTCAAGTTCTGCGTGGCCGCTTGTTCCGAATAGCCCACTACTTCGTCCGCAGCCAACTCCGGCGGGGCAAAGTGTTTTTTGAAATCGACCGTCAAGATGGCACCGGTGGCGGTGCCCGCTTTGATCTTGTTCAATAAGTCGGCAGCATTTTTCGAGAGCGTCGCTGTGTTCGCACTCGGGTCGGTGGCTTTCACTTCAGGTTTGGTAGCACCACCACCTGGACTCACACTCACACCCGGTTGAGATGCGGTTGGTGCAGTTCCGCTGCAGCCGACACCCATTGCCAGAACAGACCCAATCATTAGTGCTGAGGAAATCCGATTCATGAGGGCATCCTTGTTGGTTCATCGCTGGGCAGTGTAAATTAGTCGCCCACGCGGCATTCAAATTCAGGGAGTACACCGTTGCGTTGCTTATGACATTGATGGATCAATCCAGGAGTCAGGAAGCGCACCGCTCTCCATAATGACGCTTCGTTTGCAGCTCGCAAAAAACTACTTCGCCAGTTCCACCACCATCTTCGCCGCTTCGGTCAGGCTTGCGGCCACCTTGATCATCGGCAACTCGACCTTCACGCTATTCAGAATTTCGCGGGCCTTCTCCACTTCGTTGCCTTCCAATCGCACCACGACGGGGATCTTGAAGCCCACTTCGCGCCCGGCCTTGACCAATGCTTCCGCGATGCGGGCACAACTGGCGATGCCACCGAACACGTTCACGAAGATCGCCTTCACGCCGCTGTCCGACAGGATGATGCGGAACGCTTCCACGGCGTTCTCTGCCGTTACGCCGCCACCCACATCGAGGAAGTTAGCCGGTTGCCCACCAAAGTGTTTGACGATGTCCATCGTGGCCATTGCCAAGCCCGCCCCGTTCACGAGGCAGCCGATGTTGCCTTCGAGCTGGATGTAGTTCAGGCTCGCCGCCATCGCGCGGATCTCGGTCGGGTTCTCTTCCGCCAAGTCACGCAGCGGGGCCAAGTCCTTGTGGCGGAAGCTGGCGTTGTCGTCGAAGTCCACCTTCGCATCCAACACGATCACTTCGCCCTTCTTGGTGATCGCCAGCGGGTTGATCTCCACGATGCTGGCGTCCTTCTCGAAGTACAGCTTCGAGATCGCCATGAAGATTTTCACAACAGGGGCAATCTGCTCGTTGGTGAAGCCGAGGTCGTAGGCCATCTTCTGTGCCTGAAACGGCAGCAGGCCCAACTCTGGCGACACTTGAACACGGATGATTTGCTCGGGGTGGTCGTGGGCCACTTTCTCGATGTCCATGCCACCGGCGGCACTGGCCATCAGGATCGGCAGGCTGGTCGCACGATCCAGCACCATGCTCACGTAGAACTCTTTGTCTGGCTCGGCGTCGGCTTGCACAATCAGCGTGCTGATCTTCTGGCCTTCTGGCCCGGTTTGCAGGGTCACCAACGGGTGAGCCAGCATCGCCGTGGCGACTGCCTTGGCCTTATCGCGATTGCCGACGAACTTCACTCCGCCAAGCTTGTCTGCATAGCCCTTGAGTTGTCCGGCACCACGACCACCCGCATGAACCTGGGCCTTCACCATCGCCCCGCCGCCGTTGCTGAGCTTGTCAAACGCCTCGGCCACTTCGTCCGGCGTCTTGCACACGATGTGGTTGGGAATTGGGGCGCCGTACGCCGCGAGGAGTTCTTTGGCCTGATATTCATGCACTTTCATGGAACGCCGCACCGTGAGAGAAAAGCCGATGGTGTCATGGTAGTGGTTGCGTCGTCTCATGCCACTCCCTTGCTTTTCTCTCGACTGCCGACATTGCGACCGATCTTCGCTCTCGCGTAGGTTCTTCCTTCTTGTGTCTCGCCGTTTTTCACACACCCTTCCACAAGACACAAGGACGCTCGCATCATGGATATCACCAAAACTCTGCTCTTTAAGCCAATTCCGATGGATCAACTCGAACAAATCGTCGCCCAAAAGCCACGAGACGCTGTTTGGCAGGAACTGCTGTTGCCCGGTGATGTGGCACTCCTCACGTGCCAGTGGAAAGTTGGCAAGACAACGCTCATCACTGGGTTACTGCGAGCGTTAGGCCAGGGGGTACCATTCCTGCTACGTTCGACCAAGGCCACGACGGTTTGGGTGGTGTCCGAAGAATCACAGGAACAATCTCTTGCTGCAAACCGCTGAGAGAAAGAAGCTGATTGTTCGCACCGGCTATGGCACGCGGTACGAACCGTATCTCTATCGCCTGCGCACCCCAACCGACGACGAGAACGACCGCTACGCCCTCCCCCACTTCCGCCACTGGCACCCCTTAACGCCATCTGATGAGTGTCCTGTTTGAACCCTGATGCGCCAGCGTGACTATGTGACAACAACCTCTGACGAGCACGAAGCATCAGCGAGTTTCTTGTCTTGCGAGCCGCGCACGAAGCATCAGCGAAGTAAGCGGTGCCTTTGGTTTCGGAAAAGAGCCGCGCAACAAGCGTCAGCGAAGTAAGAAGTGCCTTTGGTTTCGGCAAAGAGCCGCGCACCAAGCGTCAGCGAAGTAAGCGATGTCTGAAGCTTGACCGCTTACTTCACTTCGTTCCGTGCGCGGCTCTTTCAAGTGGTTGACTCTCTCTCGCGGCGAGAAAGAGCGATCGATCGTCCAACCCTACTTCTTCTTGACCGGTGGCACGAACAGATCGGGTTAGGCCGAGTTTCTTCGCAGCGTCATCGAGCTTCTTGAGTTCTGCACCGCTCAAGGTGTCGAACTCACCCACCAGGGTGCTGAGCGGTCCGGTAGCCGGTCAGGGTTGAGGGGCTATACCCTGCACTCGCAGCGAAGTAGAATAGAAGGCGTTACGGGAGAAACAACCATGTCGACGATCATCCTCGAAGACACGCACGCGACGTTGGCCGAGTTGATCGAACAACTCCCACCCGGTGAGGAGGTCTGCATTCTCCGCGACGGCAAGCCGATCGCAACCCTGAAAGCTACGGCGTTACCCGACATGCTGCCGATCGGCGTTCCGATACTCGGGCGTGGCAAGGGCAAGGTGCTCCATATGGCACCGGACTTCGACGCCCCCATCGAGGACTTCGATTTCGAGGACCTAGGCGTATGATGCTGCTCCTCGACACCCATACTCTCATCTGGTTTTACGATAACGACCCGAAGTTGCCGGTTCACGTCGGAAAGATGATCCTCGACCCGGCTAACACCATCTTCGTCAGTTCAGCATCGCACTGGGAAATCGCAATCAAAGTCAGCACCGGCAAGTTACAACTGAGCGAATCGTTCACCGATTTCGTCCAGCACGCCGTATACGAACAGGGGTTTCGCCTGCTACCACCTGAGCCGCGTCACACCGCGGAAGTGGCCGTTCTCGGCTATCCACTGAAGGCCCACCGCGACCCGTTCGACCGCCTTTTGATCGCCCAAGCCCGCGTAGAGCAACTCTCTGTCTTGAGTGCGGATCCGAAGTTCGATGCCTACGGGGTCGCGCGGTTGTGGTGACGCTGTGGCGTTCAGCCCATGGCAAGCAGCGTAGCGTGGCCGCCCTAGGTTCGCGATGAATCACCCATCACGCCGTTGGCATGACGAGTTATGGAATACAAAACCCCGTGTGTTGCACGGGGCTAACAGCTCAGTGCCCTTTGTTCTCAAGAGGAGCCTTACTTCTTCTTGACCGGTGGCACGAACAGATCGGGTAGGCCGAGCTTCTTGGCGGAGTCGTTGATCTTCTTGAGTTCTGCACCGCTTAACGTGTCGAACTCACCCACCAGGGTGCCGAGCGTCTTCTGGAACTCGGCATAGTTCTCGCCGTGAGCCTTCGTTGGTGGGCCGTCGCCGTCGATGACGTTCGAGAGCAGGAACGTGAGCTGACTGTACAGCATCGCGCCCGGCTTGGCGGCGAAGACGTCATACACCACCTTGGCCTTGGGGTTGTGCAGTTTCTGTTCCAACTCGCTCAGCTTCTTGCTGTACTCGGCTTCGTCCTTCAGGTGTTGCTTGGCGGCTTCCACATCGGCGAACAACGCCTTACGCATCGTCAGTTGCTTCTGCATGGCCCGGAGGCGGAGCACGGTGTCCGTCAGCTTCTGAATGTCGTCACGCAGCTTGAGGCTTAACGCTTCCTGTTCCGGGGTAATGTTCTTGGCTTCGAGGCGGGTATCACCCTTCACCTCGGCGGTGGTGGTGAACTTATCCTTGCCCACAGTCAGCGTGATGTTGTACTTGCCGGGCAGCACGGGGATGCCCATGCCGGGGTTGCCGGAGTCGACCTTGGCACCGGGGATCGTATCGGCTCCATCATGGGTGAAGTCCCACACGAACTTGTTCAACCCGGCCTTGTTCGGCAGTTTGCGTTCCTTCTTTTCCTGAATGTCTTCGTCTTCGTCGTCGGCTTCATCACCCTTCTTGTCGCCCGGCTTTTTGGCCTTGGCCTTCATCACCAGCTTGCCGGCGGCGTTGGTGATCTCCAGCGTGGTTTCATCCTTGGGTGCGGTGCGGAACTCGTAGTACACGGCCACACCGGCAGCGGGGTTCTTCGTCGTGGTGTTGGGGTTTCTACCAATGCTTCCACCGCCGTAGTACCACTTCACGGTGGGCAGCGGGGGGTACAGTGTCACTGGCTTGTCAGTGACTTCCGGCTTGTATTCCCGCAGCACGGTCAGGTCATCGAGGATCCAGAAGCTGCGACCATGGGTGCCCACCACGAGGTCGTCGTTCTTCACTTGCAGGTCACTCACCGGCACGGTGGGCAGGTTGAGTTGCAGGCTTCGCCAGCTCTTACCAGAGTTGGAGCTCATCTGAATGCCACGTTCGCTGCCGATGTACAACTGCCCCTTCTTCTTGGGGTCTTCGCGGACCACGTTGAGGTTCACTTTGTCATCGAGGCCGGTGGTCAGCTTCGTCCACGTCTTGCCGAAGTCGGTGGTCATCCACAGGTACGGCTTCGGGTCATCCATGCGGTGGTTATCCACCACGAGGTACGCCGTGCCAGCGTCGTGCGGGCTGGGTTCGATGCACTCAACCGTACCCCAATCGGGCATGTCGGGGATGTTCGCGGTTCGTTCCGTCCAAGTTTTGCAATCGTCCTGCGTGATCCACACTCGGCCGTCGTCGGTCCCCGCCCACATCACGCCCTTTTGCTTCGGGCTTTCGCTGATGGCGAAGATGGTGCAGTACGTCTCAGCACCGGTGTTGTCACCAGTGATTGGCCCACCGCTCCAGGCTTGCTTCTGCTTGTCGTCTCGGGTGAGGTCGGGTGAAACCTTCTCCCAATTCTGGCCGCCATCCATGGTGCGGAAGAGCACGTTGGCCGCGTGATAGACCGCGCCGTTGTGCTGGCTCACGAGCACCGGTGCCGTCCACTGGAATCGGTACTTGTGCTTCGATGGATCAATACCGCTGGGGTTGTATTGGGCCACGCTAATGTTGCGGGCCTGCTTAGTGCGGTGATCGTACTTGGTGAGGATGCCACCGTACTCCCCACCATAAACAATGTTCGGATCTTTCGGGTCACTCACCGCGTGGCCCGCTTCGCCGCCACCGATGCGATGCCATTCGGAGAGTGGAATACTTCCACTCAAACCGACACTTGGCCCGCTGCTGCTGCCAAGGTCTTGCATGCACCCCATCACGTGGTACGGCGTGCGATTGTCGGCATGCACGTGGTAGAACTGCGTGATCGGCAGCGGCGGGTTGAACCACGTCTTGCCGCCATCGGTGCTGATGTCCACACCGCCATCTTGGGCCACAATCATGCGCTGGGTGTTCTTGGGGTCGATCCACATGTCGTGATGGTCGCCATGCGAAAAGCCACTCATGGCTTTGAAGCTGCTTCCGCCGTTGCTCGACTTCAACATCGGCACCTGCGGGGCGTAAATCTCGTCGGCATTCGTCGGGTGAACGGTGAGGGTGCTGTAGTACCAAGCCCGTTGCCGAATGATGCGGTCGTCGGTCGTTCGGCTCCAGTTCTCGCCGCCGTCGTCCGAGCGGAAGAACCCGCCCTTCTCCGCTTCAATGATGGCATACACGCGGTTGGAGTCGGATGGTGCGATGCCCACGCCGACCTTGCCCCAGATGCCTTCGGGGAGGCCGTTCGGCTTATCCCCTCGCTCACGCTTCGGGCTCGTTTTCAGTGACACCCAGGTATCACCGCCATCGCGGCTGACGTACAAATCGCTACCCGGCCCACCGCTGGTGAGTTCCCAAGGCTTGCGACGAGTCTGCCAGAAGCCCGCGAAGATCACCCGTGGGTTGTTCGGGTCAATAGCCACATCGCTACAGCCGGTGTCGTCGTTCTTGAACAGCACGCGTTTCCACGTTTTGCCACCGTCGGTGGTGCGATACACACCACGTTCCTGATTCGGCCCAAACGCCTTACCAAGCACAGCCGCGAAGCAGATGTCCGCATTCTTCGGATGCACCGCCACCGTGCCGATCTGCCCCACTTGCTTCCATTGATGAACCCATGTTTTACCCGCATCGGTGCTCTTGAAGAGACCCGCACCCGGCGACACATTGCCCCGGATGTTGGCCTCGCCGGTACCGACGTACACCACGTTGGTGTCACTGGGTGCCACGGCAATGCTGCCGATGCTGCTCGTGGGTTGGTCGTCGAAGATCGGCTTCCAGCTCTGCCCCGCGTCGATGCTCTTCCACACGCCACCGCTGGCCGTGGCCGCGTAGTACGTCAGTGGATCACCGGGTACGCCACAGGCCCGGCTCACCCGGCCACCGGCGTACGGGCCGACCATGCGGTACTGAAGTGCGGCAAACTCAGGTGGGCCCTTGGGTTTGTCCTCGGCCCAAATGGGCAAGGAGAGTGCAAGCAAAACAAGTGGCAGTGTCCAGCGCATGGATCGACTCTCAGGGCAGCGTGATGAGTCTGAGTTAAAACCGGGCAAACTGTTCGGCTAGTAACACCTGCAACGATCCGGCAATTTGTTATGGCACGATGTCGCTACGATCCTACAAAGCGGTAGGTTGAACCAATATTGAATTGAGATTCCGTAATGACCTTCACAACCGCTGAAGCTGCTGCGTGCGATGCCCTCATCGAACTCGCACTTGCCGAGGACTTGGGTACCACCGGCGACCGCACCAGCCTGGCCACCATCCCTGCCTCGGTGCAAGGGCGGGCTGCATTTATCGTGCGTACCCCCGGCACCGTTGCCGGGCTACCCGCTGCACAGATGGTGTGCCACGCGGTTGATCCTTCAATGAAGTTTGAACTGCACACCAGCGACGGTTCCAGCCACCCACGCGGGGTAGTGCTGGCCACGGTGTCCGGCTCGTTGCAAAAGATCCTGATCGCCGAGCGCACGGCACTCAACTTCCTGCAACGGATGAGTGGGGTTGCCACGCTGACGAAGAAATACGTCGAAGCCGTGGCCGGGCTACCGGTGAAACTGCTCGACACCCGCAAGACCACGCCCGGCTGGCGACTGTTGGAGAAGTACGCCGTGCGTTCAGGCGGTGGAGTGAACCACCGCATCGGCCTGTACGATGCGATCCTGATTAAGGACAACCACATCGCCGGACAGGGTGGTTATCCATCTCCGGTGCGTCGCACCGTGGAACTGGCCCGTGCCTACCCCGGCAACGCCGGGCTGCCTGTCGAGGTGGAAGTCGATTCCATTCAACAGCTTGAAGAAGTGTTGGTGGTAAAGCCGGAGATCGTGTTGCTCGACAACATGAACAATGACCTGCTTCGCCAATGTGTGGCACTCCGCAATCGCGTGGCCCCCGGTGTGCTGCTCGAAGCCAGCGGCGGCGTGAACCTCACCACCGTGCGGGGCATAGCCGAGACCGGCGTGGATCGCATCAGCGTGGGCGCCATCACGCACAGTGCCACGGCACTGGACATCGCCCTCGATCATCAGGCGTCCTGATTCAACCAACATCGACCGGGGTAAGTTGGCAGAAGAAATAGTAATCTGTATCGACGGGCTTGCCGCCAAGCGTGGCGACCAGTTGAGCGATCTGGCCGCGGTGATACCAAGCGTGGCCGAACACCTGGGTCAAAACCCCTTCGACTTCCCAACGATATCGGTGTCCATCGGCTGCTCCCCACTCGATCATGCGGGATAACTCGTCGTCGTCTAACCGACTCAGATAAGTGACCCATGCCGCTTCAGTGTCGGCGACATCTAATCTCAACTCCGCAAGCGTTGCTCCTTGGGGGAACGCAACCGGTGACTCCGGCCAGTGGCCGATCCGATGCAACCATCGACGCCGTGCAGCTACCAAGTGGGCCATGCGATCCACGGCCTTGCGGTAATCCGCTTCGGAGCGACGTTCAACGGGCACGGATTCGAGCATTTCCAACGACTTGCCGTTGCAATCTTGTTCGTACTCATACCAGCGACGGAAACGGTCTGCGAGATTCTTCATGTGACCACCATGACTCGATGTGGAGTCATCTTACGCCGATGGTGAAGCTGATGCAGATACGAATCACGACCCGCCGTCTGCACTAGGGTTTGTGCTCGCGTCAGGGCTGTCAACCACCAGTCTGCTCAACTTCAACCATGCCGCGATGGCCTTGACAAGCGGTTCGGATGTTGGCGACTTTGCGACGACCATGAACTCCATCCAGATGTCCCAGTCCAAGCCGACCACCTGCTCGCCCCGCTGGAAGTCCCAGAACATCTGCTCCAACCCGATGACGATGTCGCCCTCTTGCACGAGGCCGAACGCATCAGATTCGGTTCTTCCATGCAGCTTCATGCCTCGCGCCATGTAAGACGGCAAGAACATCAACACGGTTTGCAAGCACGATGTAGTAAACGACATACTTGAACTTGAGTAATCGCACAGCACGAACTTCCTGCCAGACAACGCCATAGAGACCAGGGTTTGATTCAATCCGAACAAGGACTTCACGTAATCGGGAAATAAATCGCAGGCCCAAGCCAACCCTGACGAGTTCGAGTTTCTTGAAGTTGTTTTCAACATCCCTGTCAGCTTCAGGACGAAGAATGACAGGTAAACTCACGACGCTTCACCGTATTTGGAGAGCGCCTCACGCCACGGACGCCCCTCACCTGGAGTTGTTTCGGCAATTGCCAGGCGTTTGGCAAGTTCGGCACTGTGCCACTCCGGGACATCTTCAGCAGCAACCTGATCTGGCAGACTCTCCCAGATCAGTTCGATGAGTTCCAATCGATCACTCACACTGAGTTGGTCGATTCCAAAGGTTTCAAGTTTTGCAACCATCGTTATGCGTCTCGAAGGAGATTGCAGAGTAACAAACAATCAACTTGGTCGCCAGAGTCCCGCTCACCCGAACACGGCACATAACTCGAGGTGTTCTTCCACGCTCAACACCTCGGCACGCACGCCGCCATCAATGCCGATTTCCTGCAGCTTACGATCCACCTCGGACTTATCGTTCTTGCCACGCGGCCAACCAGCCAAGGCCGCACGCAGGTTCTTCCGGCGAAGCGTATACAGGTCGCGCAGGAACTCGCGGAACTTCCGCACGTTGCCCACCCGCTTGCGTTTCTCCGGGTTCGGCTTGATGCATACAATCGCGGAATCGACCTGCGGTCGCGGGAAGAAGTTCGCCGGCCCCACCTTGCGAACCGTCTCCACATCGGCCACGCTCTGCACCAGCACGCTCAGCGAGTTGTACTCCTTGGTGCCCATCTCCGCACGCATCCGCTCGGCAATTTCCCACTGCACCATCACCACCATCCGCTCGATCTCAAAGTCATCCTGAATCAACAGGTTGCTGATGATCGGCGTGGCCACTGCATACGGCAGGTTCGCAATCAGCTTGCGTTGACTACAACCATACTCGCTGGTCAATCGGCTCCATTCACTGATCATCTCTTCGTTCAGCACGTTCTTGCCGGCCAGGGCGTCGCCTAGCATCGAGGTCACATTCGGGCGGCCCTTGAGCATTGTCTGTACGAGGCGATAGAACTCGCGGTCGATCTCCACGGTCAGCACGCTGCCCGCCAGTTCGCCGAGTTTCATCGTGAGGGTGCCGGTGCCAGTGCCCACTTCCAGCACGCTGTCGTGTGGCCCTAACTCGGCACTGCGCACCAGCAGATCGAGCATGTTCAGGTCGATCAAATAGTTCTGACCGAGCTTGTTCTTCGGTTCCAGGCCATGCTCGTACAGTAGGTTGCGGATAAAGCTGAGCGTCTGCCGGGTGCTGGGGATGTTCCCGCTGGGCATCGGCGTCGGCTTCAGCGGCGGTGGGGGCAACTCCGGTAACGCATCGGGGTCGACCCCCTCCGGCAGGATGGCGATTTGTTGGTTGAGCGTGCGCTTGGCCACGGGTTGCTTCCGATCATCGAGGAATCTTGTCGGGTCATGGTACACGGTTGGTGACGTCTGTGTTCCTTTCCTTCGATAACACTCGCTGACGCTTCGTGCTCGTTTATGGCTTGGGGCCGTCCTTCTTCGGCGGTGGTCGGCGATCATCCGGTCTGCCGCGATATGTTTCCGTTGTTTCCTGACCTCGACCGTCGGTGAACACGAATGTATAGCCGCTGTCTTTGTTCACGGTGTACTTCACGGAAAGAGTCTTTCCGGCCTGTTCATACTTCAGAACGCTGGTGTTTTTCACTTCGTCGCGCTCGAAGCCGGTGATCTTGGCCCCACGCAACGGCGTGAGTGCCGGACGCGGCGAGAACGACCGTGGTTGTGGATCGACCTGATCGCCCTTCACCGTGACAACGCCACGCAACCCGCCGTTCACGTAAGGGTATTTCTTCGTGGAGTAATACCGATAGCCATCTTTCTCGGTGCGTCCATTGAACTCATCCAGGTCTTTCGGTTCCTTGCCGTCGGTATCGGTGTAACCGTACAGCGGATAACCATCGAGTGCGTAACCGATGGGCTTACCCTTGCCAACGATCTTCTCAAGATGCACCGGCGCGCTGTGATAGTGGTAGTCATCAGCGCGACCACAGTGGCCACCGTACTCGTCAAGTTCGCCTGCGAGATAAGCATCCTCCTTGCGGTTGTTTAACGCGTTGAAGATTGGCACACCATTCACGGCCAGGGCGATGGCCCCACGGAACAATTCTTTCTTCGCTGACACTGGCTTGTCAGCGAGCTGAGGCACCAATGGAATCTGCCAGGCGTTTTTCCCCGTGTAGCTCTGTGGGATTGGCACTTGCTGCTGCCACGCGGTGATGCCAACCATCATGGTGTGATCAGGAATGCCGTTGGACTCGACGTAGAAGTACTTCTCATCGCTACGGTACTTGATATTGTCTTTAAACGGCTCGAAATGGGTTTGGATCACCGGTTTCGGCTTCTCGTCTTTGGCCAGCGCGATCACACTCACCGTGCCTACAAGAATGACAGTGGCCAGAATTTTTGCAGTAGTCTTCTGCTTGACCAAACTCAGGACGCCCATGGCAACCAGTGCATAGCCGAAGATAGCCACAGTGGGGCTGATGGGATCATTCACCTTGCTCGGCAACACCACCGACCGTTCAGCGGTCAGGCCGTTGAACATGTGGATGGCATCGGCATGCTCATCACAGTGCGGGTGGGCCGAAACTGGCAGTGTGAACAGCAGAAACGCCAGTAAGACCATCGCCAACGAAAAGCGAGCTGCCATTTGGACATACCTCAACGTGCAATGAACAGTCTGGCTCAACTTAGTGAGGAAGTCGATGACTAATCGATGAGTTATGAATTGGGAAGTAGGAAGCCGAAGAAGAGATCACAGCTTGTGGGCATGTACAAAGACAACTGCCCTTTTTGAGGACTCACCATGCTACTGCGTTACCTATCACTTATAGCGGTGGTGCTTTGTGCCACCACACTCTTCGCCCAGTCCGGCGACATCAAGAAGGAGTCGAAGTTCCCTGACCCACCCAAGGACTACGACAAGAAACGCGACAAGATCGAGCACGGCAAATCGGAAGTCGTCGAGTACGACTCCACCTCTGTTGGCATCAAACGCAAAGTGCGTGTGTACACCCCGCCGGGATTCAGCAAAGACACCAAGTACCCGGTGTTCTACCTGCTGCACGGCATCGGTGGCGATGAGAACGAATGGAACCGCGGCGGGGCACCCGATGTGATCCTGGACAATCTGTACGCCGACAAAAAGGCCGTGCCGATGATCGTGGTGATGCCCAACGGCCGAGCCTCGAAGGACCTCACGGCCAGAGACCCGTTCCCCAAGCAATCGCCAGCCTTCGCCGCGTTCGAGAAGGATCTACTCACGGACTTGATCCCGTTCATCGAGAAGACTTATCCGGTGAAGGCCGACCGTGAATCGCGGGCACTGGCTGGGCTGTCGATGGGTGGTGGGCAGTCGCTCAACTTCGGGCTGGGCAACCTCGACACGTTCGCCTGGGTCGGTGGATTCTCTTCAGCACCAAACACGAAGAAGACCGACGTCTTGATCAAGGATCACGCCGATGCCATCAAGAAACTCAAGCTGCTCTACGTCGCCTGTGGCGATAAAGACTCGTTGATCCGGATCAGCGAGAACGTGCACAAGATGTTGGACGAAAAGAAGGTGCCACACGAGTACCGCGTGATCCCCGGCGGAGCCCACGACTTCAAAGTGTGGAAGAGCGACCTCTACCACTTCGGCCAACTGGTGTTCCAAGAGAAGGCAGCCAAGAAGTAACTCAACAACGTCGACTATCCTTCCAACCAACTTGGAGTGAACCTCACACTTCCCCATCTCGTCACCATCTTGCCGAAGGGTGGTGTAGGTCAGGGATACTTATGGTCGCGGGTTCGATCCCCGTCCGGGTGATAACCATCCGGTAGCTCAGTGGTAGAGCATAGCTGCCTTGGTCGATCTCTTCCCCCTTCGGTTTTTCTTTGAAATCGTGAACCCAGTAGGGTCGATGACCGTCTCCTTCCCTGCCGAAGGGTGGTGTAGGTCAGGGTTACTTCGACTTCAATTCGAGAGGTTGCGGGTTCGAATCCCGCTCGGGTGGGCAACCATCCGGTAGCTCAACTGGATAGAGCGCTATGTACCTTGGTCGATCTCTTCCCCCTTCGGTTTTTGATCCACCCTGCGGTGGTGTAGAAGTGAGTTCCATAGGTCAGAGCGCCCATCGCAAGATGGGAGGTCGCTGGTTCAACCCCAGCCCCGCCGCAAGGCGAGGTAGCTCAGCAAGACTTGCTTCGCCAAATTCCCCGCAGGACTTGTTCGTTCAGCCGTGGTGCAGGCTTGGGTTACTTATTTCTAAAGACACCCAAGCCAACAACTTCCCGGCTGACTTTTGAAAGGATGTGACTCGTGGCTTCTGTCAACACCATCACAAAGATCACCACACACGAAGGTGCATCAGCCAAGCGCATCAGCCCATTGGCTCAACTTGAACGCTCGGTGATGTCGTGCCTGTTGTGGGAAAACGAGTTCTACGAAAGCGGCAAGACCATCGTCGAGCGGATAAGCGATCTCGTGAAGGAAGTACCTGCGAAGGACGTGGCACAAGTGGCCATACGTGCCAAGGCCGACATGCGGTTGCGTCATGTGCCGTTGCTATTGGCCCGTGAACTGTTGCGATCCAAGGAAGGCCGCGTCGTCTTCGGCGATGTTGCGGAGAAGGTGCTGACCCGTGCCGACGACATCGCCGAGTTCCTGGCCCTGTACTGGAACGACAACAAGGATGAGCCATTGGCCAAGCAAGCCAAGCGGCACGTGGGTGAGGCGTTCCGTCGGTTCGATGAGTACCAACTGGCCAAGTACAACGGCGGCAAGAAGGCCGTGAAGCTGCGCGATGCCTTGCGGATCACCCGACCCAAGCCCAAGGACGAAGCACAAGCCGAGCTTTGGCGCAAGCTGGTCAAGGGTGAGCTGGCTACACCGGATACCTGGGAAGTGGAGCTTTCCAAGGGCGGCGACAAGAAGCTGTCGTGGGAACGCTTGCTGAACGAGGACAAGCTCGGCGGCCTCGCTATGGTGCGAAACCTACGCAACATGCGTGAAGCCGGTGTTGGTTTGGAGATGATCCGTAAGGGCATCACCAACGTGAAGGCGGGCAAGCTTCTGCCCATCAACTTCATCTCGGCGGCTCGGCACAACCCGACCTTCGAGCCGGAGTTGGAAGCGAAGTTCTTCGAGTGCTTCGCCAACAAGCCCAAGTGCAGCGGCGACACCATCGTGTTGGTGGACGTGTCCAGTTCGATGGACGCGAAGCTTTCGGGGAAGTCCGAACTCACCCGTATGGACGTGGCGTGTTCGTTGGCGATGATCGGTCGAGAGATGTTCACGCAACTGCGTGTTTACACCTTCTCGAACAAGCTCGTTGAGGTACCTGCACGCAAGGGTTTTGCCTTGCGAGAAGCCATCACCGGGTCGCAAGCCCACGGTGGTACCGAACTGGGCAAGGCGGTGCGTGAGTTGCCGAAGTGCGAGCGGCTGATCGTCATCACCGATGAGCAAAGCCAAGACAGCGTGCCCGACCGCATGGGCGGGTACATGATCAACGTTGCTTCTGCAAAGAACGGCGTGGGTTATGGCCCTTGGCTGCACATCGATGGTTGGTCGGACAAGGTGCTCGATTACATCGTGACCTGGGAGCAATCGAAGTCGACAGATTTGAGCTGAACGTACCGTCATCCTCTATTGTTCTCTTCCGCTTGGCGGGAAAGAACAATGGAGGATGACGGGTTTCGTCTTGCGCTCGCGGAGGTTAAACTCTTCTCGGCTCCCTCGCCGTGGAACGACCGCTATGCGTATTCTCATTTTGCTCCTGCTCGTGCCGATGCTGGCACTCGCTCAGGCCAAGCCTGCCAAGTTGTTTCCACCCGACGACGCCACCCGAAAGAAGATCACCGACGGCATTGCGGACTTCGAAGATCAGACCAAGGACATCTTGGAGCCCGACATCCTGATCTACCTCAAGGCCGCACAGTGGATCGTCAAGCACGACGAATGGCACTCCGAGAAATTAGCCCAGCAGACACTCGACGTGCTGGCGATAGGACTTCAACGACTGAAACAGTTTGAACCGGGCAAGCCCTTGCCGTGGTTGGCCGTGCGTGGACGCCCGGTGATCCGGGGCTATCGCGCCAGTGTTGATGGTTCCATTCAGCCGTATGCGGTGCGTTACCCGGACAACTTCGACCCTAAGAAGAAGTACCGCGTGGATGTCATCCTGCACGGACGGGACGACACGCTGACCGAAGTGAAGTTCCTGCACGCCAAAGAGAAGGCCAAGCCCGGTGCTAAGCTCGACTTCTTTGAGTTGGAAGTGTACGGTCGCGGCAACAACGCCTACCGCTGGGCCGGCGAGAAAGATGTCTTCGAGGCGATGTGGGCAGCCAATAAAGACGATGTCTTCGACATCAAGAAAGTCGTCCTACGTGGATTCAGTATGGGCGGAGCAGGCACCTGGCATATAGGGTTGCGAC
>JBBRME010000011.1:0-41459 GCA_038230995.1 Gemmatales bacterium
GAAGACTTTGGCTTTCTCGACCTTTGCGAGCGCGGGGTTAGCCAAGGCTGCCGTGGCCTGTTCGGTCACATCGCGGGTGAGGCCATCGGGCTGAGTCCACTGGACTATGTAACCTTGGAAGTCCCGCGATGTTTCGAGGTTGATGTCCGGCGGATACACCGCCAGCTTGCCTAGCGGTGCGGGTGCCGGTACAGGTGCCGGTGCAGCCGCTGGGGCTGGTGTCGCGGCAGGAGCAGGAACCGTCGTAGGTGGTGGTACCGGTTTTGCTGGGGCCGGGGCTTGAGCAACGGCAACCGTTGCCAAGGCCAATGTCAGTAATGTTGCAATCGTCGTTCGCATTATTTCAAACCTTAATTTTCTGTGTTGTTCGGTCGGGGTCTGTTGATCCATGAGTCTGGTTTACGCCTTGCGTTGAAGACAGATTGAATCCAGATGTACTTCGGATAGATGACATAAAACACTACGTATGGAAAATCAGGAACGACTCTTTTGCGAAATTCGCCCTGATAGATGCTTCCAATCTTCGGATGCTGTGCAATCAAGTCCGTTGTTGACATTATGCAATGTAGGAAACGGTCGCCTAAGCCAGTCGCTTGTTCATCGTAATAGACAGTTGCATCAGTTAACTCTTCCTCGGCGAACTGGCTAAAGATGATTTCCATCACCTTCCTGCCCTCCCCGCAAGTCGAGCGTAGACTTCCGGTGCAGGCCTACCGGGATCAAGGCCTGCTTCGTGCAACAGACGGCGGCGTTCTAGTTCCGCAAACAGCTCATCATCCGGCTCCCTCAATTGATTTAACACCGCATCGGCCAATTCACGCTGCTCCTCATCCGGCAAGGTTTTTACGGCCAAAAGGAGTTGTATTGCAGTCTCGCTCATGGTCTCAACCTCCGCTTCCAATATCCCGGCTTACGCCTGTGATGGGCGAAGGCCACAAGCACAAGTTCCGCATCATTTTCTTCGTAAATCAACGAATAAGGAAGTCTTGGTAAAATCCATTCTCGTGTCTGCCAAATCCTGGTTTTTACACCTGTCACAAATCCATTACGCAAGAGTTCAATAGCAGCTTCAACTTCACGATCAAACTCTGCACGGTTGGAAGAAGCCATCTTGGCTTCCTTAATCTCTTCGATCGCTTCAGTGTCGTATCGAATCGTTTTCATGATCCGATTGATCGTAATTGTCTCAAGAACTCTTCATGACTGACCAGTTTCGTCCGCCCTGCGGCTAGGTTCGCTTGTCGTCGTTCCACTTCTTCCATCCACGCGGCTTCCCATTCTTCTTCACTCAGTTCAGGTTCGGCGATCCGTTCACGCAAGGCTTCCATCTCACCCTCATCTAGGGCATCAATCAACGGCATCAGGGCTTTGAGTCGGTCACTCACTTCTTCACCTCCGGTGGTTTCGCACCGGCTTTCGCAGCTTTCTCGCGTTCTTCCTGATCCAGCCGAAGTTGTTCCAGCCGGGTGAGGCGCTTCTCTGGTGGTTTGACGGGTGCTGCGGGTGCCGGCATTGGCGTGGCCACGGCAACAGGTGCGGCGGCCGGGGCCACCTTCGGTGGCAGTGGCACATCAATCCGAAGTTCGCCACCGCCGATGTTATGCACGAGCGTCTCCCCGTTGTGGGTGACAATGCATTGACAGTAAATACCGTGCTTGCCGGCAGGTGCCGTCTTGTCCGTGGCAATCGCGAAACTCAGCTCTTTCGAATCCTTGTTAATCTTCAAATCCGGTGCGGTCACCTTCGTTGGCAGGCCAATGACCTTGACCACCGCTTCACCAACGAATGGCGTTACCACGGCGATCTTGCCAAACACCGTTGTGCTTTGGCCTTGTTCCACGGCACTGCGTTCCTGGGCGAACGTCACCATCGGGGCCTGCACGCTGAGAGTGAACAATTGCGAACTCGTCCATACGGGGCCGGTGCCCGCATCGGCTTGGGCGATGATGGCCGTCTTCCACGCGCGGATGCCAGCATTGGGTGCGGCATTCGTGTAAAGCATCACCTCGGTCTGCCCTTCGGGAATCACGGCTGAACCGGCGATGCCCAACCCCGGCGGCGTGAAGAGTGGATAGATGGTGATCGGCCCTTTGAAGGTGCCGTTGCGTTTCGCCACCACTTTCAAGTTAATCGAGCCATTTTGTGGGATCGCGGCTTTGGGTTCCACCACGTCAATCGAGTACGGGCTGGCATCAGCGACAGCGATCGTCATGCGGTCGATGAAGTGTCTGTGGAATGGTGCATTGTTCAGCGAGATGTTGTAGTTCACATCCAGGGTGGTGCTACCCTTGGCGGCGACCTTGGCGTCAGCGGGGTTCGCGATGAACGGCACCAAGGCTGTCGAATTCGGTGCATCGGCCTTCGCTTCAAACACCACGGGTACTGTAGCCAAGCCGGGGTCAATCACATCCGCCACGCCCGTCATACCCGCAGGCAAACCGCTCCAAACGAAGTTGGCCGGGCCACCCCAATCGGCACGTTGCACGTTCACCATGGTTGCGAAACGCCCACCCTTGGGTACCACGATCACTTGGCGATCCTGGTTGCTCACGTTGTTACCATCGACCTTTGGGATGTTGGTGATGGTACTGGCCGTCACTGGTGAGAGTTCAATACGGAAGAAGAAGTCTGGCCCGCCTTTGTTCAGGTGATCGTGAACGTAAATGGCGTACTCTTTGTCTTCCGGCACAGTGAAGCGGAAGTAGCTATCCGGGCCAACGGCGTCGTCGTTGCCCGTGATGTATTGCCCCGTAATTTGGGCGATGTGCATGACTGGATCGAGCTTGGAACCAAGGCGACGGGCGTAGCAATGCACATCGAGCACCTGGCCCTTTTTGCCCGCGAACTTGAAGAACTTCTGCTGGCTCGGCTGAGCAACGATCCCGTGGAAGGCACAGGGTGCCACACCCGGTGTCGAACTCGCATGGGCGAGGTTCGTACCAGATTCGATGACGTTGACCTGATCCGTCACCCGGCACTTGAACCCCGTCGGGCTGATACCATCGGCATTGGCCACATGCAGGCGGAAGTTCTCGTCGGCCACAGCAGGCAGTTTGATCTTCTGCTTGATCTCGCCGAGTGGATCGCCGATGAAGCGGAACTCGATCTCTTCACCAGGTTTGCCCCCAGCAGGGATCACTGCCGTGGGCAGGGCAAATGTGCCGACATGCAGTTGGTACGGCGTACCGCCGCCGTAGCTGGCTTCACGCACCATGACGATGTACTTGCCATCAGCCGGGATCAGCACCGCACAGCGAGCATCTTGGCCGATCAGTGTGCTGTCGTCGTTTGTGGCTAGTTCAAAGCGTTTATCGTTTAGGATGGCCACGAACGGATCCCAAAAGCCACGTCCGGCCCGCTGACCCACAATCTCCACGGAGAGTCGTTGGCCCTTCTTGCAGTCCACCACGAAGTAGTCCACATCCTCACCGGTGATGGTGCCGTGGACGGTGCAGTTCAGCGGAATAGCTTGCGGGGCAAGGAAGTCGGTGTTTGGTTCTTTTTCTTCGACGATGGGAAGTGCCGTCACCCAGAAGGTGCGGGCATCGCTCACGCCAGTGGCAGTGCGAATGCGGAAGACGTGTTCACCAAGGCGGCAATCCGCTGCGATGGTGAACGTGACTTTTAGTTGATTTGGGTTGACTGGTTCGAACTTCTTGACCGTGATACCGGGGTAATACACCAGCACTTCCTGGGCATCGGCCAGCCGGGCACCGGTGAAGTTGACGATAGCCTCAGTGCCACGTTGCGCACCCATTGGGGCGATGTCGCTGAGCACCGGGCTAGCAGAGTAGGCAAGATTTGAACCACAGTAGCATAGTGACACAGAGATCATGCAGGACATTACAAATCGAGACATAGGCATCATTGCACTTCTCCGTGTCAGGGTGTTCAACATGGTTTGATTGTTTTCTCCGTGCCTCTGAATCTCTCTGTGGTTCAATCCACAGATCAAGCCAGCAGTTCCTTGCGAGTGTGGCCTTCACGCACGATGTCGATTGGCCGGTCGCCGGGCGACATGAGCTTCTTCGTTGCGTCGATGCCCAGGCAACCGTACACCGTGTGGGCCAAGTCTTCCACACCCAGGCCGTCTTCATCCGGTTCGCTCGCGGTGCTGTCACTCTTACCGTACACGAAGCCCTTCTTGAACCCGCCCCCGGCCATCGCCACGCTGAACACCTTTGGCCAGTGGTCGCGACCAGCGGTGGCGTTGATCTTGGGTGTTCGCCCGAATTCGCTGCTCACCATCACGAGGGTCTTGTCGAGCATGCCGCGTTGGGCGAGGTCACTAATTAACATCGCGTAGGCTTTATCGAACTCTGGAAGTTGACCGCGTGTGCCTTGTGCGATGCCGTTGTGCAAGTCCCATCCACCGAAGGTGAGCGTGACGAATCGTACACCGGCTTCCACCAGCCGACGGGCCATCATGAAGCGCTGACCCGCCGCGTTGCGGCCGTAGGCATCACGAAGCTTGCCGTCTTCTTTGTTGATGTCGAACGCATCGCGGGCTTTCTCGCTGGAGATCAAGCCGTACGCCCGTTGGTAGAACGTGTCCATGGCGTCGAGGTTGTCGCTCTTTTCCTTCTTGGCGAAGTGGTCGTTCACTGTGTCGAGGAGGCTTCGGCGCTCATTGAACCGCTCTGTGGTGACACCACCGGGCAGACTCAAGTCTTGCACCTTGAAGCCACCAGCGGCAGGATCCGAACCCAAGCTGAACGGTGCGTAAGCACTGCTGAGGTAGCCGCTACCTGCAAAGTTCGTGGGCATATTGGGGATGGCCACGTAGGGGGGCAGATTGTTCCGCACACCCAGTTGATGGCTCACCACGCTGCCCATGCTCGGGAAGATCAGCGCGGGGCTGGGGCGATACCCGGTGAACATGTTGTGCGTGCCGCGTTCGTGGGCCGCTTCGCCGTGGGTCATGCTGCGCACCACAGTGATCTTGTCCATCACCTTGGCGGTTTCTTTCATGCATTCGTTCAGCAGCACGCCTTCGACGTTCGTCTTCACCTGGCCCATCTCGCCGCGGTACTCGATTGGGGCGTTGGGCTTTGGATCCCAACTTTCTTGGTGGGCCATGCCACCGGGCAGGAAGATGTGAATCAGCGCCTCGGCCTTCGGCCCCTTCCCAGCGGGTACTGCACCGGTCTTAGCCACTTCCGCAGCTTGAGCCGATTGCATCCGGAAGTACTGATCGAGCGTCAGGCCCAGTGCCCCGACCATGCCTACGTGTAGGAATGTGCGGCGATCCAGTGGACTGCCCGAACAACTCACTCGATTCAGCAAATTCATGAAATCACTCCAGAGCGCGAAAAACGCGATTCAGATGTTAGGACAGTCTCGTTTGCTTCAGACGCGGTTCACCGCGATTTTGTTCCCGTATCCACCGCCGTCGTCGATTCAAAACAGCCTGGGCTTCTGCCCAAACCAAGGAGGCAGGTTTGTCATTTCCTATCTTACACCAGTATAGCTGCGGAAACACCCCTAAAAGCGCCGGACACTCCGAGTGTTTTTGTGTGATGTTGTCCGAGCGGAGGGTGTGAGCCCTCCGAGGGTTTTTGATCAAGGAGGGCTCACACCATCCGCTCGGAAAAATGAGAACAAACCTATGACCCCGGCACCAGTGAAACTCAAGCGAGAAGGCGACGGATTACGGATTGACTGGGCCGACGGTGTGACGACGCTCGTGAGTTGGCGCAAGCTCCGCAAAGAATGCCCGTGTGCCACCTGCAACGACGAACGCAAGAAACCGGTGAATCCATTCCGTGTACTGAGCGATACAGAGGCGAAGGCCGGGCCACCGCAACCGGTAACGATGAAAGCCGTAGGGGCGTACGCGTATCAAATTGCTTGGAACGACGGCCACAGCACAGGCATCTACACCGTTGCTGCGTTGCGGGAGTTGAGTGATATTTTAAGAGCGGAGGGTGTTAGCCCTCCGATGGGAGTTGAGTGATGTTTTCAGACTGGAGAGTGTGAGCCCTCCGAGATACTCTACGCTCAGAAATACGACTACGGATTCATCGGCTCGGGCAGAGGAGCGATTGGGCCCGGTGCAGGTGCTGGGGCAGGTGCTGGGGCAGAGGTCGTGTTGCGGTCGACTTTCCGCAGGTTCGTCTTGGCCTTGGTTTCAAAGTTGTAGCTGCTCGAGAGTTCCCAAAGGATCAGCCCGCAGCCACCAAGAATAGCAACGAAGGTGAAGAACAGAATTGCCCCATAGCCGTGGCTTCGTGCCGGTTTGGGGAGTGCAACCTTGGCCATAATCAACTCCTGAAAATCAGTTTTGAGCCACTTTGGGTGCGGTCGCATTCAGGCCGATGAGATCCACATTGACTGCCGGTGCAGGCTTGGCGTGGGCTTCGGCATCCATGTAGAAAAACACACCGGCAGTGATGAGGGCAACGAGGGTGATGCCACCCAAGCCGACGTACACGCCACTCTTCACACGCTGCTTGCCCGACGACTCCTCTTCGGAATCATCTTCATCATCCTCTTCTTCGTCTTCTTCCTCTTCGCGCTGCTTGGCCTTGGCTTTGGCCTTCTTGCTCTTCGGATCGTCTTCCGGCTTCTTCTTTTTCTTGGCCATGAGTCGGCTCACGTGTTGTGCTGAGTTAGCCCGACGCAGGTGCGAGGGGCTGTGTTCGAAGTTCAACCATGCCCATCGCTCGTGCTTCGGGCCATTAAAAACTACTTCGTTGAAGGCACGATGCTGTCGCCAACTTTAGGCAAATACGGTGCCTTCAAGGCTTGCCCGGGGATCGGGGTGAATAAGCCAGCTGAGATCCGGGTGTCCGGGTTGATGTTCACAATCACGGTGCCGATGTAGTAGGGTGCTTCAGCACGAGTAACGTTGAACCTCATCCCCTGCTTGATGCCAGCGTTGATACCACCACTGAACACCACCACACCATCACGTACCGTGAGGACATCACCACGGAAATCGATGGCACCACCGCCAGCAGCCGCACCGAGTTTTTCTTCCAAGGCATTGCGGAGTTGCTCGGACTTGGTGTCCAGTGCCGTCGAAAGGCTCTTCTGCGACAGTTCCGCATCGTTCTGCTTACGGGATGCATCAGCTGCCTTGATGGCCAGATCATCCACACGCTGACCGAGTGTTCGGGCTTGATTCACATAGATGTCGTTCTGTTCTTGAAGTGTCTTGTTGATGGAAATCAGCGTGACCACTTCAGGGAGCTTCTTGACGGTATCGTCGAGACCGTTACCGAAGGTCTTGGTGAGTTCTTCGTTACGGCTCTGGGCTGCGTCGCGCTCTTTCTTCAGGCCACCAATCGTCTGGTTGGCTTTGTCCAATTGGGCCTTCATCGCGCTGAGTTCAGCGGCATTTGCCTTGCGGATTTCATCCGCAGCGTCCGCGTTGTCGTTCGCCTGCTTCTGTGCAGTGACTGCTGCCTCACGCCATTCTGTACGAGCGTTGAAGAGCACTGCGGTGAGGCCGAACCAGAAGAGGCTGAGCAAAAACACGAAGATGGCCAGGATTTTTCCAAGGACCGTCATGACTCAATCTCCCTGCTGGTGGTGTACTTATTTGTTGGTGTTGGGTGTGGTGGTCGCGTTGGCGCGAAGGGCGGCTTCAAGATCGGCCAACCGGGTTTGCAGTTGATTGCGACGGCGTACGAGTGAGACCGTACGGTTCTCCCAGTTGACTTTCTCGTCACTGAGGAAATCGATTTCGCTGTAGTGTGCCAGGAGTATGATCTTCAACCGGGCGGCGCGGGCATCTTCAGTTGTAATCCGTGGGCCGATTTCGGCTTGTTGCTTGGCATAGCCTTCAATTTCTTTCGAAGCATCCGATGCTCGACGGACACTTTCGTCGAGTTCTTTTTCCAACTTCTTGCGGCCTTGCAGGGGCTTACCGTCGAGGCCGTTGATCGGCGGGCTGAGTGTGGGGTCTGGGTTTTGGATCAGGTCGATCTTCCCCATTGGAATAGGGTTCCGCACAAAGGTGCCGGTGAGGGCTTGATCGAGACGTTGCTTGATCCTGGATTTCACTTGAGCAAGGTCGATCTCAGAGGCATCGATGTCGACCAAACGTCCCGGGTAGCTGTATTGGGCGAGCTTGGCTTCGTCGTTTTGTCGCTTCACTTTTACAGAGAGCTTTTCGCCAGCGAGATCTGCGGCTTCCACCGGATCCGTGCGGTTGATGTACGTGGCAATAGCCCACGAACAGATCGCAATCGCAGCGAAAGCGTTGAGAAGAACAAGGAGTTTGGCAATCGCTGTCATGTCCCACACCTGAGGCGGTTCTGAATTCTACCCCAAACAGTTCAGCTTACTTCTTGATTCGCTTGCGTTCAGCATCGATCACACGGTCTTGCAACTCAAAGGTTTCGCTCAGTAAGCTGCCCACGGTCTGTTGCAAACCGAAGAGTTCAGTTTCGAGTTCGGCTTGTTCCGCTGAGCGAGTTCGTACCTTGGCCAGCACGTCGTCGGCACGGGTGATGGCATCTGTCAGCAGTTTCGTGTGTTGCGCGAGGTTCTTCTTGGCTTCCTCGGCGGTAGCAACCAACGTGTTCGTGGTGGCCTTTTGGGTGGTCACCAGTTTGTCGAGGTCGCGTGATGCCTGCAGGTCACGCTCGTAGAGAACAACAAAGGTAAGCAACTCACGCTGCTTGGAATCGCGGATTTGTGAGGGCGTTTCGGCGAGGCGATTCAGTCGGTCGTTCAAAGCTTTGGTGTAGGTTGGCAGGCCTAAAATCAGTGCAGTTCGCTTTTGGCCCGCACCGCTGTTGTCTGTATGGATCAAGAGTGCACTGGCCACACGTCGGCGTTCCACTTCGCTGCTTGCTGGCGTGAGTACCGTGCTGGCCTTCCAGTAGTCATCGTAGGCTTGCTGAAGTTTGACGTTTGCCGGGTTGATCTGCTCAATCTTGGCTTTGCTCCAGTCTTGGAAGGCGTCGCTCAATGCGGTGCGTGCGTTCGCTCGTGCGGTGAGTCCGTTCGTGGCCTCACTAGGGTTGGCGGCCACCATTGCCTGATTGAACTTCTTGTTGAGGGCTGACACAGCTAAGTCAAAATACTTCTTCGCTTCGGCCACTTGGTCGGTACTGCGATCAAGCCAGGTGCGAAAGATGGTACGTTCTTCGAAGTCGTCACTGAGCATCGTGAGCAAGCCGGGTACAAATCGACCCGACTGTACGTTGACAGTACCTACGAGCCAACTCAGACCACCAGCCGGGTTTGCGGCGAAGCTGTTCGCCTTGGCATCGAGTTGTTTTTTGACTTCTTCGACTTCCGCAACGACACTGAGTGGTGGAGCCGTCTGCGAGTTCTGCAAGTCCCCCGCGTGAACAGCACCTTGGAAGACATCGATGAGCACTTTGCCCTTGATTGTGGTCAAGGAACGACCGGAGCCAAGCACAACGGGTAACGGAACGGTTTGATCTGGCGCGGTGACAAAAGCTTTGCTACCGTCAAATGGCACGCCGGAACTCACAAGCTCGGCCTTCACCAATGCCGTGTTTTGTTCTTCGCGTTTGCCGAAGCTCTGGCTGGCGAGATACACCACGCCGGCAGCAGCAAGTAAGTTGATGACGAGTAAGACTTTACCCAGCGTGCTCATTCGCCTGACCTCTGGAACGACCACGGTGCACCGCAGTGCGATCGATTCTGCCCGATTCTACCGTCGTTGACAAGCGCCCAATTGCGCTAAACACGCGAAGCTTGACGAAGTTGGTAGCGCTTTCGTCACGGAAGCTACGACAGTGCGCTCTGAGAGGACTTTTTGCCTGAAGCAAACCATTTTCGCGCCACGGATCAATCCGACACTTTTTTACAATCAAAGACGTAAATTCCGACAGCAGCTCAGCAGCCAGTTCGGTAAGCCTGTGCCATAGTCAGTTGCGTCGGAAAAATTAACCGCCTTGGTGGCCAATATCAGGCATCCTATGTCGTCCGTTGCCACTCCTAAAAAGATTCGATTAGGTCAGTACGAAACGATTGAAAAAATCGCTGAAGGCGGCATGGGTACGGTGTACAAGGCCCAACACATTCAGACCGGGGCGATTGTTGCCATCAAAGTGCTGCCTGCTGAGATGACGAAGAATCCCGTTCTCATGCGGCGCTTTGAGCAAGAATTCCGCAGTGCTTCCGTGCTTGATCACCCCAATGTTGTGAAGGGGTTGGACTACTCTGATCGAGCTCCGTCGCCTTACTTGGTCATGGAATATGTGCCGGGAAAATCCCTCGGGCAGAAGATCGAACTTTCCGGGCCGATGGCCTTCAAGGAAGCGATCTACGTTCTCAGTCAGGTGTGCGAAGGCTTACATAGTGCCCATAAACAGGGGTTGATCCACCGCGACATCAAGCCCGACAACATCCTCGTCATGCCAAACCTGGTTGCGAAGATCACCGATCTTGGCTTGGTGCGGGATCTGGACTCAGATGAACAACTCACTCGAACCGGCCGTGGTTTGGGTACACCGTACTACATGGCCCCCGAGCAATTCCGCAACGCCAAGAATGTCGATGTCCGTAGCGATGTCTACAGCCTTGGTGCCACCTTTTATGTGATGCTCACAGGCAAGATTCCTTTCGAACATTCCAGCCCGCTCGACTGTTGGCTCAAAAAATCGAAGGACGACTTCCCTGCACCGCGAACCTTCAATCCGAAGATTCCACTCAGGGCCGATCAAGCGATCTGTCGGGCCATGAGTGCCAACCCAGCGAATCGTCCGAAATCGTGCCGTGAATTCATGGAAGACATTCTTGGTGAAAAGTGGCACGCTGCTGCACTGGGTGGATCAAGTGTTTTAGAAGCCGATCAAGATCTCTGGTACGTCGTCTTCTATGATCAAGGCTTCCCCAAGACGGTGAAGGGTAACTCGGACGCTCTCAAAAAGAACATTGCCAGTGGGGCACTTGGGGACCTGTCGATTGTGCTCGTGAGCAAGAACAAAGCCGGGCCGTTTGTGAAAGTGACGGCCGCACCGGAGTTCGCCGAGTCATGTCAAGCAGTTGGAGTTTACGATGGAAGCGCTGGCGATTACCTGGCGATGACGGACTTGAACCGGACTTCGGAATCTTCGATGACGATTCAAAACGTGAATCAAAGGGCCATGCGAACAAGCGGTCGCATACAGCCAGTTCTTGAGGATCGTTCAGATGCCAATACAACGGATGTGGGGACAAAATCTAGCGACTGCACTCAAGAATTGCATGTGGTGCCCATCACTAAAAAAGACAACATGAACGTTGGCACGGATGAGCGGCCCAAGCTCGCAACGAATTCGAAAATCAAGCCAGTGAAGCCCGTAGCGGATGTTGGCCAGTCGTCCGTTCATCGAATGTTGCAGGCCGACCGACCAAACAATCAAGTGCTGTGGTATCTGATCGGTTTTGCGTTGGCTGCAATCACGTTCGTCTTCGGTTGGGTGATGACGCACCCGAAGTGATGCTGAAGCTTTGCCACCCGCTCACTTCTTCTTGTTTTCCGCAGTGACAACCCAAATGTGGATCGGGTGTTCTTCGCCTAGGGAGTTGACGGCTTGCTTCGTTGTCTTGGGTTTCCAGTCGCCAATGCCGTATTTGTACGACACGACGCGTGCTGTGGGTTTCAGATCATTCAGTAGCATCTTGCGAAGTGCTTTGTTCCGTTCTTCGCCTAAATACAACAGTACGGCTGTCGCCTCGTTGTAGTCCTTGTAGTCACCCGGTGCGGAGGTCAGCACGTCGATGGCCCCCTCGGCATCGGTCTTGCGGATTTCATCGCGCAGCGTCTTAGCCTTCGTGGCATCAGCTTGTAAAACGATCACGCGCTTGGCACCAGCCTTAGCCACGGCAATCGGCCAACGAGAATCGGTACAGTCCGGGATCACCACGACGTCGGTCTTCTGGATGGCCGCTTCGGTACAGATGTCCGTGATTGCGTCCGCGGTCAGCGGCTTCAACTTCACCACAATCTCGTCCGTTCCGTCATCGGTGGAGAGATCCAGTTTGACTTCTTCGCCACCGGTGAACTTCACTTTGCGTGTGCGGGTGATGGTGGTTTCTTCGTTTGGCTTCCACACGGTGCGGAGTTGGTATTCGTAGCGGTTCCCTTTTTCCACATCTGGCGTGTCGAACTCGCGTACTAATCCAGTGGTCTTGGTGAGTGTGGATTCAATGAACAATTCTGCGGTGGCCGTTGGCAGCGTGACTTTCACCTTGGAGCGCACCCCGCCGCCGCCCGGCTGCTGGGCGAAAAGTGGGCGACCCGTCAGCGAGGCAAGTAGTGCAACCAACACCACCAGCACAAAGCCGAGGCCGAAGATGGACCAGGTCAGAACACGAACCAGTTTTTCGATCATATGGGCTTACTCAACGGAGAGTATCCGTACTCCTAAAGATCATTTTAGTTACCAACTCGGATGCGGCGCTGTCGGCTCGTAGGAATATTCTTAGATTCGCGGTACTTCGTGACTGTCCGCCGAGCGACCGACAAGCCCATCTCAGCGAATTTTGCCATCAATGCTTCATCGGAGAGAGGATCCTTCTTGTCTTCCTCGGCAATGAATTCCAAAAGCTTCGTCTTGACCGATTCCCACGCTACATTTTGCCCAGCCGCTGATTTCGTCCCCCCGCCGAAGAATCGGCGCAACGGGAAGATCCCGCGCGGGGTTTGCATGTACTTATCATCGACGGCCCTGCTCACCGTGGTGACGTGAACTCCCACTTGCTCCGCGATTTGCTCCATTTTCAACGGTTGAATGTGATCTGGCCCCAGGTCAAAGAAGCCTTGTTGATGCTTGACGATCTCCTGCGTCACACGTCGGAGTGTGTCCTTCCTCTGTTCAATAGCACTCAGCAACCACTGAGCTTTCTGAAATTTGTCCTTTAACATGTCGCGCACGGGCTTGGGCTGCCGGCGATCCTTCTTGACGGCGAGGTATTCCTTGCTGATGCGAACCGGTGGTAGGAAGTCATCGGCCAGGCGGACGGTATAGTCGCCATCTTCGGTGCGTTCGACCACCACCTCGGGTTTGATCGCTCGTGGGGATGGGGCAGCGAAACGACTGCCGGGCTTCGGGTCGAGGGTTTTGAGTTCTTCAATCGCATCGCTGATGTCGTCGAAGTCGTAGCTCGTCTGCTTCTGGATCATCTGCAAACGATGGTGTGCAACGTCTTCCAAATGCTGGCGAATGATCGTCCGTAGGACGTCGGCGTTTGGTGAGTCCGCACGCACTTGCAGCAATAGACATTCCTTGATGTTGCGGGCTGCGAGACCGGCTGGGTCGAGCGTTTGAATCGTCAGGATGGCTTCTTCAATGTCATCCGCATTCACCGGCCGTTCAGCATACCCGAACGCCAAATCTTCGAGCGTGTATGGTTCCATCTTGCGTGTTTCAGGGTCGTGCCGCAGCAGGTAACCGTTGCTATCGAGGTGCGAGATGACGTACTCGCACAGGTCAAGTTCCACGGGTGTGATGTCCTGCGTGTGCAGTTGTTCCACAAGGTGTTGCAAGAGCGACACCGGGGCCTCAGCTACGTTCTACATCATGTCGTGCCTGCGGTCGCCAAGTTCCTCCAAGGCACTGCGGCTGGGTCGATGATCGGAGTCGAAGTGGTCACCCCAGTCTTTATTGATCTCGTCCATCCGGTTGAATTCGAGGCTGCCGGTTTCGTCATGCTTCAGGATGCCGTCAGCGTTGAATTCCTTTGGGGCTTCGCCATCGGTGGTGCGTTCACGCAGTTCGAGGAATGGGTTTTCTTGTAGCTCGGCTTCCAGGCGTTCCTGCAACTCCGTGAGTGGCATTTGCAGGATTTCCATCGACTGAATCATCCGCGGACCAATGGTTTGGCCCAGGGTGAGCTTCATGCCCAGATTCATGCCGAATGAACTCATTCAGTTAAGCTCCGTGTTTAAGATCACCTCTCCCCTTGAGGGAGAGGTCGGATCGTGCGAGTAGCACGAGACGGGTGCGGGCGGTCTTTGCGAACCGGCGACGTCAGTCGCTGGGTAAAGTCAACCCGGCAGCTCACGCAGCCGGTTCACCAATTACTACATCACCCTTCGCCCATCGAAGGCATCGGCGAGGATCGTACTGTTCGTTAATTCCAAGCTCGATCCGGTGGGCAGTCCACGGGCCAACTTGGTGAGGGTGACGTTCGAATTCGCCAGCAGATTGCCAACGAAAAGGGCCGTGCCGTCGCCTTCCAGTGTGGGGCTGGTGGCCAGAATCACTTCCCGCACGCCGCCTCGGCGGACACGCTCCGCCAACTGGTTCAGCGTGAGTTTGTCCGGCGTGATGCCATCCAGCGGCGCGATCTTGCCACCCAGTACGTGGTACAGCCCGCGGAAGCTGCCTGTACGTTCGAACAACGTCACGTCTCGCGGGGCTTCCACCACGCAAAGAAGACTAGCATCACGTCGCGGATCCGAGCAGATTTCGCAGCGGGTGCCAAAGTCCGTGAGGTTGAAGCACTCACTGCATGGCTTCACCTGATCGAGCACGCGCACAAGAGCTTGCCGCAGCCCCACGGCCACACGGCGGTCGCCGGACAGGAGGAAGTGAACAATACGCTCCGCACTCTTCGGCCCGATGCCGGGCAGTTTGGCGAACTCTTGCAGTAGGGTCTGGATCGGCCCATTTTCGACAGCCACGAAGATACCTCAAGAAGTTGGGAGGGCGAGGCTCCTGCCGAGCTGAAAGCCCGGCTCACCGGGAGGTTCGCCCTCCCATACGGCTACCCCATCCCCGGCAGTCCGCCACCCATCATGCCGGGGGGCAGACCCATCGACTGAGCCATCTTGGCGGTCTCACCGGCCACCAGTTCCCGCACTTTGCCGAGGGCTTGGTTCGTGGCGGCGGCTACGAGGTCTTCAAGCATCTCGCGGTCGTTCAGTCGCACCGCATCTTCGCTGATCTTCACCGACAGGATTTCCATCCGTCCGTTGGCTTTGACCGTCACCATGCCGCCCCCGGCGTTGCCTTCGGCGGTCAGCGTGGGCACGGTGGCCTGAAACTTCTGCATCTCGTCCTGAAGTTTGCCTTTATTGCCCATGAGGTTCATCATGGCGCCGAGTTCTTTCATCATAAAGTTTCCTCTTCCGACGTGGTCGGCAGTGGATTGTCTGGGTCATCTACCAACTCAGCGACGGCAATCTCAACAGTTTTTTCGGTTTTCGCGTTTGGGTCGAAACCCTCGTCCCAACGCATCAGCAACGCCCCGAGTTTCGTGCTCACCGCCAAGAACATTGGCAACTTCAGCAGGCCGTTGCGTGTGAGTTTGTCGGATGATAGTGCAACGGAAGTTGTTGTTCTTGAAGAACTTCCGTTGAAATCGGCAAGATCAACCCCGATGTCAATCTTCCAGTCGGCGTTGGTGACGGCCTTCAACGCCCGTCGCAACACTTCCTGGTTCCGTTCCGACTTCACTAGCTCATAATTCGAATGATACTCTGCCGGGAAGCGAATTGCTAGTGCATTTGGCCCGATTATTGCTGGGGGGTTTTTGGCCGTCTTCAAATACTCGGGTAGGAACGCTCCACACTGTTGAAGAACTGCCGGCCAGAGTGTGCCGATGTTGGCGACATCCACAGCCGTCGGCTCGCTGGTCGTGGGCGCTAACTCAAGTTTTTTTTTAACGGGTGGGGCTGCAACAGCGCTGGCAGGGGCAAGCCCACCACCACCGGCCAGTTGCTGGGTCAGTTCCGCTACGCTTAGCAAGTCGCCCAACCGGGCCAATCGCACCACGGCTACTTCCAACAGGAGTTGACCCTGCGTGCTGCCACGCAGCTTGCCCTTGGTGGCACTCAGCACGTCTAGGCCCGCGAGGGTTGCATCCAAGTTGGTGAGCTTCGCTGCAGCTACGGCCCCTTCCGTCAGGGCCAACTCGGCGTCGGCACTCACCGCCGCCACCATCATCCCGCGCCAGAACTCGATGAGTTGATCCAGCAACTCCGTCACCTGCAATCCATGATCTACCGAGTGACCGACCAGTTCCAATGCGGTCTTCGCATCGGCTTGCAGGATGGCCGTGGCCATCTGTTGTACTTGCTCGTCGGAAGCACTACCGAACAGTGTGTGAACCTGCTCGGTGGTCAGCGTGCCTTCGCACGCACCGAGGAGTTGTTCCAGCAGAGTCTGACTGTCGCGCATCGAGCCGTTGGCCCGCTTCGCAACGATCCGCAGGGCCTCGACGTCGGCGTTGATGCCTTCCTTCTTCGCAATGTGGATCAGGGTTTCGAGGATCTTCCCCGGCCCAACCGTGTTGAAGTTGTACCGCTGGCACCGGCTGAGGATCGTGATTGGGATCTTCTGCACTTCAGTCGTCGCGAGGATGAACTTGATGTGCGAGGGGGGCTCTTCCATCGTCTTCAGCAGGGCGTTGAAGGCCCCGGTGGACAGCATGTGAACTTCGTCGATGATGTAGATCTTGAACTTGGCCCGCGTTGGTCGGAACCCCACGTTGTTGCGCAGGTCGCGGGCTTCCTCCACCTTGTTGTTGCTGGCTCCGTCAATCTCCTGCACATCGATGTCGTTGCCGTTGGCGATGCCGATGCAGATGTCGCACTTGTCGCACGGCGTTGGGGTCGGCCCCTTCTCGCAGTTCAGGCATTTGGCCAGGATGCGGGCGGTGCTGGTCTTGCCCACCCCGCGTGCCCCGGTGAACAGATAGGCGTGCGCCAGCCGCCCACTTTCGATGGCATTCTTGAGCGCAGAAGCCACGTGTTCCTGACCGATCAAGTCGGTGAGTTGCTGCGGACGATACCTCCGCGCCACCACTGTATAGGGTGCGGCAGGCACGTCCGCCTTGAGTGACTCTTCCGCTGGTTTTGCTTTCGCCTTGGCCATAGGTGATCATTGTAGCGGGCCAGCTCGGCCACTCAGGATGTTGATCGTGCTACACTATCGACAGATGAAATCATGGAGTTCGCCATGTGGGCTGAGCGAATCACACATAATCCGGGTCAAATGTGCGGGCGTGCCTGCATCCGTGGGATGAGGATCACCGCTGGTATGGTCGTTGGCCTCGTGGCAAGCGGTCACACACACGAACGCATTCTTCAAGCCTACCCGGAACTGGAAGCGTAAGACATTGATGCAGCCCTGCATTACGCAGCCTGGCGCTTGCAGGAAACGGAAGTCTCGCTGGAAGCAGTCGCATGAGCTTGAGCTTTCTCTTGGACATCAACATCTCTGCTGAGTGGGTGCCGATCTTGAACGCGGCTGGTCACACAGCCATCGTGGTTGAAATCCTAAATTGCATTTTGCGTGAGTTCAACATCCATGCCACGATTAACGACTGAACAGTGGGCGCAATCGCACAACATCTCAACAGCACCTTCGCCTCCAAGAGTTGAAGACTATGACGAGCCGTGTCCGTTCACCGCGCGCCAAATTGGCACTCGCGCGATCATACTTCAAGGAGTGGTTGCGGTCGCATCCGGTGTAGATCCAGAGCCAGTCGTCGAGTGGTTTCGGGATCAGAGAATCTGGAAATTCGTCAGCCCGAACGAGAAAGAGTTGTTGAATGGTCCTTCAACATTGAGCGAAGAAGCCCTCAACAAATTTCAGTGGCAAGTCGAGGCTGAGTGGGCCTTGTTGTGGGTGATCTGCAAGGTGGAGACACTGGGACTACCCACACATCAGTGTGATACCGGCAGGTTGGTAGACGAGATCATCCCGGAGTTGGGTTCAGACATCAAGCCATTCTTATCGTCCGCCAAGTTACGGTCACCAGGCTTGCTTTTGGCTGAAGAAGATCGACATTACGACCTTTGGTGCCGCTACCACCAAGACCGCCGCAAGAACCATCGACTCATTCCGAAAGATCTTAATGTAAGTGTTCTATTTCAGCGACAATATGCCTTCGGATGGTTAAACGGAATCGAGGCTTGGGATGACGTGGAATGTGATGCGTAGTGAAGCGAGTGCGATGCGGACGGCGAGAGTCGAACTCGCACTGAGCAGGTTTTAAGCCCACTGCCTCTACCGGTTGGGCTACGTCCGCAAAGTTCCGGCTCGTGGACTCGAACCACGGTCTCCAGAGTCAGAGTCTGGGATCCTACCGCTAGATGAAGCCGGAGTGATGCCGCCCCTCGGATTCGAACCGAGAACCTTCTCGTTCTAAGCGAGACGCCTCTACCAGTTGGGCTAGGGCGGCGATGAAGTAGCGATTCCGAAGAACCCTGTAGCAGTCTGAGGATTTAAAGCGGAAGGTGGAGGAGTCGAACCCCTATCGTCCCCGATACCCTGGTTTTCAAGACCAGTCGCCATCCAACACAGCGGCACCTTCCAAATGGCGGAAGGGGTGAGGATCGAACTCACGCAGCCGTGTGGGCTGGCTACGGCTTAGCAAGCCGCCGCATTACCACTCTGCCACCCTTCCAAGTTGGAACTGGACGATCGACTACTTGAGGATTGCATCACTAGCCTCATGCATGCTTGGTTGCAGTAATGAGGTGACACAAGCCGTGTGGGGGTGGTTCGCAAGAAATCGTAGCCGCGATGCGGAGTGACACGAAGTGGAACGAAGCTGAGCGTGAATGTACAGTATCATCGAAAAGTGTGTCAGATGGAGCCTGCTTGCGTTAGCGGCAGGAGTTGGATGAGCAAGACTCCTGCCGCTAACGCGAGCAGGCTCAATCGGGTAACATACTGCTATCGCTGGGAGTCATGTGATGTACCGAAGATTGTGCTGCGTCGTTCTGCTGCTGGCCGGGTTGGCCACAGCGGAGGAACCAAAACCTATCCTGATTGCCAAGCCGGACGCTTTCGCCACTCTGGTGAATCCGAACTGTTCGCACTGCGTGGATGAAGCGAAACGGCGGAAGGATGAACTAAAGCCGACCGATCCTGTGCTGTGCTGGACGCGCGGTTACAGCGGAGGCGGGGCCATCCCCATTCGCTTCTTTCTCAATACCTACCGGGTGATCTCGGACAGCTACGGCGTGTTCGTGTACGACCCGGATGCTGGTTACGCTCGTGGCTTTGCCCCAAGCTACAACTTCGAGTTCCACGGCTGGCGCAACGGCATCATGGTCATGAAAGACAAAACTGACGACACGATTTACTCGTGCCTGTCCGGAGTGGCCGTGGAGGGCAAGCGGAAGGGCGAACGATTGAAGCCGATCCCCACCATGATGAGCACCTGGGGCGAGGTGATGGGACGCAACCCGAACGCCGTGGCGTATCAGATGTTCGAGAAGTATCAGCCAAAGGAACTGGAAGCGAAGGGGAGTGAGGACTCGACGAAGAGTCGTTTGGCCAAGGTTGATCCGCGACTCAAAGCCGATGAGTTGGTGCTGGGCGTGCGCATCGGCAACAAGACGCGGGCTTATCCATTAAGTGTGTTGAAAGAGAGCTACAGCTATTTGTTGGGCGATACCCTGGCGGACAAATCCTTCGTGATCCTTTGTCCGAATGGTGCCTTTGGCAACAGTCCATCGGCTTATCTCCCGATTGCCAGTCAACCGCGCAAATGGAAGGGGCCAAACCCTGATAAAAGCGGTGTCAGCAAGCCAGATGCAGGAGTGCCGCTACCGGATGGCAAAGAACTTGAGGCAATCAAGGTGGGTGCATTCAAGGAAACCAAAACTGGGCCGTGGGCCAACGATACTTGCTGGGATAAAGACGGCCGCGCGAGCGATGGCGATCTGAAGGACTGGACTCTTGAACCCGTGGAAAGTGTGGTGTGCAAGTGGTACGCCTGGAGCGCGGAGTACCCCGATACCGAGGTGCATGGAGAGAAGAAGAAAGAAGTTGATCCCAACAAGAAGGTGAAACAAGTCGCGGGGTCGGCGGAATTTCTTCGCCTGCTGCCCAAGCCGTTCGGCGTGGTGAAGGATGTTGATGCGGCGAATCGCACCGTAACTTTACTCCTTGATGGCGAGAAAACTGCAAAGCGTTGGGCTGTGGAACCCGATGCCGAGGTGTGGATCGACGGCTTCTGGGGTCGTCTCGATCAACTGCCCAAGAACGCCAAAGTCTGGGCGTGGTTGAAGCTCGACAAAAACAAGAACCCGATCGCCGTGGCGATGATCGCTGATGAAACCAGCACCGCGCTGATGCGCCAAGACCCGAACGATAAGACCCCGCTCGCCAAGGAAGTGGACGCGAAACGTCTCACCCAGCGCGACAAGATGCGGAAGCAGTGGGAACAAGATGGCCTCCCCGGCACGCTTGCCTTCAACCATACCTTCAGCGGCGAACTTGATGTGATGCTGGATCACGAGGCCATGCGCTGGGGACGAAGCCTGAAGTACGGCGACAGCGTGGAACTCAGTGGCATCAAAGCCGTGGTGAAGAGCGTGTCCCCGTGGCGTGAGCGGACACAAGTACGGCTGGTGGTCGGTGAGTTGCAATCATCCGAATTGAAGACCGGGCAGCGGATCAGCTTGAAGATGCCGTGGCCAGCGAAGGAGGCAGATGATTCTCCGTACCCATCGGACATCAGCCGCAAACGCACCGAGGACGAGCGCGTCGAGTGGTTTTTGTGCAGCATGTACTGTGTGTGCGGCGTGGGCAACAACACCTGCACCGGAGATTTTTACACGCTAGCCAGTTGCAACCCGAACGGCTGCGGGGCACCCAACGCCACACGAGACGAACTGCGAGAGCAGATCAAGAAGGGCTTGAATGATCAACAGATTTGGGACGCACTGCTGAAGGATCGCGGGCCACTGATGCTCCGCCCGCATTTGAAGCCGTGAGATACCAGAGATCAAACATCATCAACGAAAATAACCCACCCGTATGGGTGGGTTATTTGAGTTCTCTGTTACGTTAGCTTGGCTTGATGGCCGAGCCGACGGTGCTGAACGTACGGTTGCTGTTGCTACCGATGGCGGTAATGGCTGCGATGCACACCACAACAATGAGTGCAAGCATCACGGCGTATTCTACAGCGGTCGGGCCGTCTTCGCGTTTTAGGAACGATACGGCGCTACGCAGAACTAATTTCACGGGTTGACTCCTGTTGAGTTGGAGTGAAGAAGTTGGCCGGGTGAGACTCGCAAGACTCACCTCTTTAAACAAACATGCCCGCTGCCTGGTGTGACCCAGACAAACGGGCATGTGCTTAAACCAACCTCAACCCAGTTAGCTTGGCTTGATGGCCGAGCCGACAGCGCTGAACGTTTGGTTGCTGTTGCTGCCGATTGCGGTGATGGCAGCAATGCACACCACAACGATCAGTGCGAGCATGACCGCGTATTCGACAGCCGTTGGGCCATCTTCACGCTTCAAGAACGTTACGATGCTTTTCAGTGTACCCTTCATGCGAGACTCCAGTTTGTAAAACAGCTGTGTTAGGAAGGTCGGCGGAGTTCAGTTCCGCTGCGGTGAATCCCCTTCCTCACCAGCGATGAGAGTATCTAGATCAACCTTGGCGACGATGCAAAGCGCCGATACAGTTTTTCTGGCTTTTTCCTCGCATTCAGCAAAGGCGTTAAAGCTTCTCAGGCTTCACAAGAATTCCTCAAGGATGGATCATGTCGGACAGTAAAACTCCACCACGACAAAGCCTCATCACCACCGGGGGAACCAGCCGGGCACCCAACCGCGCCATGTTGCGTGGGGTCGGCTTCACCGATGCCGATTTTGACAAGCCAATTGTGGGTGTTGCAGATTTGCACAGTGAGATCACCCCGTGCAACAGCCACCTTGACAAACTCGCCCGCAAAGGGATCGAGGGCATCCGCGCTGCGGGTGGCGTTCCACAGATCTTTGGTGCCCCCACCGTGAGCGACGGCATCGCCATGGGCCACCGGGGCATGCGGTACAGCTTGGTCAGCCGGGAAGTGATTGCTGATTGCCTAGAGACCGCTGCGGGTGGCATGAACCACGACGGCCTGCTCGCCTACGGTGGCTGCGACAAGAACATGCCAGGCTGCGTGATGGCGATGGCCCGGTTGAACATCCCCAGCGTCTTCGTGTACGGCGGTAGCATCCTCCCGGGCATCGGGCCGGATGGCGAAGACGTGGACATCGTGAGTATCTTCGAGGCCGTGGGGAAGTTCCAGGCTGGGCAGATCGACGAGAAGAAACTCCACAAGATTGAATGCGAAACCTGCCCCGGTGCCGGTGCCTGTGGAGGCATGTACACCGCCAACACCATGAGCAGCGCCATCGAAGCCATGGGGATGAGCCTGCCCTATGACAGCAGTTACCCCGGTGTGAGTGCCGCCAAGGAACGCGAATCGTACATCGCCGGGTTCGCACTGATGCACTGCATCGAGAAGAACATCCGCCCGCGCGACATCATCACCCGCAAGAGCCTGGAGAATGCTTACACCGTGGTGCTGGCCCTCGGCGGTAGCACCAACGCCGTGCTGCACCTCATGGCGATTGCCCGCGAAGCCCAAGTGGAATGGACGCTGGCCGACTTCGACCGCCTTGGTGCCAAGGTGCCCCACCTCGCGGACTTGAAGCCCAGCGGCAAGTATGTGATGTTTGACCTGTACCGCGTGGGTGGCGTACCTGCCGTGATGCGTGCTTTGCTGGACGCTGGCTACCTGCACGGCGATTGCCCAACGGTGACGGGCAAGACCATCGCCGAGAACCTCGCCGACATCGACAGCATCTATGCCAAACCACAAAACGTGGTGATGCCACTCGACAAGCCGAAGTACGACAAAGGCCACATCGTCATCCTGCATGGCAACCTCGCCCCGGATGGTGCCGTGGCCAAGATCAGCGGGCTGAAACAACGCAGCATCACCGGACCAGCCAAGGTGTACGACGGCGAGGAAGCCTGCTTCGCAGCCATTCAAGCCAAGTCGATTGTGGCGGGCGATGTATTGGTCATCCGTGGCGAAGGCCCGGTGGGTGGCCCAGGCATGCGAGAGATGCTGAGCATCACCGGTGCGTTGATGGGCCAGGGGTTGGGGGCCAGCGTGGGCCTGATTACCGATGGCCGCTTTAGCGGCGGCACCCACGGACTGGTGGTGGGGCATGTCTCGCCGGAAGCGTGGGTGGGTGGGCCGATTGCGTTGGTGAAGGACGGCGACAGCATCACTATTGATGCCGAAGCGAAGACATTGACGCTGAACGTAAGTGACACCGAGTTGTCAGCGAGAATGGCCGTGTGGGTGAAACCGCCGTTGCGGGTGCAACACGGCGTACTGGCCAAGTACGCCAAGCTGGCCCGCAGCGCGAGTGAGGGTGCAACGACTGGGTGATGCTTTGTAGGGCGGTGTTTGTAGGGCGGTACGAGGCTTCCGAGTGCCGCCGAAGCGATAAAAAATTATCACGCGGCACTCGGAAGCCTCGTACCGCCCTACAAACGCGGTCATACGAGAGGTGCAGCATGCCCAGGTATCGTCGGATGTTTGTCTCGGGCGGAACATATTTTCTCACCGTGGTCACGCACGGGCGGCAGCGTTTTCTGACGACCGATTCGGTACGACATGCCTTACGCATCGCAATCGTGAACACTCGACAGCGGATGCCCTTCAAGATCGACGCTACCGTACTTCTGCCGGATCATTGGCACTTGATGATGACACTACCCCCTGGGGACGACAACTTTTCCGCTCGGATGAAAGGAATCAAAGAACGTTGCACTCGGATTCTTCAGCAAAACACCTCGCTGATAGCTTTGGACTTTCCGTATTGGCAACCAAGATTCTGGGAGCATTTCGTCCACGATGAAAACGATCATGAACGCTGCTTCGATTACATTCATTACAACCCGGTCAAGCATGGGATCGTTGCCCGAGTGCAGGATTACCCGTGGTCGTCATTTCATCGTTGCGTCCGCGAAGGTATCTATCCCATCGAGTGGGGCCAAGGCGATGTACGTGATATCAGTGGGGTAGAGTGGGATTGAGGCGTCTGAGTATGAGTAGGGCGGTACGATCTTGTAGGGCGGTACGAGGCTTCCGAGTGCCGCCACATCGATATGAATACTACAACTTGTCGGGCAAACCGGCGGCACTCGGAAGCCTCGTACCGCCCTACGTGGCTAGCAAACCGGCGGCACTCGGAAGCCTCGTACCGCCCTACAAAGCTAGGCGCATGCGATGACCAAAATCACATTCACCCGACTACGTGTCACGTTCATGCTGGCTTCCATGGTACGGGTTGACCATCGAAGAAGGCTCGCAGGCCGCCACGGCACTCGTCCGTCAGGCGGGGTTCGGCGCTGGCCTTGGCCAAGTCCGCCACGGGCACGGCTTGAACCGAACATCGTCGCAACAGTTCCTTCGTAGTCGCCAGGGCCTTCGGCCCGCCCTCAGCACACTGGTTCGCCCAGTGACAGACCGTTGTCATCAACTCTGCACTTGGCACCACACTGTTGATCAGGCCAATGCGTTGGGCTTCGGCGGCATCAATCAGTTCTCCACTGAGCAGCAACCATCGCGCGGCCCGTTCGCCAACGTGTCGCAGCAAGTGCGGCAACACCATCGCGGCCACCAGCCCACGGCGAACCTCGGGGTAGCCGAACTTGGCTTCGGGTACGGCGATGGCCAAATCGCACACCGTACACAACCCCGCACCACCGGCCACGGCAGCACCATTCACGGCGGCAATCGTCGGCTTGGGCAACTCGTACAGCAGGGTGTAAAGTGCCGAGAGCCGAAGTGCGTCGTCCCATACTAGGTCGGCTTCTTCGGCGTTTTCGATGGTCCCGCGTAGCTCATCCAAGTCCATGCCTGCGCAGAAGGCCTTGCCGGAACCGGTGAGGATCAGGCAGCGAGAATCATCAGTGGCCACCGTTTGCACGGCACTTGTCAGCTCCCGAATCAACGCCCGGCTGAGGGCGTTGCGCTTCTCCGGCCGGGTGATGGTGATGATGGCCGTTGCACCACGGCGTTCCAGCGAGACGAGGGGAGAGGGCATGAACCACCAGTATTCAGCGGTGAGTGTCGACCCGTCAGGCTAACGCCACACCGCTCGCCATGTCGACACAGATAGGATAGCAGAACAGCACTCCCGGAAGTCTTGGCCATGCCCTCTCTCTACGAAACCACTGACGACGCCATTTACAAGCTCACGAGCACCCAGCGTGGGCCAGTAGGTGCGCTACCGGTGACGGATGATCTTCTGCGGCATGCCCCCAGTGGCGACCTCTTCGGTTGGACGCAGAACGTAGGCATGGGCCTGCAACCGGAGTTGTTGGGTCGGAAGGAGTTCCTGATCCTGAGTACCCACGGCGGTGTGCGGGCGGAGGATGGATCGCCGATTGCCTTGGGCTTCCACAGCGGGCACTGGGAAGTGGGCCTGCTGGTGAAGGCCGCTGCCGAGGAGTTCACCCGGCTCAAGTCGATCCCGTTTGCCGGGGCCGTAACCGACCCGTGCGATGGTCGAACCCAGGGCACGCCAGGCATGTTCGACAGCCTGCCGTACCGCAACGATGCCAGCATGGTGATGCGCCGACTGATGCGTAGCCTGCCCACCCGCGCCGGGGTACTGGGGGTGGCCACGTGCGACAAGGGCCTGCCCGCGATGATGATGGCCCTGGCCAGTCAACGCGATTACCCCACGGTGTTGGTGCCCGGCGGCGTGATGCTGGCGGGTGTGACCGGCGAAGAAGACACGGGCAAGGTGCAGACCATCGGCGCCCGTTATGCCAACGGCGAGATCACGTTGGAGCAAGCCGCCGAGGCGGGTTGCCATTCGTGTGCCAGCCCCGGTGGCGGTTGTCAGTTCCTGGGTACGGCGGCTACGAGCCAAGTCATCGGCGAAGCACTGGGCCTGAGTCTTCCACACTCGGCCCTCAGCCCGAGTGGTCAGCCCATCTGGCTGGACATGGCGAAGCGTTCGGCTGCCACACTTGTCTCTCGGCAGCGGAAGAAGATCCCCACCAGTGCCATCCTGACGGACAAAGCCTTCCGCAATGCCCTGGCCGTGTTCGCTGCGTTCGGTGGTTCAACGAACTTGTTGTTGCACACCCCGGCGATTGCCTTTGAAGCCGGAGTGAAACGCCCCACCGTGGAAGACTGGACGCACTTCAACCGTGCCGTGCCCCGCTTGGTGGATGCCTTGCCCAACGGCCCCATCGGCCACCCGACCATCCGCGTGTTCCTTGCCGGTGGCGTTCCTGAAGTAATGCTGCATTTGCGTGAGATGGGCTTGTTGGAACTCGATGCACTCACCGCGACCGGCGAAACCGTTGGGGCCATGTTGGACTGGTGGAAGGATTCGGATCGCCGCAACCGCCTTCGCAAGCACCTACGCGAAGTGGATGGCATCGACCCGGAAACCGTCATCATGAGCCCAACCCAAGCCAAGGCGCGCGGACTCACCAGCACCATCACTTTCCCGCGTGGCAACATCGTACCGGAAGGCTGTGTGATTAAATCCACCGCCATTGATGCCAGCGTGGTGGATACCGATGGCGTGTACCGCAAGACCGGCCCGGCCAAGGTGTTCACGACCGAGAAGGCAGCTATTGCAGCACTCAAGGGCCAAGGCGAAAAGAAGGTGATCGCGGGCGATGTGCTGGTGTTGTGCTGTCGCGGGCCGCTGGGTTCCGGCATGGAAGAAACGTATCAGGTGACCAGCGCGCTCAAGCACCTCAAGTGGGGCAAGCAAGTCGCCGTGCTGACCGACGCCCGCTTTAGCGGGGTGAGCACCGGGGCCTGCATCGGCCATGTATCGCCTGAGGCCTTGGCTGGTGGGCCGATTGGCAAGATTCTGGATGGCGATTTGGTCGAGATCATCATCGACCGTGTGAAGCTCGAAGGCACCGTGAACCTCGTGGGTGATGCGTCTGGCAACCACGGCACAACCTGGGGCGATGCGGAACTGGCCAAGCGCCAACCCCGGCCCGACCTCCACGCCGACCCCGGCCTGCCGCAGGACACCCGCCTGTGGGCCGCCCTGCAACACGCCAGCGGTGGCGTGTGGGGTGGCTGCGTGTACGACGCCGACGCAGTGGTGCGGAGGCTAACCGCGAGATGACATCGAACGCGGGATAGTTTTGCTCGATCAAATTTTGTTCCCGGCTTACCTCCTTCTGGCGATTGATTTTGCTTCTCTTTACTCACAGAGTGAACTAAGTGCATTACCCGCAAAAGCTCGCGTCCGTTGGGCCATCTGCTAGTCGGCCACTGACCAAGATCACGTGTCCGCAGAACAAGTCGCCGTCGTCGTACCAGAAAGTGAAGCGATCGTCGGGATCAATCGAGATCATCTCCAACGTCATTCGTTGCTCGAACTCATCCACCGTCAGTTCAGATTCGTCCTCATCAAGCCAAGAATCGTTCTTGATGGGTAGTAATTTTCCTGCGGCGTATCGACGCATTTGCGGATCCCAATCGCTTTGCTTTTTCCAAAGCTCGCGTGCAACCTCCAAAGCTTCTTGAATTTCGGCGGAACCAGAAAGTTGGAGGTTGATAGACTCGCCGTTCCATAAAGCTTGTCCGCAAAAGGTATTCACTCGACGATCCAGAGTTAACCGGCCGAACTGTAGGTCGTCAAGTGTCACGGGCTGCTGCAGTTCTTTGGCGAAGGAGTTCAATTCCGTATCGTCACTCTCCATCCTGACAAACGCTTCCAGCAGACCTAGTGACTTGCCATCTGTGGAATCACTCATCACCCGTGCCTCGATGCGGATCACGTGATACGGCAAGATTGCATCTTGGAACTTGCGAAGCTCTTCTTCGGTGACTTTGCGTCGGATCGTGAGTGGCTGTTTCATCATCTCGCTACCGACAGCTCGCCACGCTTCAAAGGTGAATGTCATCGTCCAGAAATCTTCTCCGCGAGAGCGTCCCGCACCTGGTCCATTTGCCCCAACAACTCCTACGACCTCCGACACGGCGGCCACTTGCAATTTCTCGTACAATTCTTTCCTCGGTCGTTCCGCTTGGGAAATGACGTCGTTCTCGTCGGCCATTGATTTGTCCCTTTCCTGATGCGTAAAAGCAAACAAAAGGCAGCATTTTCGTTAACGGCTAAAGTTATGCACAACGCTGCAATCTAACAGAGCCCTGAGCGTATCTCGACCGGTGATCCAAGTGCGGTGTACCAAAACTTTATGGTCTAATTTGAAATACACCCCACCGGGTTCAGCACTCAAAGGCCAAAGAGCGAAGACCGGGGTGGCTGCGTGTACGACGCCGATGCTGTTATCAAACAGTTAGCCGCGAGATGAAATCGAGCGAGCAATGCTATCTGCGGTCGATTTCATCTCGCGGCTAACTGTGAGTCCCGACGCAAATCATAAACTTCCCCCATGTCTATCACCCACCGAGCTGTTGCCTGTACTGTCTGCGGGTGTGTGTGCGATGACCTCGTGGTGGATGTCGCATCCGATGGCCACATCACCCCGCGTTCCGGGGCGTGCTGGCTGGCCAAGCCGTGGTTCGATTCGCTGAACGCGGCCCACCCCGCACACGCCACGGTCGATGACAACCCGGTGTCACTGGACGTGGCCCTTGATCGGGCTGCTGAGATTCTGCGCAACTCCAAAGCCCCGCTGCTGTACGGCCTGAGCCGAAGCACCACCGAAGGTCAGCGGGCCGCCACGGCACTGGCCGACCGTCTCGGGGCCACCATCGACACCACGGCCAGCACCGGCCATGCCCCCAGTATCTTGGCACTTCAGCAAGTTGGGGAGTCCACCTGCACCCTTGGCGAAGTGAAGCAACGGGCCGACCTTGTGATCTTCTGGGGTTGCGATCCCGCTACCACGCACCCCCGGCACATCGAGCGATACTGTCCGCCCAAGGCCGGTCGCAGCATCGTGGTGGTGGATCAACACCGTACAGAGACGGCAAAGCAAGCCGACGAGTTCTACCAAGTGGAACCTGGCACCGACTGGAACGTGTTGTGGAACCTCCGTCTCGGCTTGCAAGGCCACGCAATGGCCTCAGCGCAGTTTGAACCACTGCTTGCCACGATGAAGGCGTGCAAGTTCGGCATCATCTTCTTCGGCGGCGGGCTGATCCGAGGGGAACTCGCACACCGCACCATTGAAGCTCTTCTTCAACTCGTGACGGACCTCAACCTGCACACGCGCTTTTATGCCCGGCGGATGCGACGCTACGGCGACGTAGCCGGGGCCGACTCCGTGCTTGCCTGGCAAACGGGATACCCGTTTGCCGTGGACTTCTCCGCCGGGTATCCGCGCTACAACCCCGGTGAGACGTCCGCCCCGGATCGCTTAGCCCGGCGTGAAGTGGATGCGGCAGTGCTCATTGGCAGCGAAGCTGTGCTGGACTTCAGTGACAAGGCGTTGTCGCACCTCCGCAGCATCCCGGTCATCCGGTTGGACAGCCCCGGTGTGCGTTGCCCGGTGCCGAGTGCCGTGAGTTTCACCACGGCGGTGTATGGCGTGCATCGCCCAGGCACGGCCTACCGCATGGACGAAGTGGCCATCCCGCTGCGGGTACTCAGCAACACCGAGTACCCCAGCGATGCTGAGATACTCGAAGCGTTGCATCAGCGAATTGTTTGAATGCAGTTCATACTGTTCGTTTGCTACAGCCGGCTACTGTACTTCTTCTTGTTCTTGCCGAAGACGGCCTTGCGCTCTTCCGGTGGCGGGGCGTTTGGATCGGGAATCGGTTCCGGATCGTCCACGTTGCGGCGCACCTTCGGCGGGGCAGACTCGAACCCCTCGATGCGATCCTCTTCGATGAGCCGGTTGATGGTCATCTCGATGTCGGTCAGGTGGCCGCCTTCCTCCGGTTTCACGAAGGCGATGGCCACGCCATCCTTACCGATGCGGCCCGTGCGGCCGATGCGATGGACGTAGTTCTCGATGTCCGCGGGCAGGTCGTAATTGATGACGTGTGAAATGCCGGACACATCAATGCCCCGACTGGCCACGTCCGTGGCAATCAGAATCTTGATCATGCCGCTGCGGAAGCCAGCCATGATCTTTTCGCGGTGGTTCTGCGGCAGGTCGCCGTGGATGGCGTAACTGTTGCGGTGGACCGGTTTCAATTGACGAAGCAGGTTGTCGGCCCAGCTCTTGCGCTCCACGAAGATGATGCACTGCCGGGGCTGCTCGCGTTCCAGCACCTTCAGCAGCAGCTCGAACTTCCGTTCCTTGTCCACGGTGATGTACGTCTGCCGGATCTTGTCGACCGTCACGGTGCGCGGGGTCATGTTCAGGTGCAGCGGGTCGGTCATGTATCGGCTGGTGATGCGCTTGATCTCATCCGGCACGGTCGCACTCATCAGCAGTGTCTGCCGCTTGGCGGGGCAACGCTTCAGGATGCGTTCGATGTCCGGGCGGAAGCCGATGTCGAGCATCCGGTCGGCTTCGTCGAGCACGACATACTTCACATTTTCAAGGGTCATCGATCCACGTTCGAGGTGGTCGATCATGCGGCCAGGTGTACCTACCACTAAATCGCAGCCGGCACGCAGAGCATCGAGTTGCTTCTGCATGCCAGTACCGCCGTACACGGCTACGGTGCGGAACTTGGAGCTGGGGGCCAGCTTCTCGGCTTCAACGGACACTTGCAGGGCGAGTTCGCGGGTGGGCAGCATGACGAGGCCGATTGGCCCGCGCACCTTGTGCGGTCGCCAGCGGTTGAGGAACGGCACGAGGAACGCGGCGGTCTTGCCGGTGCCCGTTTGGGCCTGGCCGATGACGTCGCTGCCCTTCATGGCGGCGGGGATCACGGCCTGTTGCACGGGGGTGCAGTGGGTGTAGCCCGCGTGGTCGATGGCTTGTTGCAGGGGCTTGTTGAGGCCTAGTTCGCGGTAAGCGATGCCTATGGCCGGGACGGCGGGAATCGGAGTTGTGTCGTCCGGTTCAGTAGAGTTCGGCTCCATCGTGTCTCAGAGGGTGTGGGAACAAAGATGTTTGCTGATAGAGCGTATTGTTGATTTCATCATACCAGAGAAGTTCGAAGACAACAGGTCTGGTCTGATTGAGCCCGTGATTGATGCGTGGTGAGCGTCAGGTGATTCGTAACCTCAAGTAACATCCATTTGACACGCGGGCAGGCATCGCAGTAGACTTCTTACTAACCGGCGCATCCTCTCCCACGTTGCCGCGACAACTCCGCATGGCCCAGGGGCCGACCGATGCGTTGGTACATCATCGTTGCAGCAGCCGGTATCTTCGTGGGGCTGGCTGCACCTGCGTTCGCTCAATCGAATCGCAGAGCCGAACCGCTGGAGTCGTCGTTAAGTGTGATCACACTTGACGACGCCGATGCTGCCGAGAAAGAGGGCAAACCCGAAAAAGCGCTGGAATTTTGCCTCAAGCTGTATCTCACTGGCAAGCACGATCCTGTCTTGCGTGAGCGTATCCGTGCGTTGCTTCGCAAGGTGAATCAGATCGAACGGCTCCGCGATCCGGCATTCCTGGATTATGTGCTTTCGCTGAAAGCCAGCGAAAGTCTTGCCTTGTACAGCGAGGCACTCAGCAAGATTCACAGCTTCTACGCCGATCGCAACAAGGCCACGTTCGACAAGCTGTACGCCGCCGGATTAACGGAACTCGAACGGGCCTTGAACGACCCCGCCTTCCGTGAACGCCACTTCCCCATGTCTGTGCCCAGCAAGGTGGCGTCATTCCTGATGGCACTCAAAGATCAGCAAGCCAAGCTCCCCGCGACCGTAAAAGACTGCACCAACGCCGCAAGAGATCTGACAGCCGTGGCCACACGGCAACTCGGCCTCGCCAACGGTTCGGTTGTGATTCTGGAACTGTTATGTGGGGCATGCACGGAACTGGATGAGTTCAGTCAGTTCACTCACGGGAATGCTTCCGCGACGAACGACATCGTCTCGCCGGTTGTCGAGTTTCTTCGTTACGGCCTGGTGGTCAAGCTGGAGCCCAACTCGATTGAGATCGAGCAAGTGATTCCGCAATCGTGGGCCGCCATGCACACCAAACTTCAACGGGGTGATCGGGTCACGCGCTTCAATGAAACTTCGATTTCGATGCTGACCAGTGCCCGATTGCTGACACTCATGCGGGCCAGCATGGGCACTCGTTATACCTTGGAACTCGACTCGACCGATGAACCGGTGAGCCTGCCCACGCCGTTGCCCACGGTGTACGGCGTAAACATGCTGAACGAGAAGGCAGGCATTGGCTATGCCCGTATGAGCCACTTCCAGCCGAACACGCCCACCGAACTGGACGATGCCATCCGCGAGTTGAAAGCACGCGGCATGAAAGCCATGATCCTCGACATTCGTGGCAACTCCGGCGGGCTTCTCACCACGGCCATCGACATCGCCAAGCGATTCCTCCCGCAGGGGTTGATCGTGACCACGCAGGGTCAGACGACGGATTTCGCCAACCGCGTGTTCGCTTCCGACTCCGGTATGCGGGCCCACGAGTTCCCGGTGGTGTTGCTGATTGACGCCAAGACGATGTCGGCGGCGGAGATTCTTGCTGCTGGATTGAAGGATCATCAACGGGCCAAGTTGGTGGGTCAGCCAACGTTTGGGAAGGGCCAGGTTCAAGCCCCGATCCCCCTGACTGCTCTGGATCGAACCGACAAAAAATCTGGTTCGTTGATCCTCACCGTGGCCAGTTTGTTCGGCCCGCATGGCGGAGCACTTAATCAGGGTGTGACCCCACACGTGACGGAAACGCAAGCCGAACGGCAACTCGAAGTCGCCCTACGCATAGCCATGGAGTGCGTGACGAAGCGGTGATCCACTCATGCCCCGCGCAGGTCACGAAGCATGCCGCGAAGATACTTCGCCGCGTTAAGTTCCTTGCGAATGGCGATCAGGTTCACGGGGTTGGCATCAAACATCGGGGCCAACTTGGTGAACACCGCCTCATACTGTTGAGTCAGTTCCGCTTCGATGGTTAATTTCTCTGGCTCGCTTGCGGCTTCGATTCGCTCGCGTTGCTCCATCATCTCCATCAGGTACGACGGCGGGATGTCTTTCACTTCGGATGCCGTTGGCCCACCGTTGAGTGCCAGCAAATGTTCAGAGCGACGGAAGGGATCCTTCAAGACCGCGTAGGCTTCGTTGATCTGTGCGCTGAGTTGTTCGCTGGCTTCCTGCTCTTCCGTACTTCCACCGGAAAAGTAATCCGGGTGGGCCGTGCGGCTCGCAGTGAGATACGCCGATTCAAGATCGGGAAGATGAAAAGCCAAACGCCTCGGCAAGCCGAGGCGTAGGTAGTGGTCGGTCATGCTTGAACCACCGGGTTACATCGTGTAGCTGCTACCGCAACCGCAACTGCCCTTGGCTTGCGGGTTGCTGATGTGGAAGCCGCGTTTGTTGAGATCATCCACGAAGTCCACTGTTGCACCTTCGAGGTACAACATGCTTCGCTTGTCGACCACCAATTGGATGCCTTGGACATCAAAGAGAAGATCGAGTTTTTCGTTGTAAGTAGGGTCGAGATCGAGCTTGTTCTGGAAGCCCGAACAACCGCCACCTTGCACGCGGAGGCGCAGGTACAGTTCGCCTTCCGGGGCATCGGCACCGGATTTGTAATCGGCAATCGCTCTACGGACTTCCAGAGCGGCTTTATCGGTCACTTGCACGGGGCAAGCCGGTGGGGCCTTGACGACCAATTCTTGAACAGTTGCAGGAGCTTCAGCGACAGCAGTAGACATCGTTCACCTAAAGGTACGAGTTCGTGTACTCAACTCTATTCTACCGCACACGACAAGACAAGCTAACATCTTATTGGAGCGGAATCCTAATGGCTCACTTTGTCGGCACCCGGCAGTACGGCGTGGTACTCATTGGCGATGCGGTTCATGGCGTTTGCCAGCAATTCTTCGATCCGTTCCGGTGTGTCGGCCGCGTATACAAAGCCAATGTGGTTTTTCATGTCGAGCCGATGGACAATTTCCGGCTCAGTGAACGAACTGGTGTCCGGCCGCTCCATGCGGGCTAGGCTCGTCACAACCCCGGCATAACGCTGCTTGAGCTTTGGAAGTTCGTACTTTCCGTAGGTTCGGCACAACTCTAGCTTGGCCCATTCGCTCCACAAGTTCACACCACTGGCGTGTTCCACCATGTCGGCGGTGTTGGCCCCACCCACGCGGGCGCTGGTTTCAATGAAGTAGTATTTCCCGTCGCGGTGTGCCTTCATGAATTCGGTGTGTGAAGCGCCCTGACCCAAACCAAACCCTTCAAGAATGATCCGGTTGGCTTCCCGCAGTCCGGCCACATCGGGTGAAGTCCGGCGAACAGTACGCGTGGCATAGATGCCACCACCCTGATAAACATCCAACAACGGGCGATGGTACTGGTTCACCTCGGCAAAGATCACTTTGTTGTTCAACACCAGTGAATCAACGTGGAACAGTTCACCGGGTACCATCTCTTCCAGCAACGCAAACGATTGATCGTCGCCCAGTTCGTCGATCCGCCTCCACACTTCCTCGGCACTGTGCAGCTTGCGGATGCCTGCTGCGCTGGCTTCGCTGCGCGGCTTGATGAGCCAAGGGCCGGGCACACGCTTGAGGAAGTCACTCACGGCGGCACGATCAAAGCACGGCACAAAGTCGGGGTTTACTGCACCGATCTCGCGGGCTTTCTTCCGCATGGCGAGTTTGTCGCGGAACAGGCGGGATTCACTATCGCCGTGGCCAGTGTCGGTCATGCGGAAGTGTTCGCGGAGGTACGCTGCCACTTCGATGTCGAAATCGTCGAGTGCCACGATCCGTTCAAACTGATGCGTGCGGAAGAGGTACGCTACCGTGTTCACCAAGCCGCGGCGATCATGAAAGTTGTTGACGGCGAACACATCGGTCAGTGCTTCACGTGCCCACGGTTCCTTCAGGCAATCTTGAACGGTAAGGAGATAGACATCGCACCCCTCGGCTTTGAGTCGTTCGAGGAAGCGGTTGCCTTTGAAATAACTCGAAAGGCAGAGAAACTTCGGCATCGTGCGGCACCGGAGGACGGTGTTGCCAGTGTATGTGGAGGAGTGATGAAGAACGCAAACACGCCGAACCACAGACCCGTGAGCACGCACTCATTGCACGATTAGTCCTTTGCTGCCAAAAATTCTTTCAACCAGTCGCGGTCGTCCTGGCTCAGTTTCACATCGGGTGGTATTGCTTGGGTGAAATCCAACTGACCCTCAAAATTCCCAAACTCGTAGGCTCTCTGAAACATCAATTGCAGGTCTTGGACGGTGTCGCGGTCGTCTGCCGCGAGGGGCAGCTTGAATTTTGGTAGCCGCTTCTGGATAGCACCTGGATAAATCTCGTGTCGCTCCGGGCTGATGCCGCGAGAGACCGTGACGGCACAGTACGGATCCGTCACCTTGCTTCGATCCAGGGTCACGGGTGGCCGACCCTGAGTGAGCAGATCCACCTCGACGATGTTGGCTCGTTCCTGCAGGGCATGCGCCCGCGTGGCCAACCACGCCGCCTGACCGCTGCTGGTCGTGCGATTACCGATGCTCACAATGTCGAAAAGTGTAATCAACCGGCCATCAATTCGGCTACGGATCTCGATGAACTGCTCGAGGTGTTCTTCCTTCGTGACGGACGTAAACAACACGAGTTCCGATATGTACCAGCGGTGCGTGATCCGCGCACGGTAACGATCCACCAAACTAGGCAACAGTACCTGATAGGCGGCGGCAATCAACTGCTTATGAAACGCGGGCCAAAGGCTCGGGTGTTCGAGATACGGATTCATTCCGGGGAGCGGCGTGGGCATGGCTGTTGCCTCCGTGCGGGGGGACAGTCGCGTCTCGCTGGGTTCCTGAGTGTTCAACCGCAAGCTACCCGATTGTACCGCGCCGATCCTCGCCACGACGGAAAAAGTTGTTGGGTACACCAACAGATTCTGGTACGAAGCGAAGCGACGGAACCCTAGGCTACAACTCCTTCACGCCTCCGGCGTTAAAATCCTTGATCCACTCGACCTCAAATTATCTGTCATACCTTGCATCGGCGGTGAAAGTGCAAACCAGTTGCTCCACTCGGCAAATACTTGGATAATCAAGCGTAGTCGCCCCAGGAACGAACCATGCTTGCGCTGATGGCCTTGGGTGTTTCTCTGCTCAGTGTGCTGCTGCTGAATGCAGGCTGGGGGAAGCGACGACAAAACCGCTGGTGGTGGTGCCCGGTTATCGTGGCCTTGTTGCTGGGTGTCTTTGGGGCGATGCTCGGCGTGTCGATGGCTCCACATGGGAGAATACCGCTAGCTGCCCTTGCCTTCTGCATGCTCATCATCGTCGGCAGCATCTTCAAGATGAACACGCTCTGGATGAGGATCAGTTCCTTCGGCATCTTCCTCCTGTTGTGGATTTCTTCCGCGAGTCAGCTTGTCTGGTTGAACTCTCAGTACACGCAGTGGAGGAAGGAAACACCATTTGAGTCGATGGAACTCCGAGTGCCGGAGCCGAAGCCGGGCTATGCCGAGTGGAGTGAAGTGAGCCGAGCAGCCTTCAAGAAGAATGTCGAGAACGAGAACTACATCGTCATTGAACTCCAGAGCTTCCGGAACAATCGCACCGATTCCATCGAAGCCATCCACGACCAGACACTCGAAGCCTTCAACAGGGCCGCCGGGTTCGGGAAGATCCGCATGAGAGTGATCCATCCGCTGGCCGAGCACTTCCTGCCCGATGCCATCAAGCCGATCCTGCAGAAGCTGGACTATGTTACCGAACTGGTAAGCACTGGCCTGAACAGTAGCGACCTCAAGCAGGACGACATAGCGAACATGAACTACGAGAGCACCGCTAACTTCTCCAACCCAGCTGGGTTCGGTTACGTGAAGAGCCGAACCGAAGTGGCTGGCTTCCGCCCGCACCGCTTCAGCAAGTATCCCGATGCCCCGAAGACTTGGGACGTGAAACGGATCGACCTCGTGAGCCTGCTGCTGCACGACGAACCGGTGGTGTACGTCAGCAATGATCTCCCGCGCATGGCCGACGTGGGCAAGCTGGCCACGCGCGAACTGGACACCTTCGAGAAGGATGGCCTTGCAGCCATCCGCAAAGGCGACGACCTGTACATCCGGGGCGATCAGGACAAGGTGCGTGTCGTCGGGGCCATGCGGAACTTCGACCAGTGCATCAAGTGCCACGGTGGCAAAGGTGGCGAGTTACTAGGTGCGTTCAGTTATGTGCTGGTTCGCCAACCTTCAGCGAAGTGATCGAGAATGCGTGGGATGCAGAAATAGGATTTGCCACGTTTACAAAAAACCGCTTGATTCCGGGACAGTACCATGCATATGCTTCTTGTGGGTTGTGGTTCCCGTACCACAACAGGCATTTTCGCCGAGGGAAGGTTCGACTGGTACCGAACTTCCTGAGGTGTCACCCGGTAGACAGGAGGTGATCACTTGACAGATCATAGTAACCAGGTTGGGCAGCTGTGCTAACGGCTGCAAACGGGCACCCGTTTGTGATGGCTGCCCTGGTTGAACGAAGCGGGTCAAGGTGATGGCACCTCGGCCCGCTTTGCTTTTTTGATGTGAACTATGCCGCCAGTAACTCAGATTGCGATGTGAACATCGGTAGCACTTCCATGAGTCGGGTGTCGCCTTCATGCTTGGCGTCCAGCGGGTGCCAGAGGGCTTGCTTGTTGCGGGCACGTTCCTCCAGCACCGCCATCTTCTCTGGGGTGCCGGGGGCATAGCAGGTGGGCATCGGGGCCACCGGTGCATTGCCCGTGAAGTTCCCCACGCCACGCCGGGCATACTTGCTGGTACTTGGGTACATGTCCTTCACGCCGGGGGTGTAGTAGCAACCCCAGCACAGCCCACGGGGGCGGTTCACTTTGCAGGTTTCACAATGTTTGCAGATCAGAATCATCGGTAGATCCCTCGGGGGTGGGGGTGTTGTAAACTCAAGTCGGTTAGTAGCGCAAGACCGGTTCGGGGTCAGGGGATTTTTGGCGAACCGGCTGCATAAGCTGCCGGGTGGAAAACAACCCGGTGACTCACGTCACCGGTTCACCATTTACCGGCTCATCGCTGGGAAGAAGTCGATCACTCGGTTCACGGGGTAGCTCACCAAGGTTTCGTCTTCCGTTGCGTAATCACGAACCGTGGCGGGGGTGAACACGCGATTCGTGAGGGCCAGCTCCACTTCGCAAAGCAGGTCGCGCACCATGTCGGTTCGCGGGGTGTCGTCAAACCAGTTCAGGAAATGCCGGCAGCCGGCTGGCTCATTCAAGCGTTCGTCGGCCTCGAAGCAGCACTTGGCAAAGTGTTCTTCTACTTCACCCACAGTGTCGAGTGCGTCGCCTTGCCAGCCACAGAAGCCCAGGGCACAGCACGCTTCCACTGGCCAATCCTGCACACAGAGCAGCGGGGGCGGCGTGGTGGTAGCCCCTTGTACCACGCGGGGATCATCGTTTTGCAGGGCCTCTCGCAGGGCCACTAGGCCCGAGGTGGACAACACAGGCACGAACCCATTTCGCCAAACGTTGCGCCAGAGTTCCATGTTCGATCTCCTTCCGATGATGGTGAGGGTGTCGGGTGGTGTTCCCAACTCCTCATTGCGTCGCTGTCTATTTATATATACGGATGTTCAGTATTTATATCTCCGCGAAATGTCACAAAACGGCGCATTGGGGTCAAAAACGGTCGGCAGAAGTGCTTTTCAGGAGCCTAACTAGACATTGTTAGACATGACAGGGGTGAGGAGCGCGTCACTGTTGCGCTGGTTGAAATGAGGTTCGCAGTACGTGTCAAGAGGTTGGTAACGCCAAAATCGCTGGGTAGAGTTCAAACGTGGCAAAGTGAATTCAAAGAGCGAGCCATACTCAAGCTCGCATCACATCAACAGTTCCTACTTCCAAATCCAATCGTACCCGGCTACTTGGAGCGCTACCTGTATTTCATCGAGATGTACGTAGTAGCCCAAGTTGTCCTTTGATGCTGCGCAGAGGCCGATCACTTCGCCTTTGGAGTTCAGCAGTGGACCGCCACTACGGCCCTGCTTCGGTGGTTCTTTCGCCTGCCAGACAAAGGCTAGGTCCTTGTCAGTTTTTGTACCGAGTCGCTTGGCTTCAATCGTCTCGTTGATCGCAGAAGGTGGGCGACCCTCAGAACACCCGATTGACATGGCAGGGAACGGGAAACGCTTGGGGCGTTGGCCCGGCCTTGCGAGTGGTAACACAGTTGGTTTCCAGGACACACCCTCCGGCCAGGGCACCTTGTAGAGAACCACATCGGCGGTAACTTCGGTCATGACAATTCGACTAGCAGTTGAAACTGTCAGCGCTGGACTCGCAATGGAGTCTGCAGTAAAGAATTGAAACTGCCGATTCGATCCATTCGTTGCATGATGCGCGCTCAGGATGTACGCGGCTTGATCCTTAAACGCAACGACGACGCCTGTGGCGTAAGCTTCTTCCGGAACGCGTCGGACGATGCGTGGGCAGGCTTCGATGGCCGCCAACTGTGCAGACAACGGCAAAAGGCCCTCAACGGATAGGGCTAAAAGCCGATCCGGTGGGGCCATGGTTGCCATCATCAAGACGAGAACAGAAGGGGTCACAAGCTTACCCAACCATCACGCCGTTGGTGCCTGGGTAGTAATCCCCAGCCACTGGCGTCAGGTCGTTAATCAGGTTAACAGCATAGTTCGAGCGGACCTTGGAGTCGCCCTGTACGTTCAAGAACCCAACGGTGATGTCAGCACGGTTATCGCCGTTAATGTCTCGTGCACTGATGCTCACGCCACCCGTGCCACTGTAACCTAAAGCGACTTGATCAACAATGAGGCCACCGAGGCGTCCATCGACTCGACTGGTGTAAGCACGGTATCGACCACCACCACCAGCCCCAGCGGAGATAGCCAGATCGGCGCGACCGTCGCCGTCGAAGTCGCCTGCAGTGACGTAAACTGGACCCGTGAAGCCGTTCTCGAAGGCTGAGAAGTCCGAGTAAGGGTTGTAACCGAGCGTCGGTGTCACCGGTGCTAAGGTCGTCACATCACGCCCACTGATGACCTGAACACGGCTGTTGCCCTTGCTGCCAGCACCAATCACGATGTCCGAGTAGCCATCGGAATCGACATCGGCTGACGCAACGGTCAAACCACCAGTGAAGGATGTAGCCCCTTCAAGTGCGTAGAAGTCGCGGAGGATACTAAAATCGGCCGCATTGAAAATGCGAACGCTTGGGCCACCCGAGGTTTGTGGTGCCACGATCAGGTCTGCCTTGCCGTCGCCATTCACATCACCCAACGCAATGCTGACCCCACCCTTGTAGGTTGCGTCGCCAAAGACACTGAACTGGGCGATGATGTTAGCGTTGGTGCCATCGAAGATTTGCACAACGTCATCACTACTTGCACCAGCACCCTTCGAGACAACAATGTCCGCAACACCATCGCCGTTGAAGTCACCGGAAGCGACGTTGATCGCTCCCTTGTAGGCCCCGCCGAACGGAACAAAGATACCCCGTGGGGCAAAACTGTTGCTCGAGCTTTGTAGGGAGATTTGCTTGCTGCCATCAATGGATGCCACGGCGAACTCTTGCGCCACGGCCTTGCTAGGTACTGTCTTGTAGTAGAAGCTCCAATTCACGAAGCTATCAACACCAGTGCCTTGGCCGTAAGGGTTGATGGCGTTCAAGCCGTTCACCGATACGTCGTTCGGGCCGTTTGAAGCACCCCAGTAGTTGTATTTGGCGTCGACTTCCACGTTGTTCCGAGCCACAACGCCGAAGTCGTTCGAGATCAAAAAGCTGTTCTTCCGGAGCACAGCCACGCTGTTGTCGTTGCCACGGTTGGTGCCAACCAAAACACCGATGGCGTTGTTGATGAAGCCGTTTTCAATGATTGAAACGTTTGGCGAAGTACCTTGTTGCGACAGCAGAACACCAGCCGAGTTTTCATTTGCGTTTGTAATAGCACGGTTGTCAGCGAACGTGTTTTGCAGCAGCGTTCCGCTTGAACCGCCTTGGTACTGCACGCCGTAGTTGACGCGATTATTACCGTTGTTTGTACCAATACCGATGAACACCGTGTTGCTGATGTTGCCAATGCTGTCAAACAGGGTCACGCCTTCGCGGCCGTACTGGGCGACAGCGCTATTGGTGACTGTAATCGTTGCGGACTTGTTACCGTAGATCGTCGTGCCGAGGTTATCGTACACAATGTTCGCAAGTGACACGTTGTCGAAGTTACCCTTCGAGCCTTCTACATAGAAGCCGATCCCGATCTTTTTGCCGCCGCCGTCCAAGCCAAATTGCATCGCGTTGAAGTTAATACCACCGGTGGCTTCAAAGAGGCCTACATCTGAAGCGCCGAGACCCGGATCGTAGCTTGTGTTGTCGTTGGTAGGTATGAGGGTCGAGACTTCTTTGCCGCTACCTTGAATCGTCAAATCTTGAGTAACGCGGTAAACACTCGCAGAGTTATCAGCGGCAATTTTGCCGTCGGCGAGCAGGATGGTGTCGGCACCAACCGAAGCTTCGGATTTCTTAAATGCTTCTGTGAAACTGCTGAAGAGCACGGCACCCGGCGTTGCCGATGTGGAGCCGTAGGTCAGGCCAGCTTGCTGATTTGCCTTACCTGCATTGAACGTCTGAGGGGTGCCATCGGAGGCGGCGAACAAAGACGGATCAACATAAAACGTTGCAGGCACATCGCGTGCTTCGAGTTGTGTCAGACTTGGACGCACAGTTTGGGGCAGA
>JBBRME010000012.1:0-40347 GCA_038230995.1 Gemmatales bacterium
GACCTTCTTCGCGGCCTTCTTCATCGACCGACTGACTTTGCTCAGTGTGAACACCGCCACCAGCACCACCACAATAAACATCACCGTCAGTTGCCAGCTGATGATGCAGGCCCCCGCCAGCGACATCAGCATCTTGAAAGGTTCCAGCATCACGCGACCGTAAAGCATCTTCAGGCCCGTGCCCACTTGCTCCACGTCGTTGGTGATTCGTGATTGCAACTCTGTCGTGCCCGCGTCGGCAAGCTGGCGCAAGTCCTGATGCAGTGCCGCACGGAAGAACGAATTGCGTAAGTCGAAAAGCGTGCGTTGTACTACAGCACCTACCAACGACTCTTGGACATACTCGAAGATGCCTTTGAGCGCAATGCCGATGACGACAGCCGCCATGATCCACACGAACGTAAAGAATGCATCCGCCGGCAGATGGTGAATCACATTCGTCTTCAACCAGCGGTGCCAGTAGAGTTTGTCGTTTAAGCGGCCGAGGTCGTTCTCCAAGCCTGCGAGTTCTCCTGCCGTCCGCCGACCCACGTTGTCGACATCCACTGCACCTGGTGTGTTCAGCTTCTTTTGCTGCTCGCGCAACACTTCAATCCGTTCCAGTTTTGCCGGGTCATTAGCGCGGGTTTCGTAATCCTTGATCTGATCATCGACCCAGACGTGCATGCTCTTTTTGTTCGTCAGCACTTGTAGCACGGGGTACGCAATCGAAATGTTTCCCGTCCAAGTGATGGCCACAAGGATTGACGCAATGAGTGCCACGATCAGCCGAGCACGGTAGTTGAACGATAACCGCAAGACCCGTAAGAAGTTCCGCATTTTTCCTAATGTCCCAACGCCCAGTCAAACCGCCGTTGTAGCCGAATTGCCTCACCTCGCCTAGCGGAAGGTGTATCAGGGTGAACCTCCCGGGTGCAGGACAGGGTTTGCGGAATTTTTTGTGGGTTGGTATGAGCAGCGGCGGATTTTCATCATTGCTGCTGTGGTGCGGCGGGGAATCCGTTCCCTGAACCCCCCAGGTACCCCATGCCCTTCGCCAAACTCCCAAATGACGAACTCGACGCCATCGCCCGCAAGGTGCTCGACCAACTCCAGCGTTCCGACAACCACCCGATCCCCTCCACCCAAGGCATGACCTTCGCCCAGATCGAACGGCGTTCCCGTCAGGTGGCCCAGGCGGTCGCCACCCATCTCACGGCCGAGGCCCTGGGCAATGCCCGCGTGGTGCCCCTGGCCGACATCGCCGCCAACGTGGAGCACACTTGGAGCAGTCGCCTTCTAAGCGACCGGTTTATTCTGCAAACCGAGTTGGGCAGTTCGGTGGCCAACTCCGCCATCTTCGTGGATGCCCGCGTGCTGGATCAGGTGCTGGGCAACCTGATCGACAACGCCCGCAAGTACGCCAAGCACGCCGAGGATCGGCGTATCTCCGTGTTGATCCGAGCCGACGGCCCCAAGCAGGTTTCCATTGATGTGCAGGATCACGGCCCCGGTGTGCCCGCTGCGGAACGCAAGGCGATCTTCAAGCCGTTCACCCGTGGCAGTGCCGCCTGCGAGACCGGCGGCGCGGGCCTGGGCTTGTCGTTGGCCAAGGAATGGGCGGAACTGTTCGGAGGTACGCTGGAGTACGTCGCCAGCCACCCCGGTGCGTGTTTCCGCCTGAGCTTCCCGGTACGGGACGCGGGGTGAGAAAATGTTTGTTTTTTGACGAGAAGATGTTTGACAAAACCGGAGTGACTCGATTAGCATGATTAATCGACAGTAACGCAACACCGTGGAGAATCTGGCATGCTCAACAATCGCATTACAAAAGGCACTCGTTCTCAACTTCTGCTGGAGATTCTCGAAGACCGAAGTGTACCTGCAACTTTCGTTGTTGACAACCCACTCGATCAAGTCGTGGCTGGATCGAACAATCTGAGGCAACAAATTACAGCTGCAAACGCTGCGGCCAACGTTGGTGGCAACGACCTCATTTTGATCGCCAACAACATCACACTCATTGAATTGCAATCCGCTCTGCCACCTATTACCGAAGGTGTTGACATCGAGCCCGCAACACCAGTCCCTCAAATTCTCGGTACTGGTGAAGCACCTCCTCCTCAGCCGCCACTACAGATGGTTACAATTAAGAGAGTCAATGAAGAACTGAACTATCGAATCTTCACAATTGACATGGCTGCCGAACAAACAAAATACGCCGTTAAGCTTACTCGATTGATTATGACGAATGGCTTTGCATCAGGTACAAGCGGTGCTGGCGACGGTGGTGCAATCTGGTCACGCAATGCAGAACTTGGATTGAAGAATTCTCAAGTTATTGGAAATCACGCTGATAACGACGGGGGTGGAATTTGGATTTTGGATGCAAGGAGCAAAACCGCAACAACAGAGATCATCGGCGAACCATTTAATGGCGGTGCTGCAATTACGTCGAATTATGCTGGGAATGATGGAGGCGGGATCTATGTTCACAATTCATACCTGGGGCTACACAGATCTTCAGTAAAAGAGAATTATGCATTGCGAAACGGTGGTGGCGTCGCAGGATATGCAACGGATTATGCACATCGACAACTTATTGAGATTGACAATGCAAGTGTATCAGCAAATACTGCTCAACTTGGTAGCGGCGGTGGCATTTACATGGAATGCTACTCGGGAAATCTTGGTCCCGTATTAGTTTTGAAATCAGGCCACATTGACGACAACAAGGCGATCGGCCTCAAACAGAACGGTCAGCTCATATCGGGCGGGCTTGGAGGAGGAGTTGCTTTTGTAGCAAATTGTGTCTTGGACACTGGTTTTATGGCAATCAACGGCATGACAATTTCCAATAACGCCCAGTCTGCTGCTGCAATCGCTCCTTCTGTAGTTGGATTCCACTTTTCTGTTTTCGCGACTGTTAACCTCGTTGGACTCATTATGAATGGAAACTGGATTTATCCATGATCATCTCGATTGGCTACGGATTTTCTTAATGCTCTATATCGTATTCTTTCTGATTATGGATATCAACAGATGCCTAAACATCAATCCAGGTCCGCATTATACTTTATCCAGCATTCCTTAATGCTTGTAATTTTTTCTTCTTTTGCGATAGCGTCTGACGTCAAGACAAATACTCCTCAGAAAAAGCACGCAGACAACATTAAACTGCTGTGCGAGCAGAAAAAAATGATGCATATCATAGAATACTGTGTTTTGCATTGTGAAAAACTCGAAGTCGATCACACTGATCCAATACTTGAGTTGATCAGAAGTTTATATGATGATACAGAACTTTTGGCTCAGAACGCTAAAATCGTCTCCCAAGTGTCACGTGAAGCTCCGCGCGTAAGCCGATTTTCCATTGCGAAAAAAGAGGATGAAGTTGTTCGAGGCTGCATGATAGTCGGCGATAATTTTCCACTTACACCAAAATTCCAACTTAGCTTTCCTGCTGCCAGCACTTTTATGATTTCATCAAAAGTTGATTTCACGCAGCTTAGCCTGCGGTCATGTATTCTATTGGACAACGCTAATCATCACCGCATTCAGGACATCACACGTTCTGTATTAGTATCAGGCGGTGATATACTATCTGGGACATTGACAAGTTCGATAGTTCTTGTCAATGGCAATGTTGATGTCCGTTCGGCGAGTGGGTCAATCATCCTTGCGTCTGGCCGTATAACCAACCACGACGGCGAGTATTTCAAAGATCACTCACTGTTGATTGGTGAAGGAAAGAACATGCTGGGCCTTCATTTTTATCACTCTTCGGAAGATGGCTTGGAAGCAAGTGAAGAGAAGGGCGTCGTCAAAGTAAAATCCTTGGCCACGAAGCTGCCACTCGGCAAATGTGAACTGCAAATCGGCGACACTGTCGAATCCGTGAATGGCGACCGGGTAAAGACTCGCCACGAACTCAACCGATTGCTGTGCCGGGCGATTGTGACAACCGGCATTGCAGAGATCAAAGCCTTTCGCGGCAAGGAAACAATCATCGCCAAAGTGAAACTCGCCGAGCCAATGAAGTAAGGCAGTCCGTTTCTTCGCACTTTCGCTGCGATTCGTTCGTGGTTCGCAAGACGACGGCCAACTCCTCCACCACTTCTTCCCTTGTCCAAAGCGGGGCGATGGGTGACAATAACACCCCTGCCCGGTTTCGCTTTGAGGCTAATCACCAATGCTGTCCTCCAATCAATTTTGCGGTCGCACCCGTCGGGAATTCCTCTGGCAAACGGGGGCCGGGTTTACCGGTGCTGCCCTCACTGGGATGTTGGCTGGCGATGGCTTCTTTGGCAAAGCCAACGCATCGGAGGCCCGCCAACCGGGGGCATTCCTGAATCCGATGGCCCCCAAGAAGCCGATGATCGAGGCCAAGGCCAAGGCAGTGATCTTCCTGTTCATGTATGGCGGGCCAAGCCACATCGACACCTTCGACTACAAGCCCAAGATGGTGGGCATGGACGGCAAGACCATTGCCGTGAAAACCTTTGGCCGGGGCGGCAAACGCAACGAGGGGCGGATCGTCGAACCACGTTGGAAGTTCAAGCAGTACGGCAAGTGCGGCAAGTATGTGTCCGACCTGTTCCCGCATGTTGGCAAGAAGGTGGACGACATTGCCTTCCTGCACACGATGTACGCCGAAAGCCCGATCCACGGCAGCGCCATGCTGATGATGAACTCGGGCAAGCTCATTTCGGGTTCGCCGTGCATCGGCAGTTGGGTGACGTACGGCTTGGGTTCCGAGAACGAGAACCTGCCGGGTTTTGTGGTGATGCTCGATAAGACCGGTGGGCCTATTAGCGGGCCGAAGAACTGGAGTAGCGGCTACATGCCTGCGAGCTATCAGGGCGTGAACCTGCGGGCCAGCGGCACGCCGATCTTCGATCTCGCCCCGCCACCGGGAGTGAGCCGCGAACAACAGCGGACGTTGCTGGATCGGTTGAAGGAAAAGAACGAAGAGCACTTCGCCAGCCGTACCGACAACAGCGAACTCTCGGCTCGCATCGCCAGCTACGAACTCGCGTTCAAGATGCAGCAGTACGCCCCGGAAGCCGTGGACTTCAGCAAGGAAACCAAGGAAACCCTCGAACTCTACGGCATCGAAGGGCCAACCAAGGAACGCACCGCGGACTTCGGGCGGAAGTGTCTGCTGGCCCGTCGGCTGGTGGAACGCGGGGTGCGGTTCATCCAGATCTACAGCGGCGGTGCCCACAACGACGACAACTGGGACGCGCACAGCGACATGGAGAAGAACCACAACAAACACGCCGGGAACACCGACCTACCGATTGCGGGTCTGCTGCAAGATTTGAAGCAGAACGGCCTGCTCGACAGCACCATCGTGATCTGGAGCGGTGAGTTCGGCCGACAGCCGACCGCTGAGTACGCCAACGGCAGCGGGCGTGACCACAACAGTTATGCGTTCACGTCGTGGATGGCAGGTGGAGGCATCAAGGGTGGCGTGAGCGTAGGCGAGACCGACGAACTTGGTAGCATGCCGGTCGGCGATAAGTTCCACGTGAAGAACCTACACGCCACCGTGCTGAACCAGATGGGCCTCTACCCGAAAAAGCTCAGCTACTTCTACGGTGGACTGGATCAAAAACTGGTGGGCGTGGAAGGTGCCGAGCCAATCAAGAAGGTGACTTGAACAGAAAAGTGTTCCCGGCGGATCAACTCCGCCGGGAACTCGAAACTTTACTTGGCGACTTTTGGCTTGCCTGCTGCGAACTTCAGTTCCGTCACGGTTTCCTTGTCTAGCGTTACGGTGAGTTTCGCTCCTTCTTTCAGGGTTTCCAACCTGGTGGCACCCTTCTCGGCCTTCATGTCCTTGTCACCGTTCTTGTAGGTCGTCTTGTCCGACACGGTGTAGCTCTTGGCTTCCTTATCGTCCTTGCTTTCCTTGACCTTGATGGTCTTCTTTTCCTTGTCGTACGACACGAATAGCACGTCGGCCGCTTGGGCTAGGGCGGCCATGGTGAATGCCACGAGGGTGGCCAAAAGGAACTTCTTCATCGCAGTTTCTCCAGGATTGGGTCAGCAACTTATCCAACACAGCGAACCGAAAGAGGTTCCGTAAGGATCTTATGAAACTTGGTGTTGAGACACAATTATGCCTGTGCAGCAGAGGAAAAAATCTGTCCGGTCGTGGCATCGTTTGTTCGAGGGATGGATTCATTTTCTACTACACAGCCTACGATGATCGTATCACACCGTGGTTGGCCAGAGTATGTCCTCGTTCTTCACAATCGATTACCGCACCGACGACGATGGCGTTGCCTTGCTCATGTTCGACCGCCCCGACAGCCGGGCTAACATCCTCGACCGGCCTGTGTGGGACGACCTGCACCGGGCCTTCAAAACCATCCGCGCTCGCCCCGGTGTTACCGCGCTGGTGTTGGCCAGTGCGAAGCCGGGCATCTTCATCGCTGGGGCCGACCTCAAGTTCCTCGGTGGCATCCCGCAGCCGAACGATCCACGGGTAAAGGAACTCATGGAGTTCGGCTTGGCCACGCTGGATTTATTGGAGAACTTGCCGTTCCCGACGTGTGCGGCCATCAACGGGGCCACCCTCGGCGGCGGGCTGGAAGTGGCCTTGGCCTGCGACTTCCGCGTGGTGGGGCCGGACGCAAAGGTACAATTGGGGCTACCGGAAATCACGCTTGGCCTCATCCCCGGTTGGGGTGGCAGCCAGCGATTGCTGAGAGCAATGCCCTGGGAGTTGGCGCTGCGGATGCTAACCACAGGTGAGTCGATTCAAGCCGAAGAAAGCGTGACTTCGGGCCTGGCAATATCCCGCACCAACGGCGATGTGATCGAAGAAGCCATCCGAGTGCTGCACGCCACCGACCGCGAACCGACTCGTCTTGCTAAGCGAGAAGCGTTGCCACTGGTGGAACGAGACTTTTTGAAGGAAGCCGTGTTGGCCTTGGGCGAAACCACCGACCCGGCTTTGCGGGAGTTGTATGCCGTGCTGGTTCGCGGCAGCGAGCAACCGCTGGAGGATGCTCTGCCCATCGAGACCGCGGCCTTCTGCCGCCTGACCGGAAGTGTTGAAGCTAACGAAAAGATCGCGGCGTTCTTTGCATCACGCGGGAAGAAGTAGGTCATGCATTTGTCTTGGCATGATCCGAATGTTCCTGTACACTCTTTCGTCAACCACCCTCCCCACATTTCGCAAGTTTATTCGGAGTCAACTGATGTCTTCCCATCATCGAATGTCAAGAAGTGCCTTTACACTCATTGAACTCCTCGTTGTCATCGCGATCATCGCCATCCTGATTGGTCTCCTGTTGCCGGCTGTGCAGAAAGTCCGCGAAGCTGCTTCAAAGATGAAGTGCGGCAACAACTTGAAGCAACTCGGCCTAGCGATGCACTCGCATAATACGGCTGTGGGGTACTTCCCACCGAACATGCAGCAGATCGGTGCGAACATCTATGAAGCGGTCAGTGCCTCTTATTGGATTCTGCCTTACATCGAGCAGGACAACCTCTTCCGCACGGGCACCATTCCCGCCGTCGCACCGAAAATGGGTAACTATGCCTGGGGACAGGGCGACAGCGGGGTCTTCTGGGGCACGTTTTACCCAGGAATGATGAACACGAAACTCTCGATGTTTGTGTGCCCCTCGGCACTGGAAGCCCCGGCTCGCGGCACCAACCCATCCGGTTGGGACGGCCCCGGATCGAACTACGGCTGGAACTACGGCAGCCGGATTTATGCCAACTGGGATGCCCAATCGAACGGGATGATCAGTCAGTTCACCAAGCGTGCCATCACCGACATTAAGGATGGAACTTCCAACACACTGCTGGCCTCGGAACTGATTTCCGGCTCGAATGCTACCGGCTCGGCGGGCCAATACCCGTACGATGTCTTCTATGCTGGCGACGCGGTCTTTGGCGCGGTCTCCAACCCTAACTTTCCAACGCAAGCCGATATCAATTCCATCGGTACGGCTGCACAAAACAGTCCAGTTGGCGTGCGGTCGAACAATGGCACCATGCCGCTGTGGTATCCTGCTGGGCAATCAGCCTTCACAACAGCCGCACCACCAAACTGGAGTTTCCCGACGGCTGGTGGCGCTTGCTGCCCAGGTGGGGCACACGACTGGGGCAACGGGATTATCCCAGCCCGCAGCGAGCACACCGGCGGTGTGAATGCGGTCATGGGCGACGGCTCCGTGCGATTCATCCGCAATAGTGTTGAACTCGTGACTTGGCAACGACTCGGCGCCCGGAATGACCGTGGCGTTCTTGGTGATTTCTAAAGCTTCAGCCGTTTTTGGGAGGGCGAGGCTCCTGCCGAGCCGTGACTTTTCGGCTTATCGGGAGGTTCGCCCTCCCAGCAATTCGTCTTTGATTCTTTCTCCAACATCAATTCATGCTGCTAGAGGTTTACAAGCCCGATGAACAGGTTCCGAATTGCGCTTGCCTTGTCCGTCTCGTTGGCTTTGCTCGTTGGTTGCAAGGGTGAGAAAATCCAATCCAAGACCATCGAAATCCCTATCCAGAAGTCAGCCCTCGAAGAAGCACAAACCCTCTTCAAACGCTACGCTGACGGCCAACCTATGGGTAGCGAGGCGGCTGGCTTCGACGATCTTGTCAAGCGGGTGAAGGCCCAGGATGCGGCCATGGGCGAGATCCTGGAAAAGGGTTGTGCCGAAATGCTCAAAGCGCCCGCCAAGGGACAAAAGGCCAAGGGCACAGAAGTGTACAAGAAACTCGGCGGGAAGTGAGCTGCGTGTTGTTCAATGCCCAAGGATGGCCGCCCGTGGCCCGATGAGTACCACGTTCCCCCGGCGTTCAATGCGGATCTTACCGGGGAGGTCGAAGGGTTTCGAACCATTATCGGCGTAGTAAATCAGCGTATGCCAGTGACCTAAGCTCATATCGCCCTTGGGCCACAACTCCCGTTCCCAGATGTGCTGCATGATGTAGGGGAGTTTTCGTAGTTCGATCAACTTCAATTTATCCAAGCCCAAGACAACAATTTGCAAACTGCGCGGTAGTTCAATCTCCTGTAGGAGCGCGTCCGCGATTCGTCGTTGATGTTGTGCGTAGTCCTCGGCCTGCGCAGCAACATTTCTGATCGCCTCATCCACTTTCGGGTTGAACGTATTCAGCAACGGTAGCAACTCATTACGGATGCGGTTGCGGGTGAAGCGTGGGTCACTGTTGCTGGTGTCGATGCGGTACGGTTGTTGAAGGCTCTCCAATTCGCTCAACACCGCGTGCCTTCCCGTCCACAGCAATGGACGAATCACCGTGATGGCATTGATGACCCTTGTCGCGGGAATTCCACTCAAGCCAGCAAGACCCGTGCCGCGAATGAGCCGGTGCAGGATCGTTTCAATGTGGTCGTTTGAATTGTGCCCAGTCGCCACATACTTCAAGTTCAGCTTGGTTGCAATCTCTTCAAAGGCCCGGTATCGAGCATCGCGAGCGTTGTTTTCCAGATTGCCCGGTTCGCTGAACACCGGTGCGACAACAACATAACACGGCACATCGAGTTTGGCACACTCTTGCTGTACGAACTCGGCATCCGCTTCTGATTCCGCACCACGCAGTTGATGATTGACATGGACGACACCGGCCAAGAGTTCTGTTTCATGCAGCCAACGCATCAGCAACATGCTGTCCGGCCCACCAGATACTGCAGCAAGGACGGGTGATGTTAGGTCAGCAGTGATCTCTTGTAGCGAATTGAGAAACAAAACGTAATTCAGATTGAAATCACCCATCACCCCTCTCCGCGTAGGGGGATTGGTCGGCGTTCCGCCGCGGGCACGGTGTGATCAATACCCACGTACACGATCTCAGCATCGGTTACAGGGATGAGTTGCCCTTCCCGCTCGGCAATCACATCAATGTGCATGGTGATGCTGGTCCGCCCCACACGAACCACCGTGGTGTTGAACTTCACCACGTCGCCCACCATCACCGGTTGTTTGAACTCCACGCGGTTGATGGCCACCGTCACGCAAGCGAGCTTCGGCGTCGCCCCCATCAGCAAGGCTTCGCGCCGAGCACCGATGCTCCCTGCGGTGTCGATGTAACTGAGAATGACGCCCCCGAAGATGGTTCCATAAGGGTTGGTGTCCCGTGGCATCATGACAACTTGAATCGCTGTGTACGGTTCGGACATCGGGGGTCTTCTTAGGTGAACGGCACAACGTCAGTGTGCCGGTGTCATTTCAATCACATCACACCGGCACACTGACGTTGTGCCGTTCACCTCAAGCCACTCCCATCACACGTATTTCTGTGTTTCCTTTTCGAACATCCCCTTCAGCTTGGCGGCGGCGGCGTCGTAGCCGGCTTTGTCTGTCCAGGTGTTACGGGGGAGCAGTACCTCACTGGGTACGTCCGGGCATTGGGTCGGCACGCTGAGGCCGAAGGCCGGCTCGGTGGTGAACTCGGTGTGGTCGAATACACCGGTCATGGCGGCCCGCAGCAAGGCCCGTGTCCAGCTCAGCTTCATGCGTGATCCAACGCCCACCCCACCGCCGCTCCAGCCGGTGTTCACCAGGTACACCGGCGTGTTGTACTCCTGCATCTTGGCCTTCAGCATGTTGCCATACACCTTGGGCGGCAGCGGCATGAACGGTGCACCGAAGCAGGTGCTGAAGGTCACGGTCGGCTCGGTGATGCCGGCTTCCGTGCCCGCCAGTTTGGCCGTGTACCCGCACAGGAACTGTTGCATGGCCTGTTCCGGATTCAACCGCGAGATCGGTGGCAGCACGCCATAGGCATCGCAGGTCAGGAAGAAGATGTACTTCGGATGACCGGCCCGGCCCGAAGGCACATGACCGGGGATGAAGTCAATCGGATACGCCGCACGGGTGTTCTCCGTAAAGATGTCGCTGTCGAAGTCCGGCACGCGGGTGTCGGGGTCGATGGGCACGTTCTCCAGCACGCAACCGAAGCGGATGGCATCCCAAATCTGCGGTTCCTTCTCCCGGCTCAGCTTGATGGTCTTGGCGTAGCAGCCGCCTTCGATGTTGAACACGCCGTCCGGCCCCCAGCCGTGTTCGTCGTCGCCAATCAAGTGGCGTTCCGGGTCGGCACTCAGCGTGGTTTTGCCAGTGCCACTCAAACCGAAGAACAACGCCACGTCACCGGCATGGCCCACGTTCGCGCTGCAGTGCATGCTCAGCACGTTCTGCATCGGTAGCAGATAGTTCAGGATGGTGAAGATGCTCTTCTTGATCTCCCCGGCGTAGTGCGGGCCAGCGGCCAGCACCAGTTTGTGCTCGAAGCTAATGGCCACCACCACATCGGTATTGGTGCCGTGGGTCTTGGGGTCGGGGTGGAAGTTCGGTGCGTGCAGGATCGTCCAATCGGGCACGAAGTTCGCCAACGCTTCGGGCTTGGGCCGGATGAACATGCACTGGGCAAAGAGGTTGTGCCAAGCTTTTTCCGTGACCACGCGGATGTTGATGCGGTGCTTCGGATCGGCAGCAGCGTGCCCGTCGAATACGTACAGTTCGCGGTGTTGCAGATACGCCGTGAGGAGATCCTTCAACCGGGCGAACAGCTTCGGATCCATCGGCTGATTGACCGGCCCCCAGTTAACGTGCGGAATCACGCTCTCTTCACGGACGATGAACTTGTCCTTGGGGCTGCGACCCGTCCGCGAACCGGTGAACGCCGCAAATGCCCCGAGGCTCGTGAGCAACCCTTCCTGCTTGCGGACGGCATGCTCGCTGAGTGCAGCAGGGCTGAGGTTGCGATGCACCGGCCCTGGGTTGAAGATGCCGTGAGCCGACAAATCAACGAACGAACTGTCCAGTTCCACGGCCATGACGACGCTCACGAGAGGGCTTTGTTCGACACAATTGAAGTGCCGTCAGTATAGCAAAGGCAGTTGCAATCGATTTATGAACACACCCCGTTGCTAGCCCTTGCGAGAGTCCGTGAGTACGATTCAGCACACAGACAACTTAGGGTGATTGAATATGAGGCTATGCGGACGAGTAGCGTTCGTCGTGCTGGTGTTAGCCTTGGCCAACGGTTGCCAGAAACCTGTGCCCGCACCGCCAACAACGCCGGTGATCGAAAAACTAGAACTTGCTGGGTTGCACAACAGCTTCCATGTCAGTGATCGACTCTTCAGCGGTAGTGAACCGGAGGGCGAAGCGGGATTCGCATCTTTGAAACAACTCGGCATCCGTACTGTTATCTCCGTTGACGGTGCTGAGCCGGACATCATCAAGGCCCATGCTGCTGGGCTGAAGTACATTCATCTGCCTGTGGGGTATGACGGTATCTTCGATCAACGGCGGCTCGAACTCCTCAAAGCGTTTCTTCGAGCTGATGGCCCGGTTTACATTCATTGTCATCACGGCAAGCATCGTGGCCCGGCTGCCTGTTCCATTCTCATGTTGGGATCGAATCCGTCCTGGACACCGGCCATTGCCCAGGATTGGCTTCGCCAAGCTGGCACGGACGAACGTTATCGTGGCCTGTTCGGTCTACCGCGAAGTTATCGCAGGCCAGCGGACAACGAGCTGTCAGCAGTGCCGAACACGTTCCCGGAGGTGGCTACAGTTGCAGGCCTCACCCGCCGGATGGTCAACGTCGATCACCACTGGGCTGTAATCAAAGCAGCAAAGGAAGGAGCATGGCCGATGCCTGAAACCAGCGCGGACGAAGTGTTGTTGCTGTTGGAAGAGTACCGTGAAGCCCAGCGCATGAAGGACACCAGTGAACCTTTGAAGAAGTTGTTCCAGCAGGCCGAAGCCACTGCAAAAGAGCTGGAATTCGCCTTGAGGGCAAAGAAATTCGTCGTGGCTGAGAAACAGTATCTGGTGGCATTGGGGCAGTGTACAACGTGCCACAACCAAGAGCGGGATAACTCATCAAACCGTTGACGCCGTTGCTAGGGCAACGGCACGAAGCGTGATGGCGGCCTTGGCATACTGGTTGTCGAGTTCAGACAGTTCGACGTGCTGTGGATATCGGCAGTATCGCAGGAACTGTTCCATCGCTTCACGTGATGCACGCTCCAGCTCGGTTGCTCCATTTGGGAACGTCATGGTCAGTTCTGTTTCACTCGATACCAACTGAGCACAAGCACTGCGGTACCGTCGGCACCATAATTCCGCAGTGCGCTGCAAACGTTTTTGCTGGGTGATGTCCGCGCCGCGAAGGTTCACCCGCTGTTGCGGTGAGCCATCCGCAGCACGACCCACACGAGACTCCACAGTTGTATTCAATCCGCGCACTGTAAAATCAAGTCGGTGTGAGGCATCAGTAGTCGGCCAGCAGTCATAGTCGCCCTGCACTGTCAGCCCGAAGTGAATATCCTTCAGCAGGACTGTGCTTGTGCCATTGGCCGGATCGAGGACGATCCCCTGATGAACGAGTGCTTGCCACGCTGCTGGCAGTTCGGATTGCTTCAAGACATCACATAAAGTTGCTTCGGGTACTGGCAACGGCCATTGTCGGGCCAAGAGCACACTGGCATCGGTATCCGTATTCAGCGAAGTGCCAGCAAAAAATAACCAGTTGACAAGGTCAAGCAATACCGGCAACCCGTTCAACAAACCGGTACCTTGCTCCGGTGGTACGGCAGTGCGTTCACTACGCAGATTGGTCGTCCAATCGAGATCCACAGCAGGGAGTTCTTCAGTTCCTCGAAGCAGTGGGCCGAACGTGTCGATGTCGTGGATAACATCACGTACGAACATGTTCGCTGGCAAGAACCGTTGCACCATCCAATCACGAACATACACCTCACGCAACTCGGCCTGTCGTAATGCTTCCTTCAAGATGGGCAATTGATTTTCGTGTCGTACCAATGGAGACAGGGCCAAAGTATGACACGGTATTGAAACACTGGCCATGAGATGCTGAAGAACGAGTTCCTGATCGCCCGCAAGCACACAGACGGTGCTTGGGCATTCACGTTGAAATCGTGCAAGGTAGTTCGTCGCATTCACCACGCGGACATCGTTAGACTGAACAAGTGACGTGATGGCGTCATTCAGCAATTCTGCTTCCGGTGAATAGACATGTAGCCGCTTCGAGACTTCTACCAGCGACAGTGGTATCCCGCTGGCTTTTAATCGCGCTGTCGGCGCTAAGAGCAAAATACGAGTGAGACTCGCCACGTGAATGAACCAAAGTTGAGAGGAAGCATTCGGATACAGACCTTCTCGTACTTACCTTAGAGCGCAGTTGAACGTAACCAATCAGAAAGACACAATCATCTACTTATGATCACCTGCCCAGAATCGCAATGCCCATTTGACGTGCAGAATCTTGCGGGGTATCCTCCGTACATCGAATAGCAGAGTAACGGCTCATGTCACGTGGTACACATCGTTGGTTCCGGTGGTCTCTCATTGGCGTTCTTGCTGGGTTAACGGGTGCGCTGATCGTGCCAAATCTTGTCGCTCAAGGTAAACCAACAGCTCCGTCGCCACTGCCAGGCGGGCCAGGCGGCCCCGGTGGCCCAGCACCTGGTGGCGGATCGCCCACAGCTCCGTCGCCACTGCCAGGCGGGCCGGGTGGGCCAGGCGGCACGCCTGACGGAGGCCGAGCTCCTGGTCGTCCCGGCAGGCCTGGTGGCCCAGCACCTGGTGGTGGATCGCCAACAGCTCCGTCGCCACTGCCCGGTGGCCCCGGTGGCCCAGCACCTGGTGGTGGAATGCCTACAGCTCCGTCGCCACTGCCGGGCGGGCCGGGTGGGCCAGGCGGCGCTCCTGATGCTGGTCGTTTTCCAGGCGGCCCAGGTGGACCCGGAGGGCAAGGCCGATCACCCGATTCAGGTCGTTTTCCGAGTGGCCCCGGTGGTGGGATGCCAGGGGCCCCAGAACCGCAAACCGGTGGTGAAATTCCAACTGGCGAACTTGGAGGAGCGACGGGTGGTCGACCAGACCAAGGCCGATTTCCTGGTCGTCCTGGTGGCGAAACACCAAACAATCCACAACCTGGCACTCCATTTGGTCCGCCATCGGTGAACCCTGGCAGAACTCCGCCTCAACAAGCAATGGGCGACGGGAATGTCAATCAGCAACCGTCCAATCCGGGACAGTTCCCGTCAGGTTCCGGCTCATCATCTTCGTCGAGTTCAACTCCTTCCACCTCGGCATCTTCCAGCAATAGCACAACAACAGCCTCTTCGGCGTTGGGCATTATTGGTATCGTTGTCGCTGTGTTATTGATCATCCTCGTTGGCATCATCATCGCCGTGATCGTGGTCTCTGGCAAATCGAAGAAGCGCAAAACACGTCGCCGTCGGAGCAGCCGAGCCTCGAAGCCGCGTCGTCGTCAAATCGAACCAGAGGATGATGATGAAGATGAACGCCCACGTCGACGACGACGATCTCGTGATGACGACTAAGCTCAACAGTCGTATCCTCACGGCTCGGTAGGGAACTTCGGAGCCGTGTCATGTTGATCTATCCTGCAATCGACCTCCTCGGTGGCAAATGCGTCCGCCTTCAACAAGGCGACTACACCCGCGAGACCGTATTTTCAGATGACCCCGTCTCTGTGGCCAAGCGCTGGGTGGAGCAGGGTGCACAGCAATTGCACATCGTCGATCTCGACGGCGCCAAGGCTGGCAAGCCCGTCAACGGCTCTGTGATCCAAGCCATTTGCGATGCCGTGGATGTACCTATTCAACTGGGTGGCGGCATCCGCACCGACAACCACTTGATGGACGTGTTCACGTGGGGAGTGCATTGGGCCGTGTTGGGCACGAAAGCCCTGCAAGATCCAGGTTGGGTACGCAATTGTGCCTTCCGCTTCCCGAATCAGATTGTGCTGGGGCTGGATGCCCGCAACGGGTTCGTGGCCACCGAAGGCTGGTTAAGCACTTCAACCACCAAAGCCACTGATCTCGTCAAACTTGTTGACGAATCGCCGTTGTTCGCGCTTGTGTACACCGACATCGCCAAGGATGGCATGATGGCCGGGCCGAACTTCGAGCAACTGAATGAAATGCGCAAAGCCACGGAACTACAGGTGATCGCCAGCGGTGGTGTGAGTTCACTTGACCACGCAAAACAACTTATTGAAGCAGGCACCTACGCCACCATCGTGGGTCGGGCCCTCTATGACGGTAGCGTGAGCCTGCCGGAGTTACTGGCATTAGGGAAGTAACTGTCGTCCATTACTGCTCATTCCGCCCAAGCTTCACGGCTTGGCGATACTGAAAGGCCAACCCTCTGAGGTACTCGTAGTCCTGCCGGGCGATGGCCTTGGGATCAACGAGTTGTGTGCCAACACCGAGGCAGCACGCACCGGCACGCAGGTACTCCGCAGCGGTATTGAGATCGACACCGCCGGTTGGCATGAGACGGATTTGCGGGAGCGGTCGGCTCATCGCACGGAAAAACGCCGGGCCAAGCACTTCGGAAGGGAACACCTTCACCACATCGGCCCCGGCTTCCCACGCCGTCAGAATCTCGGTGGGCGTGAATGCACCGGGGAACACCAGCACGTCGTACCGCTTGCACAACTTGATAACGTCGAGGTTCACCGTGGGGCTGACGAGGAACTGCGCCCCGGCCATGATTGCAGCGCGAGCACTCTCGGTATCCAACACGGTACCTGCACCGATGGTGATGCGGTCGCCGTACTTCTGCTTCACCTTGCGGATCACGTCCAGCGCATTGGGTACGGTCAGCGTGACTTCAGTGATGGTCACCCCGCCGTCCGCGAGGGCACCAATCGACTCCACCAAGTGGGCATCGTCAGCGGCCCGCACGATAGCGACTAACCCGGAATCAAGGACACGTTGCAGAGGTAGCACTGGCATCAAAACAACTCGCGGATGGGGGTGCCGGTCATGATGCGAACTGGTGTGCCGAGTGGCCCGGAAATCGTCGTGGTGTGGTTGAAGCCGAGGGCTTGCAGCATCGTGGCGTGGATGTCGCGGGCATGAACCGGGCGATCTTTCGGTTCAGCACCATCGGCATCAGAAGCGCCGATCACTTGCCCACCGCGAACACCACCACCAGCAACGAGGGCCGTCCACACACTGGGCCAGTGGTCGCGGCCACCGTTGCAATTGAATTTGGGTGTTCGCCCAAACTCACCTGTGACGACGACGAGAGTTCTTTCCAGCAGCCCGGTTTGATGCAGCTCTTGGAGCAGCCTGGTGAGTTGTTGATCGAGCTTTGGTGCCACGGTATATCGGATGTCGGTGAGGTCGCACGCCAAGCTTCCACCATCCGCGTGGCAATCCCACGACGGGGTATCGAACACCGTGCGGTACTGGTTGATATTGAGAATCCGCGCACCGGCCTGCAATGCGGGGATAACACCGGCGAGGTCGGCGAGTTGAACAGTTTTTGGTCGAAGCCAACCACATCCCTGCCCGTGGCTGACGTTCACCCCCGTGTTGATCGTCGGGTTGCTGGCCCGTGCCCAAACTGGCTTGCCCGCAAGTTCGCTGAGGCTGGCCCCCAACCCCGGCCACTCGGGGCCATGGCCAAACAACCGCCCGCTGTGCAGGTATTGAAAGCCCACTTCATGCAGCGGTGAATCATCGTGATGCACGCTGCGCACCAGTGCAAAGCGATGGGCTTGTTTGGCAAGCTCGGGGAACAACTCGCTGAGGTGCAAGCCCGGCACGGTGGTGCGGATGGGTGCGAAGGGCGACCGGATCGCAGTTGGTGCCTCCGGTTTCGGATCCCACGTGTCGTGCTGGCTGGCCCCACCTGTGAGGTGAAGGAACACCACGGCATCCGCCGTGGGTTTTGGTTTTGCTGGTGCGGCAGTGGCCAATGCCGGGAATGCGGCAGCGGCGGTGGCAGAGGCCAGGAGAAACTCGCGTCGCGTGGGAATCATCCGGGCTTCCTTTCAACAATGGGCGTCCGCAGTGTGCCCATATGGTCAATTTCCAACTCCACCACATCGCCGGGCTTAAGCCAGCCACCCACGACCTGCGGAGTGAGCTCAAGGATACACCCAGTGCCTACCGTACCGCTACCGATTAAATCGCCGGGTTGCAGAGTTGCATCTCGGCTGGCATGTGCCAGCAGTTGCGGCCACGTGAAGTACATCGCCCCCGCGTTGCCTTGGCTGGTGAGTTTGCCGTTCACCTTCGCCGTCATGTTCAAGTGGAATCGGCCATCACGATAAGTGTCCATCAACTCGGCCACTGGGATCAACTTCGGGCCGATGCTGGTGGCGAAGTCCTTACCCTTACTTGGCCCCAGTCCCACGGCCATCTCTGTTCGTTGGATGTCGCGGGCGCTCCAGTCGTTCAGGATGGTGAAGCCCGCAATCACCGACAACACAGTGTCATCTGCTGGCAAGTTGCGTGCGGCGGTGCCGATGACGCAAGCGAGTTCCAGTTCGTAATCGAGTTCCATGCACCCCAGCGGAGCGAAGACAGGCTCGCCGTCGTGCAGGATCGCCGCCGGGTTGCTGAAGTAGAACACCGGGGCTTCATACCATTGCGGCACCATGGCCAGGCCGCGATGAGCACGACAGGTTTTGACGTGCTGCTCGAAGGCGTAGAAGTCGCGGAAGCTAGGCACACGGCGAGGAAGTTCCATGATTCAACTCGTGAAGAACTGCTTCCAGGCGTAATACCCGGCGAGGCCAAAGGCGACCACAATCACGACCCAGCGGATGTACTTGGCGGGCAGCTTGCGGGCCACACGAGCACCAGCATAACCTCCCAAGATCGAGGCCACGGCCATGAAGATGGCTAATGGAGTATGAACCAGCCCACCCCAGAAGAAGAGTATGGCGGAGATGCCGTTGACCACCGAGGCCAGCAATGTCTTCACGCCGTTGGCTTGGTGAATGTTCGACAACCCCATGAAGCCCAACGTGGCAAGGATGACGATGCCCATGCCCGCGCCAAAGTAGCCACCATACGTGGCCACGACCAGTTGCAGTACTACCAGCAGGCCGAGCTTCAATGGACTGACCGCTTGGCCCGCCGGCGCGTTCTTGCGTAAGCGTGACACCACAGGTTGGATCAGGAACAAGACTGCTGCGGTGAGTAACAGCCAAGGGATCAGCGGCGTAAACTTGTCGGGCATCCAAAGCAACAGCAACGAGCCGATGATGCTGCCAACAATGCTGGACGGAAGTAGACGCCAAGCGAACGCCCGTGCCTCGTGCATCTCCTTGCGGTAGCCCCATACCGCGGCCACGGAGCCCGGTAACAGCGCCACGGTACTCGTGGCATTGGCAATGGCCCCTGCGTTCTCGAAGTACACCGGCGAGAGGATTGCCATCAGCGCGGGGAACGTCAGCAGCGTACCGCCACCTGCTACGGAGTTCATGGCCCCAGCCAGAAACGCCGCGAGGAAGAGGAGAGCGAGTACGGGGTAGTCGAAGGTCATTGCGATGTGGATCGAACTAGGTACTGCGAACTAAGTACTACCAACTAAAAAACAGAATCACCGGCACGCTTACGCCGTGCCGTTCGCCAAAAGTCACATTCTCGCTCGCTACGTTCCGTTCGCGGCTTGCAAGACGTGACAAAAAAATCATGCCCTCACGGGCATGGTCGCCCAGAACTACTTGCTGTCTTTCTTCAGCGACTTGTACTCAACCTTTTTGAAGGTCATGATGCTGCCTGGGTCGTGGCCTTGGATGGCAAAGTGGCCCTTGGTGAAGGTCTTGTTCGGATCCTTCCACTTGTCCAGCGTTACCTTGTCGTTCACCTTGATGGTAATCTCGTCGCCAATGCAGGTCACTTCTTCTGTGAAGAACTCATCGGCCTTGTGCGTGGCGGTGTCCATGACAACGCAGATTTCCTTGCGGAACTTGTCGAGCTTGAATTCCCCATTTGGGTAGAGGCTGCCGCTCTTGATCTTGTCGCCGTGGGTGGCGTTGATTTGTGCCTCGTAGCCCTTCGGCACCCCAGGGCGGAACCCCGCGCGGAAGAACAAGCCGCTGTTCCCCTTGTCGTTGATCTTTACTTCCACGCGGACGGTGAAGTCTTCAGCTTCGGTCTCGGTGTAGAGGTGGCTCATCGGCCCACCGCCGACGATCATGCCGTCTTTGATCTTCCAAAGGGTGATTTCCTTATCGGCTTTGTCGATGCCGATGTATTCGACCACTTTGCCATCGTCGTTCTTCTTGGTCTTGTAACCTTTGAAGTTACCGGCTGGTGGGTCGGGCAGCTTCCAACCGGTGAAGTCCTTGCCGTTGAACAATTGGGTGAACTCGTCTTTCTTTTCGTCGGCAGCGAAAGCCACTGGGGCGGCCAGTGCCAGCGTTGCGATGGCCGAAGCCAACGTGCGGCGGAACATGCGGAGAGTCTCCGTGAGGCGGGGTGGGATGGGAAACGCAAGAAGGCGTGGGTGTCACCCACGCCTTCTTAATGCTACGGAACCGGTCAACTACCGCCAGCGAACACAGAAGCTCGCGTTACCCTGCGTGACGACTTCGCGGGTCACTACTTTGCTGGCTTCGAGGCAATCGAGGATTTCTTCAACGTGACTCAGGCTCTCCACGGTGACCGATTGCCAACCGTTGTTGTGTTCGTTGAACACGGTTTCTATCGATGCCTGTCCCACAAGGGTGTCGGCACTTGGATCGTTCGTGCTGGGCTGAAAGGGGAACTCGGTAGGCTGCAACTTGGGGTTCGGCATGGCCGTGGCAACAACCGCAGCACTTGCCGCAACCACGGCTGTCAGGATTAAAATAGTGAACATGGTGTCGTCCTCACAGGCACCTAAACCCTAGAACGGCTGACATGCTGGGTGGGAGAAATTTGCCGATTTTACCCAGCATTCGGTGTCCGGTTTCGCCTCGCTCCTGAAGATTGATGGCTACGAAAGAACAGCTCGCCTTCTGATAACCACAGGCAACAGATCGCCATTGCTGCCAGATCGGCCCTGCCAAAGTGACACATCGGCACCACTCCAGCGCGGTGCAACCATTGCGCCGCAACGGTTTACGTCAGGGGATACGCACGGCACAGGAGTTGCTTGCAACAACAGGACACTGAATTTCACCCCTCCAAGGAGTCTTCTCCTCATGGCTTCCAAGCAATTAGCCTTCGCTGATGATGCTCGATCCAAGCTGCTCGCCGGTGCGAGCAAGCTGGCCCGTGCTGTACGCAGCACCCTCGGGCCACGTGGCCGTAATGCCATCCTCGACAAAGGGTGGGGCAGCCCGAACGTGACCAAGGACGGCGTCAGCGTCGCCGAGGACATCGAACTGACCGACCCATTTGAAAACATGGGTGCGCAGTTGATCAAGGAAGCCGCCAGCAAGACCAGCGACATCGCAGGCGATGGCACAACGACAGCCACCGTGCTGGCCGAGTTCATCTTCCGTGAAGGCCTGAAAGCAATTGCCGGCGGGGCCGACCCAATGGCCATCGTTCGTGGCATTCAATCGGGCGTCGAAAAGGTCGTGGAAGAACTGCACAAGCTCTCCGACAAGATCGACCCGAAGGACAGCAAGGCCATTACCGAAGTGGCGACCATCAGCGCTAACAACAACAAAGACATTGGTGTCCACCTAGCCGAGGCCATGAAGAAGGTGGGCGCGGATAACGGCGTCATCACCATTGAAGAAGGCAAGAGCGCGGAAACCGAAATCAGCGTCGTGCAAGGGATGCAGTTCGACCGTGGCTACCTCAGCCCGCACTTCGTGAACAACCAAGAATCCGTCACCTGCGAGTTCGACAAGCCTTTGATCCTGATCTTCGAAGACAAGATCAGCAACGTCAAAGACCTCGTACCGCTCCTCGAAAAGGTGAGCGCCAAGAAGCAGCCCCTCGTCATCATCGCGGAAGACGTCGAAGGCGAAGCCCTCGCCACCCTGGTGCTGAACAAGCTCAAGGGCATCCTCACCGTGTGTGCCATCAAGGCCCCCGGTTATGGCGACCGTCGCAAGGCCATGCTGGAAGACATTGCCACCCTCACCGGCGGCAAGGCGATCTTCAAGGATCTGGGCGTCAAGCTCGAAGCCGTGGAACTCAAGGACCTCGGTACCTGCAAGAAGATCAAGGTCGACGGTGAAAACACCACGATCACCGAGGGTGCTGGCGACAAGAAGGCCGTGGCCGGTCGCGTGGCTCAAATCGAACGCGAACTCGACAAGACGGACAGCGAATACGACAAAGAGAAGTTGCAAGAACGCAAAGCCAAGCTCGCCGGTGGCGTGGCCATGATCAAGGTCGGCGGGGCAACCGAGACCGAGATGAAGGAACGCAAAGCCCTCTACGAAGACGCCTTGGCTGCAACCAAAGCCGCCATCGAAGAAGGTATCGTGGCTGGTGGTGGGGTAGCGCTGCTGCAAGCCCGCAAGGTGCTGGACAAAATGAAGTTCACTGGCGACGAAGCTACCGGCACCAAGGTGCTGGCCAAGGCTCTCGAAATGCCATGCCGCATGATTGCCGAGAACGCCGGCAAGGATGGCACGGTCATCGTGGCCAACATCATGAAGAGCAAAGACAAGAACTTCGGCTACAACGCCGACACCGATGAATACCAGGACCTTCGCAAGGCCGGTGTGGTTGACCCAGTCAAGGTGACCCGCAGCGCCCTACAAAACGGGGCCAGCGTGGCGTGCCTCCTGCTCACCAGCGAATGCACCATTGCCGACATCCCCGAGCCGAAGGGCGCCGGTGGCGATCACCACGATCACGACCACGGTGGCGGCGGTGGCATGGGCGGAATGGGTGGCATGGGCGGAATGGGTGGCATGGGCGGAATGATGTAAGCAGTGTCGAGCCTGCTTGCGTAAGCAGCAGGAGTTTTTGTTCAAACAACCGCTGCACTCCTGCCGCTCACGCGGGCAGGCTCAACAACACACAACACAACCTCAAACTTCATACTGGACACGACACATGGCGAAGAAGACAGAGTCCGTGAATCTCAAGCCCCTCGATGACCGCCTCGTGGTTCAACCCAGCGACGCGACCGAGAAGACCGCTGGCGGCATCCTGTTGCCAGACAGCGCTAAGCAGAAGCCACAACAAGGCACCGTGATCGCCGTCGGCCCAGGTCGGCTGATGGACAACGGCACCCGCGCCCCACTGGCCGTCAAAATCGGCGACGTGGTTCTGTACGGCAAGTACAGCGGCAGCGAAGTGGAAGTCGGCAACGTGGAGTACAAGATCCTCCGCGAGAGCGACGTCCTCGGCAAACTTGCGTAACCTCAACAAAAATCATTCGCCACAGAGACACGAAAGCACAGAGAAAACAAGTCAAGATTGAGTTCAACGCAACTCTCTTATCTTTACTTTGTGTTTTTGTGCCTCTGTGGTTCATTCTCATACCTGGAACCACACATGGCAAAGCAACTGCTCTATACCGACGATGCTCGCAAGAAGCTTCTTGCTGGCGCTGAGAAACTGGCCAAGGCCGTGGGCGTCACCCTCGGGCCAACCGGTCGCAACGTCATCATCGACAAGTCGTTCGGCGGCCCGACCGTCACCAAAGACGGCGTGACCGTGTCGAAGGAAATCGAACTGTCCGACCCGTTCGAGAACATGGGCGCCAAGCTCATCAACGCCGTGGCCCAAAAGACCGCTGACGTGGCCGGTGACGGTACCACCACCGCAACGGTTATGGCCTTGGCGATCTATCAGGAAGGCCTGCGGAACATCACCGCTGGTGCCAACCCGATGGCCGTGAAGAAGGGCATCGACAAAGCTGTGGACAAGTGCGTCGAGTACCTCGAAGGCACGCTCACCAAGAAGCTGTCTAAGACCGAAGAAATGCAGCAAGTGGCTGCTATCTCGGCCAACAACGACCCAGCCATCGGCAAGCTCATGGCCGAAGCGATGGAGAAGGTCGGCAAGGACGGCGTCATCACCATCGAAGAAGGCAAGACCAGTGAAACCGTGCTGGACTTCGTCGAGGGCATGCAGTTCGACAAAGGCTACATCAGCCCGTACTTCGTGGTGAACACACCTGATCTGAAGTGGGAAACCAGCAAGCCGCTGATCCTCATCTACGAGAAGAAACTCAGCAACGTGCGTGAGTTCCTCCCGGTGCTGGAGAAGGTGGCCAAGGTTGGTCGTCCGCTGCTGATCATTGCAGAAGACGTGGAAGCCGAAGCCCTGCAAATGCTCGTGGTGAACAAGCTGCGTGGACTCATCGACGTCTGTGCCGTGAAGGCACCCGGCTTCGGTGATCGTCGCAAGGCCATGCTCGGTGATATTGCCACCCTCACCGGTGGTACGTTCATCAGCGAAGACCTGGGCATGAGCCTGGAGAACGTGGAAGTCGAGCAACTCGGCACCGCCGACCAAGTGGTCGTCGAACGCGAGAACTGCACGATCATCTGCGAAAAGATGGACAAGGCCCGCAGCGAAGCGATCAGCGAACGTGTTCGCCAGATCCGCACGCAGATGGATGCCACCGAGAGCAGCTACGACAAGGAGAAGTTCTCCGAGCGTCTGGCCAAGCTGGTCGGCGGCGTGGCCATCATCCGCGTGGGCGCGGTGACGGAAGCCGAGATGAAGCAAACCAAGGGCCGCGTGGAAGACGCCCTGCACGCTACCCGTGCAGCAGTCGCCGAAGGCATCGTAGCTGGTGGTGGTACCGCCTTGCTGCGTTGCGTGACGGTCGTCGAAGCCCTGGCTGAGAAGCTCAAGGGTGACGAGAAGCTGGGTGCGGAGATCGTTGCCCGCGCACTCACCAAGCCTGTCCGCACCATCGCCGAGAACTGCGGCACCGACGGTGCCGTGATTGCCGACGAAGTGACGACCCGAGGCGAGAAGAACATCAACATCGGCTATAACGCCAACACCGGCGAGTACGTCGACATGTTCAAGGCCGGCATCATCGACCCAACGGTGGTGACGAAGAGCGCCCTGACCAACGCCGCCAGCATCGCCGGACTGATGCTCACCACCGAAGTGATGATCACGAAGGTGGACGACGACGACAAGAAGAGCAAGGTCGCCGGTTCGGTGGCCTAAGTAGGCACAGAGACTTGGAAACAGGGGTCAGGGGTGTGCCGCTATGGCCTGCTCCTGACCCCTGAAGTCTGTCTGGGCTGCTGGTGTAGAATGTTGAGATCGAACGAGTGCAGTGATGAAGACATCCCAATCCGAAGCTGTCCAGATGCTGCCGGAACTCCTCGAATTGTCCGAGGGTGTTCGCCTTGGTCAACTGTTCGCTATGATCGGTTTTCTTGGCGAAGACGAGTTCGGCATGAATCTGTGGGACATCGAAGACGAAGACTTGTTGAGTGCGTTCAAGAAGTTGCGGCGGGATTTGCTCAACCGGATCGAATTGCCAGCACCTTCGCGCGTTGCGTAACAACAGGGGATCAGATAGCCAATGGCCAAGCGCTGCTATTACGAAGTGTTGGAAGTGACCAAGACCGTCACCACCGACGAACTCAAGGTGTCCTACCGCAAGATGGCCATGCGCTTCCACCCGGATCGCAACCCTGGCGATAAGGAAGCTGAGGCGAGCTTCAAGGAAGCTACCGAAGCCTTTGAGATCCTGGCCGATCCGGATCGGCGGGCACGCTACGACCGCTTCGGCCATGAAGCCGTCTCCGGCGTGGGCGGCGGCGGTGGCGGCGGGCAGAGTGTGCAGGTCGATCTCGGCGATTTGCTGGGCGATCTATTCGGCGGATTCTTCGGCCAACAGGGTGGCGGACGTCGACGCGCTGGCCCGCAACCGGGCCGCGATGTTCAGATCATTCTCGATATTGATCTCGCCGAAGCTGCACGCGGCGTTACCAAGAAAGTGACCGTGCAACGCGAAGACCACTGCGGCACTTGCACTGGCACCGGGGCCAAGGCGGGCACCAAGGTCGGCGTGTGCAAGCGCTGCAACGGCCAGGGCGAAGTGGTGGTGCAACAGATGATCATCGCCATGCGGCAGACCTGTCGAGCTTGCGAAGGCACGGGCAAAACAATTCCCGATCCATGTGGCACGTGCCGAGGGTCGGGCCGCAGCGTTGGTCGGCAAGAGATCGAAGTGAAAATCACCCCCGGTGTGGATACCGGAGACCGAATGCGCTACCAGGGCCAAGGCGATGTCGGCGATGTCGGGGCACCGCGTGGCAATCTCGAGTTCGCCATCCGGGTGAAGGAACACAAGTTCTTCCAGCGGGACGGCCAGCACCTGATCTGCCAGTGGCCGATCACCTTCGCACAGGCCGCACTCGGCGGGCCGATTGAGATCACCACACTGGTGGGTGAGAAGGTGCGGTACGACTTGACTCGTGGTGTCCAGACACACGAGGTGCTTCGCCTTGCAGGCCACGGTATGCCGGGCCGACGCGGTAGCCGCCCCGGCGACCTCATGGTGCAAGTGGTGGTGGATACCCCGCAGAGCCTCAGTCCGGAACAAGTGGAACTCTTCCGCAAGCTGGCCGACCTCGACCACATTCAAGTGACGACACCTGAGAAGAAAAGCTTCTTCAGCAAACTCAAAGACCTCTTCGGGACGGATGAAAAATGAAAGACGAGAAGATTGTGGATCTGACCGCACAGGTCGACGAATCTGCAGCGAAGATCGAGCAACTGGAACAACAGGTATCCGATTACAAAATGCTGCTGGCCGATGTGCAGAACAGCAGCCGACGGTTAAAGGAAGACGGCGACCGGCAGAAGAAGTACTGGTCGGAGTCACTGGCCCGCGACGTCTTGGCGATCATTGACAATCTCGAACGTACCCGCGATGCAGCAGTCGCCAAAGGCGAAACAGGCATCCTGACTGATGGCGTTACCGCCACCATCGGCGCCACTATCGACATGCTGAAGCGACACAGTGTGCGAAGAATCGACGTGGAGCAAGGTAGCCCGTTCGACCCGAACCTGCACATGGCCGTGAGCCAACAACCCACGAATGATGTGCCCGAAGGTGATGTCTATCAGGTGCTGCAATCCGGGTTCACGTTTCATGATCGCATCCTGCGGCCTGCCACAGTCATTGTGGCCAGCGATGCCCCGGCGGGTGGGTCTGCGGAATAGCTGTTGCCCCCTATACTGCCCACGAGAACTTGTGAACCGGGGCGGGTGCTATGGGCGAACAAATCACGTTGATTCTGTTGATTGCGGGCGGTGTAGTGGCCTTCATCGGCTGGATCTGGCTGCTCATCCGCTGCTTCCGCCCGCTCATGGCTTTTCTGAAACAAGCCTTCGCCCCGGTGTTCCTCATCTTCATTGGTGTTTGTCTTGCCTTGTTTGGCCCAGTGTACAACAAGATTTATCCTGCGAAGCCTGACACCAAAGCCGTAGAGACGGAGAAGAAAGACGAGAAAGGCAACACCGAACAAGGCGAGACGGTGGGCCGACGCAAGGACATCGAAAAGCTGAAGACCGACAAAACCGCTGAACGACTGCAACTGAACGAAGCCAAACTGCAACTGACGGATGACGAGGTGAAGGAAATTCTGGATGGCCGCGACAACCTCACGTTCATTGACCTCGGCGACAATCCTGTAACGGATGTCACTCTCGAACGCCTCGTCAAAATGCCGAACTTGAAGAAGCTCTATGCACCTCGAACGAAGATCACGGCGGACGGTGTCGTCAAGTTTGTATTCGCCAACCCGGACTGCAAACTGACCGAGATCGACTTTCGCGGACTGACGCCCCCGGTGCCAGGCAAGGTCCAACGCGAATGGATCGATAACGATAAAGCGAACCGTAAAGCTAACTAGAAATGGATTGACTGACATGCCGTTGACACTGACGGAAGACGACTACGGCTCGGCTGCGAATGCTCAATTCTTCGCCGAAGCGGTGGACTACGCCTACCTTCCCGAAGCCGAAGGAACGTCCAAGTTTCTTGCGGAACTGGGGCTGAACGCCAAGCTCATCAGCGTGAACAACACTCAGGCCTATGTGTGCACGAACGACGACCACCTGGTGATCGCGTTCCGTGGTAGCGAAGGCCCCGTGACCCTCGATGGCCTGAAAGACTGGTTCATGACCAACGCGCTGAATCTGCTCATTCAGCCGACCGGCCCTCTCGCCGAGGAGTTCCTGGCGGCTGGCACCGGTGCCCGCTGGCATCAGGGCTTCGTGAATGCCATCACCGACATCTGGCAGCCGCTGTATGCCGAAGTGACGGCGAAGCAGCAAGAAAAGAGCCGCTGCTTCTGGATTTGCGGGCATAGCCTAGGCGGGGCACTCAGCTTGCTCGCCGGTTGGCTGTTTTATCGCAACACCATGATGCCCCATCAGATCTACACCTTCGGCGGGCCGATGGTGGGCAACCAAGCCGTGGCGGGCGCGATCAACCGCGAGTTTGGCGGCAAGATCTTTCGCTACGTCAACGGGCCGGATCCAGTGCCGCTGCTACCGATGATGAGCCTCGCCGCCAACGAGTTCGTGCACACCGACAAAGCCATGAACGTCGGCCCGGCCTCCGAAGCGGCAAACCTGATTGGCTACATGCAGAGCGCTGCGGGTGGCATGATGGAGGGCGTCTTCAGTGGCGACATCCAAGGCAAGGTGTGGGGTGCGGTGATGGCACGCGTGAACGCCCACCTGATGCCCGACTACCGCAAGGGGTTGGTATGAACATTTGCGAACGGCACGGCGTAAACGTGCAGGTGGTTTTTTAAATCCCTCGCCCCGTTTACGGGGAGAGGGTGGCCGAAGGCCGGGTGAGGGGGAAAATCAGACCCCTCACCCGCCTGATGCTGTTCGCATCAAGCGACCTCTCCCCGTAAACGGGGCGAGGTGGAAGTCAAAAACCATGCCTAGTCCGCTACTCCACCGCCGTGCCATGTTGTTCAGCACCGGCCTTGGCCTCGCTAGTCTCGCCGGTTGCGGGGGGTGTCGGGGTCGAGAGCATCCCGGTGCGTTCACCACCCCTGACGAAGGCGAACTGATGCTTCGGCAGATTGCCGAGCGCGACGAGTTCATGAAGCAACTTGCGGCGTTCCGCACTCCGTCAATGGCCAAGTTCACCACTCCGGCGCGTCCTGTCAACTTGCTCAACGAATTTCCTGAACTGAAGAATCTACAACGGATGACTCATCGGCTGCACCCGCACCCCGGCGATGAGCCCGCCGCGGAGGACAGCAAACTCGGCGGCAAGTTCTGGTGGCCTGAAGCCGAACCTTGGCCGATGTGCGACGTCTACCGCATCCCGTACATCCCCGTGTTGCAACTGAACATGGAAGACACACCCAGCCAGGCGAAGTTCCTGCCGGGTACGGATTTGCTTCAACTGATGTGGTCGCCGCGCCCGCACGGCAAGGCTGAGCTACCCAAGGCGATGGTGGTGTGGCGGAAGAAGGCCAACGTGCAACCGCCACTAGCAGCACCACCGAACATCGATTACGCCCGCAGGCAGTTTGTACCGGTGCCGTGTCGGTTGTTCCCCGAGCCGGTGCTGGAACTGCCCGACTGGAACACGGTGAAAGTCACACCGTTCAAGGACAACTACCTCAAGCAAAAGAAGGCCGATAGCCGCGAACCGGTGCAGGTGTATCGCACCGAGTTGAGCAACGCCCCCGGTTGCAAAGTGGGTGGATACCCGCACTGGGCCGATGAAAACGCGGCATCGCCATCGTGTACCAGTTGCAAGCGCGGCATGGACTTCTTGCTGACATTAGATTCGCAAGAATGGGCCAACCCGAGTTGGAACACGCCGGAAGATGCCGAGCTTCGAGGCAAGGCCAAGGAACTGGACGGCCTGTGCGGGTTGCGTTTCGGCAAGGTGCCTCGGGTGCATCTGTTCGTGTGCCGACGCTGTGATGGCTGGCCGGTTCAGTTGGTTGGTTGATTAGGCGTGGATCGAGGGTAACAGTAGTGATTGTGATGGCGTCCTTGGTGAAGTTGTATTCTCGATGTGACCATCAATCCTGTAAAATCTCCGACACCCTACTCCCGGTGTATGCCAACATGGGCACGACCTACAAAGCAACCATCGAAATCCGCTGCTGGAAGCAACACGAATGCGTGAGCTGTGGCAGTCTCTACCGCTATCTGTTCGAACGCAAAATTACCGGCCAAGGCGGTAATGAAATCTCAGCAGAAAAGAATGCCGAGAAACAGGCGAACAAGACCATCGAAAAGGAAGTGGACTTCCGGCCGTGCCCGGCCTGTGGTTGTTTGCAACCCGACATGGTCGCCCAGCAGAAGCGACAGCGACACTCGTCTGTCGCATGGTTGTTCTTGCTCGTCGCGGGCATCGTGCTACTGTTGGCGGCGCTGACGGGCGTCACGTTCATGACGTATTCAACGGCCGCCATCATTGTGTTCATCTTGGCGGCTGTTGGCTTGGTAGTCCATGTGCTAGCGGGGTTGAGTGAGCCGAACAAAAATCCGGACGACAACCTCACCAAAGCTGAGACGATGCTCGATCAGGGCACGATGGAACTCGTCACCAAGACGGACGAAGACCTAGCTGACGGGGCACCGAAATCGGTGGTGCCCATGGCCCTGCCACTGCTCGCGTTGTTGGCACTTTGCACCTTGGCACTGATCGCTCCGTTCCTTGGAAAAATCGTCTTCGGCTGGAGTTCCGTGGCAGGCACCAAGCCCGAAGTCGTCGGCCCCGGTGATACGCTCACCGTGTACTTCCCGGATCGCATTGATGCTGTGAAATCATGCTGGAACGGAACCGGCAATGCCATCATCACCGTTGATGGAGAGGCCAAGGCATTCCCGATGACTGTGAAAAGCAAGACGGAAACTTGGTCAAACGACATGTACGTGAAGAAGAGTCAAGAACACACCTCGCCCAGTGTGTGGGCTGAAGTGCAGTTGCCCAAAGATCAAGACCTCGTCGGCAAGAACATCACGGTTCAGTCCAATCTCACGGTCACGTATCCCAGCATGTCAGCCGGGAATCGCTTCGACAACCGCACTCAGCAAATGAGCACCACTACCAAGGTGAAACTCAACGGTAACAACGCGGGTGGCATTTATAGCACCTTGTTCCTGGTGTGTGTGCTCGCGGCCTTGGGCTACGTGGTGCTGAGCTTCTTGCTGTCCGCCGCGACAAACTCGCTGAACAAGTATGCCTCGCCTTCGGAGATCATCTCGATCACAGATCGCAACAAGAAGAAGCGCCGCCGAGGACGGGATTTGAGCGAAGACGATGAAGAAGAGATCGAAGAAGATCGCAAGCAGAAAAACGATAAGCCAATTCGCATGGTCGACGACCACAACGATACTCTCGACGAGACTCCACCTCGAGCCAAGCGGCGCCGACGCGATGAAGAGGACGATGAGGATGACGACCGCCCACGCCGCAGAAGAAGGGATTGATGCATCATGCAACTTCTGGGCGATATTAGCTCCGATACGAATCTCAGCGGTGGCACGCTTGTTGGCGAGTGGCTGGTGCTAGTGTCGGACGAATCTCGGTCGATTATTCTGCTTCAAGCCATGGGCGAGGACTTTGCCCACGTCAACACCATCGAACTTCATAAAGGCGATAAAGAGTTCGACCTGGAAAGTGCTGCGACTGACGGTGAGTTCGTGTACGTGGCCGGGTCGCACAGTACCGTGCGGAAACAATTGCCGGGTTTGATCGGCAGCGTGAAACGTCAGCCCCAGCGCGATGTTGTGTTCCGCTTTCGCTTTCAGGCCAACGGCACCATCAGCGATGTCGAAGAGCGGAGCCTGCGTGAGGCGATCGATTCGCACGAGGTACTGGCCCCATTTTCGGAGCTGGCCAGCAAAGAGAACGGTATCGACATTGAAGGCTTAGCCGCACGGGAAGGCAAACTCTACTTCGGCTTCCGTGGGCCGGTGCTGCGCGACAACTGGGTGCCCGTGCTTGTCACGAAGTTCGACAAGCCTAACAGCAAGGACGTGCGTTACATCCAGCTTGGTGGGCGAGGCATCCGTGATCTCGTGGCCGTGTCGGATGGATTGTTGGTGCTGGCCGGGCCAGTAGGCGATGGCGACGCGCCGTACCAACTGTGGCACTGGAGTGGCCAATGTGGTTTGAGTAAGCCAACCGAATGTCTTCTGAAACAACTTGCCGCTCTGCATCAGCCCAAGCAAGGCAAGCTGGAAGGGATGGTCCTGTTAGGCGAAAACGCACGGGGATACGAACTGTTGCTGTTGTCCGATGGGCCCAAGGGTGGCTCGCCGCAGCGAATTGTGGTGGAACGATGAACGGGCGCTGGTATACTCTTTAATCTTCCTCTCCCACCTCGTGACCCTGTTCCTAGCACAGTCGTGGAGAACGACGACATGGCCCGACCTGTGATTGGTATCGCCACACAAACGCTGCCCGGTAAACCCGGTGGCGACCTGCCGAACTGTTGGATCATGGGTCAGCGGTACGTCGAGAGTCTTCGCGTCGTTGGGGCGATCCCCTGGTTGATTCCACTGCTGCCGAACGACCCGGACACGATGGAAGCGCTGTTTGAAAAGCTCGATGGGGTCTTCCTCACCGGTGGTGTCGACGTTGATCCGTCTCGCTACGGCGAAGTGCGGCACCCCAAGTGCGGTAACACTGACCCCGACCGCGATGCCATTGAACTGATGCTGCTGGAACATGCAGAGCGTACCGGCAAGCCGCTGCTGGCTGTGTGCCGGGGCATCCAAATACTGAACGTGGCCCGTGGCGGCACGCTGTATCAGGATGTGACGGCGATGGTACCCGCCGCCATGAAGCACGACTACTTCCCCACTCCGGAGCGACCTAGTCGCAGCTATCTGGCCCACGAAATTACTGTTGAGAAGACCTCGCTGCTGGGCAACATCCTCGGCGAAACCGTGGTGTCCGTGAACTCGATGCACCATCAGGCGATCAAGGCTTTAGCCCCTGGCCTTCGCCCCACCGCGTACGCCCCAGACGGTATTATTGAAGCCGTGGAAAGCACCGGCGACAACTTCTGCGTGGCGGTGCAATGGCACCCCGAGGAGCTCGCTGAGACGCAACCCGGCATGAAGCGGTTGTTCACCAGCTTCGCCAGTGCCGCCGCCGCATGAAGGGCCACTTGAACGATCACCTTGCTCAGCTCGGCTGGGCGAGGTTTGATCCGTGCTTGGATTCTCACTTTTTTGATGAACTCACGCAAATCCTTGGCGTGGACGCGGGTCGCGGTGGCCGCCGCGACTTGCTCGATCAACTCGTCATTCAGCACCTGATTCAACGACCTGAGTTCACGCAGATGGCCGATGAACTTCTTGGTTCATCATGGCGATGCATCCGTGGGTTGTTCTTCGACAAGAGCGAAGCGACCAATTGGTTCGTGCCGTGGCATCGTGACCTTGTGGTTGCGGTGAGGGAGCGACACGAGGTGCCGGGCTATGGTCCATGGTCGGTGAAAGACGGCGTGGTTCATGTGCAACCACCTCGTCACATCCTGGAAAACATGTTGGCCATTCGCTTGCATCTGGACGACTGCGGGCCAGACAACGGCCCGTTGCGGGTGGTGTCAGGGTCACATCGAACAACAGATGAAATCACTGAGCCTGTGACGGAACTCACAGCCAAGCGCGGTGAAGTGCTAGTAATGCGTCCATTGCTACTTCACTCGTCTGGCCGAGCAACGGCACCCAATCACCGTCGTGTTATTCACCTGGAGTACGCCGCCGTGGACTTGCCAAGTCCGTTACAGTACCGGTGGGAGATAAACTAAACACTACCTACTGGCTACTACGAACTAGACAAAAACCGCTCGCTCTCGCTGCGCTCCGTTCGTGGCTCGCAAGAACAAAACTCATGCACCACCCTTCTCAACCCATCCCCGTCCGCCAGACCTTCGTGCTGAGCTATTTAGCGATCCGGCGATCGCTGGGGATGCTGGGGTTTCTGCTGCCGTTGGCCCTTGGCCCGTTGGGGTACTTCATCCTCGGCATCCCCATTCAAGAGAACATGAGCAGCTACTACCACACCGGGCTGCGTGATGTTTTTGTGGGCATCGTGAGTGCCATCGGGCTGTTCCTGTATTGTTATCGCGGGGCCGATCTCATCGAAAACTGGACGGGCAACTTCGCCTGCTTCTCGGCTCTCGGCCTTGCCCTGTGCCCGATTGAACCTAACAGCGATCCGTTGAACCAATCGACCATCGCGGGGTTCCTGCACTCCGTGTTCGGGGCTTGGTTCTTCCTCACGCTGGCGGTGTATTCGCTGGTGCATTTTCCGCGAAGCAGCAAACTGCTGGCCGTTGGTTCGCGCAGCGGTCAGCGTGATGCAATTTACCGGGTCACCGGCCTCACGATCCTCGGCAGCATGATCCTGATGGGGTTCCAGTTGTTCCTCGCCCCGGCGGATTGGAAGGCGTTCATGAACCGCTGGAACTTCATCTTCTGGATGGAATGGATCACCATCTGGGCCTTTAGCCTGGCGTGGCTGACCAAGGGTCACGCGATTTTGGCCCAACTTCGTGAGGAAGAACAACCGGACAAGAACTGGCTTGGCCTACCGGAGAAACTGCGTTCGATGGGGTTGGGCTGAGTGCAGGTAAGGCTGCGAGGCATGAAACTACTGCCTCGCTCTCAGGACCTCTTCTGCTAAACTGTATTGGTACCCCTTGGATTGTTGATCATGAAGCAATTTCTTCTCGCAACTTTGGCCGTGGTGCTTGCGTGTGGCGTGGCGTTAGCTTGTCCGTTTTGCAATGCCCAAGGAACCACGTTGGGTGCCGAGTTCGCTGGGGCGGATATGATCGTGCTGGCCACAGTCGAGAGTGCCATCCGCGATCCGGAAGATGCTTCGAAGAACAGTAGCACCTTGAAGATTCTCAAAATGCTCAAGCCGCATCCAGCGTTCAAGGATGCCAAGACACTCACGGTGTCTCGATACATCACGAAAGGCTCCAAGGAACGCGACTACCAGTACATCCTGTTCTGCTACGTCTACAGCGATCCACTTGATGCCGCAGCAGCTACGGTGGCATCCACAGCGGTGTTCACGAACTATCGTAACGTGACGGTTGATGCTTATCGCGGTGATGACATCCCCGAAAAAAGCAAGATGCCCGACTACCTGGAAGCCACACAAAAACTCCAAAACAAGCCGACGATCGACCGCCTCGCGTTTTACTTCGAGAATCTGGAGTCGAACGAGCTGTTCATCAGTGGCGATGCTTACAACGAGTGGGGCTTTGCTGAGTACAAGGATGTGCGAGCACTCGCGCCCAAACTGCCAACCGATACCATTCTGAAGTGGATGCGTGATCCCGCTACTTTGGGTTCACGCCTTGGGCTTTATGCTCTTCTGATCGGCCACAGTGGGAAGAAAGAATACGCGGCGGAGTTGCGGAAGCTGCTCGATAACCCCGACGGCAAGTACGGCGCTGGGCTGGATGGACTCTTGGCCGGGTACACGCTGCTCGACCCGAAAGCAGGTTGGGAGTACTTGCTAAGCCTAGCCAGCGACCGCAAGAAGGATTTCCTCATCCGTGCGGCGGCCATGCGGAGCCTACGGTTCTTTCATGATGAACGACCGGACATCATTAAACCGGAACAAATTCTGACCGCCTTCAAAGAGCTCCTCGCACAGGACGACATCGCCGACATGGCGATTGATGACCTGCGGAAGTGGCGGAACTTCGACCTGACGGACGAGATCTTTCGTTACGCCGAGTTAGAAAGCCACAGCGTGGGGATCGTAAAACGTGCCATGTTGAAGTATGCCCTCGTGGCTGAAGCAGAAAACAAAAACGCCAAAGCCAAGGCCTATGTGGCCAAGGCTCGTGGTGCCGATGCCAAGCGTGTAGCGCAGGCGGAAGAACTTTTGCGCGATGAGGATGTGAAGCCTGTGAAGAAGTAGAGCCCTGCCAAGCCTGCGAAGCTAGGCAATGGCAGGACTTACAAGCAGTTGCAATTCAGGCCAAAAGTGCCGGTGCGGATTGTAGACAATCTCTCAAGTGCAGCTTTTGCAAGAAAGCGGCATTTGCGCTTGCGCGCAAACTTTGATTCAAGTAGCCTTCGAGTAGGCTTGTTTTGCGGGGAATGCGTGCGAGAAATTCTTTTTTGCCGATTTTGCGATGAGTTTGGCACGCAACCCGCAATGAGTTCTTTCGTTCTCGAAACAACAACCGACCCAAGGTGACATATGACCGCAACACTCCCAAAGCCAGTTATGAATCGCCTGAACAGCACGACTCTGAAGAGCGTCGAGCAAGTCGAGACGATGCTTTTCGACATCGCCACGGTGCTTCGCTTCACCAAGCAAATCAAGCAAGAGATTCTGCGAGATCAAGCGGCTGTCGATCATGAGACGATTCTGTCCAACCGGGCCAAAGCCAGCCAACAACTGCACGACATGGAGTAACTTCGCGGCAGGTTGACCCCCAACCCCCTGAACGCCTCGTCCAGCCGATACCCCCGGCAGGTCGGGGCGTTCGGCATTTGCATTAAGCCGCATCCGTGACCAATTGACGCAGTGAACTTTTAATGTCGTCGTACTGTGGAACGCTGTTGTCCTCGTACACCGAGTGCATGCCAATGCCCGGTAGGTGATCGCCCATCATCATCCGTGGTTTCACCAGCAAATCGTAGAAGTGCTCCTCGACAATTCGTCGAAGCAAGTGCTCACCGAAGTTGGTCACTTCCGTGTCTTCGTTCACGATGATGACGCGGCCGGTTTTCTCGATGCTCCGCGAGATCATATCCCAGTCGTAAGGGAAGATGCTGCGTAAGTCGATGACCTCACAAGCATGACCAGTTTCTACAGCCAGTTCCTTGGCCGCCTTCTCGCACAGGTTCACCATTCGGCCCCACGTGAGGACCGTAGCGGCGTTGCCCGGCACCGTGATGCTGGCTTTGCCAATCGGCACCAGGTATTCTTCCATCACCGGCCAGTTCGGTTGCCAGTGCGTGCGGTCGCCGATGGGCGCATCAATCATCCTGCTGAGCTCGTCGGCCTCCGTTGGTTCGCCGGGCAGTTTTTCGTCGCCTTTCACCCGCATGAGCGCCTTGGGCAGCAGCACCAGCACCGGGTTGGGATCCTGGATGGCGGCCAGCATCAGGCCATAGGCGTCCAGCGGATTGCTCGGCATCACGATCTTCCAGCCTGGTAGGCGACTGGCCCAACTCTCGAAACTATGGCTGTGATAAACACTGCCGTGGATGCCCGCACCGTTCGGCGTCATCACCACGATGGGCATGGGGAACTGCCCGCCGCTGCACCACCTCTGGTTCCCCGCTACCTTTAGCAAGTCAATGATGTTGAAGGCATAATCGCAGAACTGAATCTCGCACACCGGTTTGCCCCCGGCATAAGCAATACCCATGGCTGTGCCGAGGATGCCGCGTTCATCGAGTGGGCTATTCCATGCGGTGCGCAAGCCTTGTGTGGCAGTGAAGACACCACCAAGCGGTGGGCCGACGTCTTCACCGAAGATGTCGGTCACCCCGAGGTGTGTTTCACCGTAGTGCAGTGCCAACCGAACCGCTTGAACAAGTGTGGCCATGAAGAATCTCGACGAGTCACATCAAGTATTGTAGCCACATCAAATGAATTGGTTTTCCCGCTGGAGTCCCACTGACTGATGCAGCGTTGATGCCTTTAAATTGGACTTTTTCTCAACCAAACTCCGCTTCGCGATAACAAACCCGACGGATCTCTGTGGCTTTGCCGTTGCTCACGTCCACATCCACAATCACTCCGCTGAGTCGTACGTCGCCGGTGGCGACATCGAATGCCGAAGGTGTAAACGTGATGGCTGTTTGCAAAACACGATCGACCCGCCGACCGAGAATCGAATCGAACGGCCCACACATGCCCACATCACACTGGAATGCGGTACCGTTGCGGAGTTGCTCGTCTGCCGTGGGCACATGGGTATGTGTCCCGAGTACAGCACTCACCCGGCCCTGCAGGTGATGGAACATCAGGTACTTGTCGGCCGTAGCTTCGGCATGCATGTCTACGATGATCACATCGGCTTTTACATTTTTTAAAACACGATCCACAGCGGCAAACGGGCAATCCACTGGGCGAAGGAACGTGCGTCCCAACAGCGAAATCAGCAACACACGGACACCTCGAATCTCGATCACCACGTGATCACGACCAGGGGAATCCATCGGGTAGTTCGCTGGTTTGCAGATCGGCTCGCGTTCATCCTTGAGGATGTCAACCAGTTCGTACTTCTTGTAAATGTGGTCGCCCATCGTCAGACCATCCACACCCGCCGCACGGAGGTGTTTGTAGTCTCGCGGCGCTAGACCAGAACCATTTGTGGTGTTCTCCGCGTTAACCAACACGCAATCGAGTTGTTCACGTTGACGAAGCAACGGCACGGCCTTCCTCACGAGGTTCAACCCCGGCTGGCCAACAACATCACCGAGAAAAAGGAAGTGCATTGCAATAGTTTATGAGAACATGACGACTCAAATTCCAACACTCATCGGTCCAGCCGGCACTCCGGTTCCAAAGGCGATTCTGCCGGGCTCTTTTAACCCGCTGCATCAAGGGCACCTTCAACTTGCGACAACGGCTTGTCAGTGGCTAGGTTGTGATGTTCACTATGAATTGAGCATCAAGAATGTTGACAAGCAGGATTTGACAGAAGAAGTCTTACAGCAACGTGCCGCTCAGTTCTCTACTGTTGGCCCACTGTGGTTGACCCGTGCCGCGCGGTTCGTTGAAAAGGCATATGTCTTCCCCGGTGTGTGGTTTGTGGTGGGTTACGACACCGCCGTGCGAATGCTTGACCCCAAATATAGCGGTAGCGAAGCGACCCGAGATTTAGCGTTGCAAACGCTACTGTCCCTTGAGTGTCGGGTCTTAGTGGGGGGCCGTATCGATGCAATGGGCACCTTCCACACGTGGAAGGAACAGGCCGAACGATTGTCCCAGCAGCACGCCAAATTGTTTGAAGAACTCCCGGAAGAAGCTTTCCGGGTGGACATCAGCAGTACGATGCTGCGTGTTAAAAGTTGAGATTACATCATCTGCTTGAATTGCTCAAACAGGTACGTGCTGTCGTGTGGGCCAGCGGCGGCCTCCGGGTGGTACTGTACGCTGAACGCCTTGAGGCTCTCGCTACGCAAGCCTTCGCAAGTGTGGTCGTTGAGGTTCACGTGAGTCATCTCGGCATGAGCCGGTAACGTGGCGGGATCAACGGCAAAGCCGTGGTTCTGCGTAGTAATCTCCACGGCACCCGTGAGCTTGTTCAGCACCGGTTGGTTGGCCCCACGATGGCCGAACTTCAACTTAAATGTGCCCGCACCCAGTGCCCGGCCCAGTAATTGATGCCCAAGACAAATGCCGAAGATCGGCACCTTGCCCAGCAACCCCTGGACTGTCTTCACTGCAGCGTCCAGCGTCGCCGGGTCGCCGGGGCCGTTGGAAAGGAACACGCCATCGGGCTTCAGTTCCAGCACTTGCTCGGCGGTGTAACTCCCGGGCACCGCCGTCACGTTGCATCCAGATTGTTTCAAACAACGAAGGATGTTCCACTTCATGCCGTAGTCGATGGCAACGACGTTCTTGGTCATCACTTGCTGCGGAATGACATTCGCGCTGAGGGTGTCAAAACCCTGATCCCAAGTGAAGGCTTTTTCAGGCATCACTTCCTTCACCATGTCCTTACCGGCCATGTTGCCCACCGCTTGGGCCTTTTTCACCAACTCCGCCGGGGTGGTATCCAACGTCGAGAGCACGCCACCCATCGCCCCGCGAGTCCGGAGGTGCCGAACCAGCGCCCGCGTGTCGATCCCTTCGAGCCCCACCACACCACTGGCTTTCAGGTAAGTGTCGAGATCGCGCTGACTGCGGTAGTTACTGGGCACCCGTGTGAGTTCCCGCACAATGAAGCCACTCACTTGTACGGCCAGGCTTTCGGCATCGGCACTGGTCGTGCCGTAGTTGCCGATCATCGGGTACGTCATCGTAACGATTTGGCCCTTGTAGCTGGGGTCGGTAAGGATTTCCTGATACCCGGCAAGCGAGGTATTGAAGACCACTTCACCAACGTGTTCGCCACTGGCTCCAAAAGCCCGACCGGTGAAAAGGGTGCCATCTTCCAACGCGAGATAAGCCGGGGGCATGGGTGCGAAGTCTCACAAGTGCGAACTCAGGGCAAACTCGACAAAGTTTATGGAAGCATCGGGGATTGACGAGGCACGATCTTCCATGAATTGCGAAACAGAGCCTGAAGCGTCAGCAAAGTGATCATGAAAACAACACCGCTGACGCTTCACGCTACGGACTGTCGTGTGGCCCGGATGACATCGTGAACGAACCGGAGTTTGCTCGTCACTTGGGCACTCAGCACAAACGGGTAGCCATCGGGTAGGCCTAATCCACGGTTCAGGTTGTTCAGCAAATATGTGAGTGCTAACCAGTCGGCCAGGAGGTCGTCAAAGGTGCGATCCTCCGTCACGGGGTCGCCAATGGCTTTGACCGTCGGCTTACTCTGATCGTCTGGCCTCAACCGTACTCCGCAATCGGCGGCGGTTTCCAGGGTGTCGGCCATGTGCAGGGCGTGCGCCCAGGTCTCGGCCCAGTCTTCCCAGGGGTGCGCACTGGCGTAGGCCGATACAAATTGGTTCTGCCAACC